>JAHBUY010000006.1:0-300000 GCA_019637795.1 bacterium | reverse complement strand
CGATCTGCGGGACGAGGACACCTACTTCTGCACCGCCGACATCGGCTGGGTGACCGGCCACAGCTACGTGGTCTACGGCCCGCTCGCCAACGGCGCGACGACGGTGATGTACGAGGGCGCCCCCAACTGGCCGCAGCCCGACCGGCTGTGGCAGATCATCGACAAGTACGGCGTCAGCATCCTCTACACCGCGCCGACGGCGATCCGCTCGTTCATGAAGTGGGGCAGCGAGTGGCCGCGCAAACACCGCCTCGACCGCCTGCGCCTGCTCGGCTCGGTCGGCGAGCCGATCAATCCCGAGGCCTGGATCTGGTACCGGCGGGAGATCGGCAAGGACCGCTGCCCGATCGTCGACACGTGGTGGCAGACCGAGACCGGCGGCATCCTCATCTCCCCGCTGCCGGGCGCGACGCCGACCAAGCCGGGCTCGGCGACGCGGCCGTTCCCCGGCATCGACGCCGACATCATGACCCGCGACGGCCAGCCGGTCGGCGCCAACCAGGGCGGATTCCTCGTCATCCGCAAGCCGTGGCCGGGCATGCTGCGGACGATCTGGGGCGACCCCGACCGCTACGTGCAGAGCTACTGGAGCCAGATCGACGGCGTCTACTTCACCGGCGACGGCGCCCGCCGCGACGAGGACGGCTACTACTGGATCATGGGCCGCATCGACGACGTGGTGAACGTCTCCGGCCACCGCCTCGGCACCATGGAGGTCGAGAGCGCCCTGGTCAGCCACCCCGCCGTCGCCGAGGCCGCGGTCGTCGGCCGCCCGGACGACCTCAAGGGCCAGGCGATCGCCGCCTTCGTGTCGCTCGAGGCCGGCTACACCTGGAGCAAGGAGCTCGAGAAGGAGTTGCGCGAGCACGTCGCCAAGGAGATCGGCGCCTTCGCCCGCCCCGACGACCTCCGCCACGCCGACGCCCTGCCGAAGACGCGCAGCGGCAAGATCATGCGCCGCCTGCTGCGCGACATCGCGTCGGGCCGGGAGACGCTCGGCGATACGACCACCTTGGAGGATCTTTCCGTGCTGGCGAAGCTGCGGGAAGACGAGGAATAGGCTGTTGGCTGTCAGGCTGTTGGCTGTTAGAGGAAGGCGCCTCGTCTCAATACCGCTCTCCAGACCCCTGACAGCCTAACCCCCTGACAGCGTAACAGCCTTCCGCATGACCCTCCGCGTCCACAACACCCTCACCGGCCAGCTCGAGGACTTCCGCCCGCTGCGCCCGCCGAAGGTCGGCATGTACGTCTGCGGCGTCACCGTCTACGACCGCTCGCACATCGGCCACGCACGGGCGCTGGTCTGCTTCGACGTCATCTACCGCTATCTGCGGTTCTCCGGCTACGAGGTCACGTTCGTCCGCAACTTCACCGACGTCGACGACAAGATCATCAAGCGCGGCCTGGAGCGCGGGCTCACCGCCCAGGAGGTGTCGGAGGCGAACATCGCGTCCTTCCGCGAGGACATGCAGGTGCTCGGCTGCGCCGCGCCGGACGTCGAGCCGAAGGCCACCGAGCACATCGCGGAGATGATCGCCCTCATCCGCGAGCTGGAGGCGAAGGGGCTCGCGTACGCGTCGAACGGCGACGTCTACTTCGCGGTCGACAAGCTGCCGTCCTACGGCCAGCTCTCCGGTCGCCGACTCGAGGACATGCAGGCCGGCGCCCGCATCGAGGTGGACGAGCAGAAGCGCCATCCGATGGATTTCGCGCTCTGGAAGGCGAGCAAGCCCGGCGAGCCGTTCTGGGACAGCCCGTGGGGGCCGGGCCGGCCGGGCTGGCACATCGAGTGTTCGGCGATGGCCAGCAAGTACCTCGGGCAGCCGTTCGACATCCACGGCGGCGGCAACGACCTGATCTTCCCGCACCACGAGAACGAGATCGCGCAGAGCGAGGGCGCCAAGGGCTGCCAGCTCGCCCGCTACTGGCTGCACAACGGCATGGTGACGCTCGGCACCGAGAAGATGTCGAAGTCGCTCGGCAACGTGTGGACGGTCGCCGACGCGGCCGCGCAGGTCGGCGGCGAGGCGCTGCGCCTGCTGGTGCTCGGCACCCACTACCGCGGGCCGCTCGACTTCCAGCCCGACCGCCTGCTCGAGACCAAGCGCACGCTCGACCGCGTCTACGACTCGCTGGCGCGCATCGACGAGGCGCTGGCCGCGCACCCGGTCGCGCCCGACGCGGCGGTCCGCGAGGCCTGCCTCGACGACTTCCGCGCCGGCATGGACGACGACTTCAACACCGCGCGCGGGCTCGCCACGCTGTTCGACGCCGTGCGTGCCCTCAACCGCCACGCCGACGCCGGCGAGTGGCCGCAGGCCGCCGGCGCGCGCGCCGCGATCGCCGCGATGGCCGGGGTGCTCGGCGTCGCCGGTCAGGACCCGCGCGCCTGGGTGGCGCGCGGCAAGGCGCGCGGCCTCGAGGATCGCGCGCTGTCGCCGGCGGCGATCGAGGCGCTGATCGCCGATCGCGCCGCCGCGCGCCGGGCGAAGGACTTCCGGCGCGCCGACGCCATCCGCGACGAGCTCAAGGCGAAGGGCGTCGTCCTCGAGGACGGCCCCCAGGGAACGACCTGGAAGATCGAATGAGCCGGGCGCCGCGCGCTGCCGCGCGCCGGCGCGGCACGACGCCGCCCGGCATGCGGACGCTCCACCACGACGACGCGCTCGGCCGCTGGCTCTACCACGAGTGGAAGCCGCCGCTGCTCGCCGGACTGGTCGACTGCCTGTGGCACAGCGCCGGTTCGGCGGCCCTGCCGCGCAAGCGCATCTTCCCCAACGGCATGGTCGAGCTCATCGTGACGCTCGGCGAGCCGATGCGGTTGGTGGAGGGCCGCGGCGTCGGGCGCTTCGTCGGCGGCACGCTGAGCGGCCTGCATTCCGGGCCGCTGGCGATCGAGATGGGGGCCAGCCACGAGACGTTGGGACTGCGCCTGCGGCCGGCGGGCGCCTACGCGCTGCTCGCCCGGCCGCTGGCCGAGGTCAGCGACCTGACGGTCGGCCTCGACGACGTCGTCGGCCGCGTCGCCCGCGAGCTCGCCGAGCGCGTCGCCGGGGCGACGTCGGTCGGCGAGCGGTTCCGCATCGTCCACGACTGGACGCGCGCCCGCCTCGCGCCGGCCCGCGTCGCCGAGCCCGCGGTCGCCTGGAGCGCGGCGGCGATCGAGCGCAGTGGCGGCACGGTCCCGATCGCCGCGCTGCGCGCCGAGACCGGGCTCTCGACCAGCCGCCTGGTGGCCAGGTTCCGCGAGCAGATCGGCTTCAGCCCCAAGCGCTACGCGCGCATCCTCCGTTTCCGGCACGCCCTGGCGCTGCTGCACGAGGGCGCGCTGCCCGCCGTCGAGGTGGCGCTGGCGGCCGGCTACTACGACCAGCCGCACATGCTGGCCGACTTCCGCGCCATGGCCGGCATGACCCCGCGCCAGTTCGCGACCGCGCGGCGCTACGCCCAGTCGCTCAGCACCGCGCACCCGAGATGATCCCGCCGCCGGTATGCGCCGCATGGCCGCGGCGCCCGACTTTTCTCCAAGACGGCCGCCGTCGTCTTCGGTAGAAGAGGGTCCATGAGCCACCCCGGGATCCCGCCGTCCCTCCAGGTCTCGCGCCTGGCCGCCAGCCTGTGGATCCCGCAAGCGCTGCACGCCGCGGCCCGGCTCGGCGTCGCCGACGCCATCGCCGCCGACGGCACCGCCAGCGCCGACGTCGCGCGCGCCATCGGCGCCGATCCGCTCGCCACCCACCGCCTGCTGCGCGCCCTGGTGGCGCTCGAGCTCTGCCGCCGGACCGACGACGGCCGCTTCCTCCTCACGCCGCTCGGCGCCTGCCTGCGCGCCGATGCGCCCGACTCGGTACGCGCCTGGGTGCTCCTGATGGGCGGCGACATGGTGTGGCGCAGTTGGGGGCGGCTCGCCGACTGCGTGCGCGCAGGCGAGTGCGCGCCGCGGCTGTTCGAGGGCAAGGACGCCTTCGAGTCGATGGCCGACCATCCGCTCGAGCGCGCCATCTTCGATCAGTCGATGCAGGAGCTCACCCGTCGCGCCGCGCCGGCGCTGGTCGCCGCCTACGATTTCGCCGCCGCGCGCACGGTGGTCGACGTCGGCGGCGGTCACGGCGCGCTGCTCGCCGCCGTGCTCGCCGCCCACCCGCACCTGCGCGGCACGGTGTTCGACCTCGCGCACTGCGCTGAGGGCGCCGCCGGCCTGGCCGGCGAGGCCGGCGTCGGCGACCGCTGCGGCTTCGCCAGCGGCAGCTTCTTCGACTCGGTGCCGCCGGGCGCGGACGTGTACCTCCTGAAGAGCGTCATCCACGATTGGGACGACGAGCGCAGCCGCGCCATCCTGCGCGCCTGCCGCGCCGCGCTGCGCCCCGGCGCTCGCCTGCTGCTGATCGAGGTCGTCGTCCCGGAGCGCCCGGGCACCGCGCCGCTCGATCAGATGATCGCCGGCACCGACCTCAACATGCTGGTGATGACCGGCGGCCGCGAGCGCACCGAGGCCGAGTATCGCGCCCTGTGCGAGGCCGCCGGCCTGCGCGTCAACCGCATCCTGCCGACCGCCACCGCGTTCAGCGTCGTCGAAGCCGAGGCCGCCTGACGCCATGAGCCATCCCGCCCGCCGGAACCGCCGCCCGCGCCTGCTCGAGAAGGTCCGCGCCATCTGTCTCTCCTGGCCCGAGACGTCCGAGAAGGTCGCCTGGGGCGCGCCGACCTTCCGGGTGCGGAACCGGCTGTTCGCCATGTACCTCGACGACCATCACGGCGACGGTCGCATCGCGCTCTGGATCAAAGCGCCGACCGGCGTCCAGGAGCTGCTGGTCGAAGCCGAACCCGAGCGCTTCTTCCGCCCGCCGTACGTCGGCCCCGCGGGCTGGGTCGGCGTGCGCCTCGACTGCGCCTTCGATTGGCACGAGATCGCCGACTTCCTCGCCGACGGCTACCGCCTGGCGGCGCCGCCGAAGCTCGCGGCGCAGCCCGTGTTCGGCCCGCGATCGGTCGTCGCGTCGCCGGCCGCCGCGCCGGCGACGCGCCAGCGCCGGCGCCGCTCCTGAGTCGGCGCGCGACGCCGGCGCTGGCCGCCCCGGCGACGGTTGCCTTTGCGCCCGGATCGGTGTTCACCGGGCGCGATGGCGGCATCGCGGTCCTGGCTCTCGCACCGGCGCTATCCGCGCCTGCTGCTGGCCCTGCTCGCCGCGTTGTCGCTGGCGTTGGCGATCGCGCCCCACGACCGCGCCGACTGGCTGCTCGAGAACGCCCTGCTGTTCGCCGCCGTCGCGGCGCTCGTCGCCAGCCACCGCGCCCTGCCGCTGTCGCGGGTCTCGTACACGCTGATCTTCCTCTTCCTCTGCCTGCACACGATCGGGGCCCACTACACCTATTCGCTGGTCCCCTATGACGACTGGATCGAGGCGCTCACCGGCCGCACCCTCTCGAGCCGTACCGGCTGGCAGCGCAACCACTACGACCGCCTGGTGCACCTGTCGTACGGATTGCTGCTCGCCTATCCGGCGCGCGAGGTCTTCCTGCGCGTCGCCCGCGTGCGCGGCTTCTGGGGCTACTATCTGCCGCTCGACGTCGTCATGGCCACCTCGATGCTCTACGAGCTCATCGAGTGGGGCGCCGCCGTGCTCTTCGGCGGCGACCTCGGCGTCGCCTATCTCGGCACCCAGGGCGATCCGTGGGACGCGCAGAAGGACATGGCGCTGGCGACGGCCGGCGCCGTCATCGCCATGCTGATCACGGCGGCGATCAACCGCTACACGCAGCGCGACTTCGCCCGCGAATGGGCGGAGAGCCTGCGCGTCAAGCAGCGCCGCCCGCTCGGCGAGGAGAGCCTCGCCCGCCGCCTGCGCGACCACGCCTGACGGGCCGCGCTCCGGAGGGGACGGGCCCGCGGCGAAGATCATCGCCATCGACACGGCGGTACGCGCCGCGCACCTGGTCGACGGCGTCTTCGGTGCGCCAGTGAGGTGCTCACGGGCGAGACCCGAGGTTGCCTTCGGGTTCACCGCCAGCCGAAGCGCCTGTCGGCGGTTGCGCGCAAGCTGATCAACGACTCGCGCAACGAGCTGCTGTTCAGCGTGGCGAGCCTGTGGGAGATCGTCGTCACGCGCAGCCTCGGGCGGGACGACTTCCGCGTCGAGCCGCGCCTGCTGCGCCGCGGCCGGCTCGACAACGGCTACGCCGAGCTGGCCATCGGCGGCGAGCATGCGCTCGCCGTGGACAGCCTGCCGCCGATCCACACGGATCCATTCGATCGGCTGCTCGTCGCCCAGGCGCAGATCGAGAGCGTGACGCTCCTCACGGCCGATCCGCTGCTGGGGCGATACCCAGGCCCGATTCGCCGCGTGTGAACGGAACGCACCGGACCCGCCTCGGCGGCGCCGCCGAGGGCCCGCCCGATCCGCTCACGGCGCGTGCGGCAATGGGTCATTCGCCAGCTCATCCGCTGGCACATCGAGAGCGCCGGCGTCCGCTCACGGCCAGACGTCGTTGAGGATCATCGCCAACCGCGTGCCGCCCTTGGCGAGCTGCTCCTCGATCACCGGCTGGGCGACGTCCTGGTAGGGTTGGGCCAGGTGCTCGTGGAATCCGAGCATGCGCTCGCTGATGTTGTCGCCGTGCACCACGCACCGCTTCAACTCGCCCCGATCGGGTTCGACGGGGATGGCAGTAGGCAGTTGCCCGTATGCCGTGCCGTCGGCAAGCTCGTGGCTCTCCCACGCCCAATCGTCGACGTGGATGGCGCCAGCGCGCCACGTGCCCATCTTCGACTGAAACTGCTGGCGCAGGTGGTCGGCGAACGCCTTCGGATTGGTGTTGGCCGGGTTGCGCTCAATCAGCCCGCTGTCCCAGACGCTGTGGAGGTTCGGAGTTGCCTTGCCGGCGGTTGTGACCGACGGATTGCGGCCGAAGAAGGCGACCGGCACGCAGTTGCCGCCGCGATCCCCGTTCGTGGTGCAGTGGAGTGGTTGGTGGATGTCGCCAACGAAGTGAATGAGGAACCGCAGGGCATCGGCTTTTTTCTTGCCCTTCGCATTGCTCTTGAGCACCGCGATCTGTGCCGTGATCGCCTCGGTGACGCAGCCGCTGTCGGGGCAGAAGGTCATCATCTGGTCGCGCGACGCGCCACGCGGAATATCGAGAAAGTGCCACGACGCCGTGTGCGCGAATCTCGGCGTGTTGCGCACGTCATCCGCCCAGCTCGAGGCGTCGGCAAATCGAGTGAGCCCCTGGGGCTTGCAGACCCGCGTCAGACTCGGATCGATGGGGTAGTTGCGGAGCAACTTGTCGACCTGCTTGGCCGCCCTATCGCCGAGCTGTTGGCTCGCGATGAGGGCCACGGTCTGGTGGCCGTCGCAGCCCCAGGCGTGGACGATGGTGGGAACCGCGCTGGAGCACAGCGGGAGCAGAAGCGCATAAGCGATGAGCGGCGTGCGAATCATGCGGGCGTCCCTCCCAGGCCGGTGAGCACCAGTGTCATGCCGCGCGTGGCGTCGCCAAGTCGGGAAATACCCACACGACGGCCCGAGACCGGGCGCGCGGGCCGGACGGCGATGACCAGCGACGGGGCGATGCGCGGCGCCCTGGGATCCACCGGCACGCGGACGATCACCATCCCGAGCTTCCGCTGGCTCGTCAGGCCGGAGTCGCGCACGCCCAGTGGCCCGGCGGGTCGTTCATCAGCGCCTGGCCCGACGGTGGTCACGCGCGTGGGCGGCTTCGGGGGCCTGCGCGTCACGCAGCGCCGCCCGCTCGGCGAGGAGGGCCTGATCCGCCGCCTGCGCGACCGCGCCTGACGGGCCGCGCCCCTGAGGGGGCGGCTCCGTCGCGCGGCCGGAGCATGTCACCCATTGCGGCGGCTGCGGTCGACTGCGAACGGTCCCTTCGGCGGCGCGCGGGACGCGCCGCCCCCGGAGGTGCGGTATGAAGGCGCTCGTCTATCAGGGCCCCGGCAGGAAGGCGTGGCAGGAGGTTCCGGATCCGCGCCTCCAGCGGCCGACCGACGCCATCGTCCGCATCGACACGACCACGATCTGCGGCACCGACCTGCACATCCTCAAGGGCGACGTGCCGGCGGTCGCGCCGGGCCGGATTCTCGGCCACGAGGGCGTCGGCGTCGTCACCGAGGTGGGCAGCGCGGTGAGCACGCTCGCGGTCGGCGACACCGTCATCCTCTCCTGCATCAAGTCGTGCGGCCGCTGCGCGTTCTGCAAGCAGGGGATCTTCGCCCACTGCCTGGGCGAGGAGGGCGCCAGTGGCATCGGCTGGGTGTTCGGGCATCTCATCGACGGAACGCAGGCGGAATTCGTTCGCGTCCCCTACGCCGAGACCTCGGTGCACAAGGTGCCGCCGCCGGTGACCAACCAGCAGGCGGTGCTGCTGAGCGACATCCTGCCGACCGGTTTCGAGATCGGCGTGCAGTACGGGCAGACCAAGCCCGGCGATGTGGTCGCCGTGATCGGCGCCGGGCCGATCGGCCTGTCGGTGATGATGACCGCGGGCCTGTACGGGGCGGCGAAGATCATCGCCATCGATCTCGATGCCAACCGCATCGCGCAGGCGCGTCACTTCGGCGCCAGCCACGGCGTCAATTCCGGCGACGCCGATTGGCAGCAGCAGGTGATGGCACTCACCGACGGCTGGGGGGTCGACGTCGCGGTGGAGGCGGTCGGTCTGCCGGCGACCTTCGACATGGCGACCCGGATCGTCCGCCCCGGCGGCCACGTCGCCAACGTCGGCGTGCATGGCCAGCCCGCCGAGCTGCGCCTGCAGGACCTGTGGATCCACAACATCACCATCAGCATGGGACTGGTGAACACCAACACGACGCCGCTGCTGCTGAAGCTGATCGCCGAGGGCCGGCTCGAGGTCGACCGATTCATCAGCCACCGCTTCCGGCTCGACGACATGCTCGCCGCCTACGACACCTTCGCCCGCGCCGCCGAGACCAAGGCCCTGAAGGTGGTGATCGAACGCTGAGCCCGGACCGGGGTGAGCCGCCGGCGCCGCCGCGGGATGTCCGCGGGCGGCATTTGACAGATGGGAGCGGAGCGCATGGCGCGACCACCATGTCGTGCCTCGCCCGCGCGCCGCGGTCGCGCGTGGCCGGCGCCGCGACCGATCGCCTGGCGGATGAGCGTTCGACCAGCCCTCGATCGTCCCGCCGCCCCACGTCACCGCCGATGTGCTGACGCTGCCCGCGCCGGCCGCGCGGGCGGGCGACCGCGCTCACATGGCGTCGGGATCGTCGGTCAACCACCGACGGAGCAGGGCGGCGGCACGTCGCCGGGAGTCCTCGGTGAGGTCCCGGTCGTAGCGCCAGCGTTCGAGGATGGCGCGGATCAACGCCCGGCGACCCGGCGCGCACCCCGCCTCGAGCTCGGATTCGAATTGTCCGAGCGCATCCGCTACGTCGATTCCTGCCACGCCTGCCCCCGGTGGGCCTGCGATAAGCGGCCGCGTCCACTGTCGGCAACCGGGGAAATTCCCGTATGTCCATCGGGGTAGTCAGCCGTGGACCGATGGAGGCGCCGACGCGCCCCGCCGCCGTCATCGAGCCCCGCCACGCCCCAAGCGCTGGCCGACGAGGTGCCGACCCGCACCGCGCGCGAACGCCAGCGCTGGAAAACAGCGCGCCCGGGGTGATTCGAACACCCGACCTACTGGTTCGAAGCCAGCCGCTCTAGTCCGCCTGAGCTACGGGCGCGCGCCGGCGGACGGTAGCGGCGCGCGGGGGGAAAGTCCACGTGGGCGGCAGCCAGTTGCGGGTCGACGCGCCGCGAACGAGGGGAGCCCGCCGCCTCCGTCCACGGCGGAGCCGCGTCGGATGTCGGCTGGCCGGGGGGCGCTTGACTGCGAACCAGCGGGGTGAGCAGGGTCGGCAATCCATGTCGCGCCGCGCCGCCGTTTCCGCTCGTGCCGCGTGGCCGCCATGCGGGGGCTGTCGCGCGCTCGGATCGCGGTGCGGCGCGCGCGCCCGCCGTGCCGGCTCCTCTCTCCACGTACCGCAACCAGAGGACACGACCAGATGAGACACGCATGGGTGATCGGCGCCACGGCGCTGCTGTTGGCCATCAACGCCTCGGCCTTCGAGGGAACCATCAAGCTGCGCACCACCGCGGCCAGCACCGACCAGTTGGGCGAGGCGGGCGGCGGCAAGACGCCGGACAACGCGGCGATCCTCGCCATGACCCCCGAGCAGCTCGCCAAGGGCGGCAAGGCGCAGGTGAAGGAGAGCATGGTCTACGTCGCCGGCGCGAAGGTGCGCATGGACATGCCGCTGGAGAGCAAGGGATCGGGCTACGCGGTGGTCGATCTCGACAAGGGCGTCACCTGGTTCGTGATCCCGTCGGAGAAACGGTACATCGAGTGGTCCGAGGCCGATGCCAAGGCGATCGGCGAGAAGATGGCGCAGATGAAGAAGGCGATGAACGAGCGCATGGCCTCGCTGCCGCCCGATCAGCGCAAGCAGCTCGAGGCGATGATGAAGAACCTGCAGCTCCCCGAGGACCATGCGGCGCCGGAGCCGACGATTGCCATCAGGCCGCTGAACAAGCAGCAGACGATCAACGGCATGCACGCCTCGGGATACCAGGCCAGCGAGGACGACAACACCGTCGTCGCCTGGGTGACCGACGAGCAGCCGGACCTGAACAAGGCGCTGCTGACGGTGTCGGAGCGGATGGAGAAGCTGACGCCGGCCAACATGCGCAAGGAGAACGTCCGCCGCCAACTGCAGCAGAAGGGGCTGCCGGTGATGGTGCAGAATCTCGGCGGCGGCCGCTATCGCATCGAGGAGATCATCGCCGTGGAGCAGAAGCCGGTCGACGCGGCGCTGTTCGCCGTGCCGCAGGAGTTCAGCAAGACGACCGGCCGCGATGCGCTGAAGAACATCCCCGGTCCAAGCGGCGCTGCGGCCGGCGCGCCGGCGGCGGCGCCGCCCGCCATGCCGCCCGCGAAACACTGAGCGGCCCGCGGCCGACGGCGGTCAGCGGGCCACCGATCGCTGACCGCCGTCGGCGGGTCACGCCGCGCGGTGGCCGCGCGGGTGCGGGTCGGCGACGAACGGCTGCAGCAGGGCGCGGACGTTGACGCGCGCGCCGATGCGGGCGCACAGCAGGTAGGTGCCGCCGAGCTTGCGGTGCAGGAAGATCGTCTCCGGCGGCGGCGGGCGCAGGAAGCCCTTGCCGAACGTGAGCTCCATGCCCGCCTCGCGTGCCCGGGCCGGGATGTCGGAGGCGCCGAAATCGTAGACGCCGCGGTGGGCGAACGGCTCGCAGCCGATCAGGAAGAGGTCGAGCAGGGCGTCCACCCGATCGATCCGCTCGCGCGCGTCGAAGAAGCCGACCTCCAGCATCGCCGCGCGCAGGGCGGCCCGGTCGCCGTCCATGCCGGCGCGGAAGATGCGCCGGTAGCGTTCGCTCAGTGGCTTCGGCAGCTCGCGCACGGCGCCGTAGTCGAGCAGCGCGATGTCGCCGCTGGCGAGCAGCAGGTAGTTGGCGAAGTTGGGATCGGTCTGCATGTAGCGCAGCTCGAACAGCTCGCGGAACAGGATGCGGTAGAGCAGGGCGCCGATGCGGTCGCGCTGCCGCTGCCCGTGTCCCGGGCCGGCGAGGACGTCGAGCGACTGCCCCTCGACGAAGTCCATCGCCAGGATATGGGTGGTGGTCAGGTCGTCGTGGACGCGCGGGATCACCACCCCGGGCTGGTCGCCGAGCATCTCGGCATAGCGCCGCAGGTGCTGCGCCTCGACCGCGTAGTCGCATTCCTGTCGCAACTGGCGCTTCGCCTCGGCGAGCACGCCGGAGAGATCGACCCCGCTCGGCAGCAGGCGCGACAGCCGGAGGATCGAGGCCATGTTGTCGACGTCGCTCTCGATGCTCCGGTCGACGCCCGGATACTGGATCTTCAGCGCCAGCTCGCGGCCGTCCATGCTGATCGCGTGATGCACCTGCCCGATCGAGGCGGCGGCGATGGGATCCATGCCAAAGGTGCGGAACCGGCGCTCCCACTGTCGGCCGTAGTTGCGCGCCAGCACCGCCCGCAGTTGCGCCTCGGGCATGCTGTCGCCCTCGGCGCGCAGGATCGACAGCGCGTCGGCGACCTCCGGCGGCAAGAGGTCCTGTCCCTCGAGCGACAGCAGTTGCCCCAGCTTCATCGCCGCGCCGCGCATGCGCGACAAGCGGGCGGCGAGCTTGCGCGCGTTGGTGGCGGTGACGAAGACGCTGTCGGCGGCGCGGTCGCCGCCGACCAGGCGTCGCGCCGCTTCGCCGAGGCCGCCGATCGCCACCTCGCCGGCGAGCAGGCCGAGCCGCGCCAGCCGCTCGAACCGGCCGGCCGGCACGCGCGATTGCCGGGTCGGCCGTTTGCGTTGGGCGGGCACGGGTCGAGCATACGCGAGGCGCGCGCCGACACAACCGGCGGGCGCGGCGTCGCTGCCGGCGTGCCGGTCGCGTGCTACAGCACGCGCATGGGGGTGTGGTTCGAGCTGCGCGAGCGCGCGTTCCTCGCCAAACAGCGCCGGCGGCTGTCGCGCCTGGCGCCCTGGCACCGACCGCCGGCCGACGCGGCGCGCCTGCTCGCCGCGGTGCGCGCCAAGACCGTGGTGCTCACGGTCACCGCTGGCCGCACCGGCACCACCTTCCTCACCCACCTGCTGGCGCGCTGTCCCGACACCACCAGCCTGCACGAACCGGAGCCGTCGTTCGTTCCCGTCCTGCGCCTGGCGCAGCGCGACCCGGCGCTCGCCCGGCGCTTTCTGCTCGAGTACAAGCTGCCGTTCATCGCGTCCGTGCCGACCCGGCGCTACGTCGAGACCGGCCACCTCTTCTGCAAGGGGTTCCTCGAGCCGCTGCTGGCGCTCGGCGTGGCGCCGCGGGCGATCGCCCTGCGGCGGGCGCCGCGGCGGGTCGCGGCGAGCCTGCTGGCGCGCCGCACCGTTCCGGGGCGCGGCAAGCTCGGTCTCAAGTACCTGCTCCATCCGGCGGACCCGGGCGTGCTGCCGCTGCCGCGCTGGCAGCGGTGGAGCGATTACCAGCTCTGCTTCTGGTACGCGCTGGAGATCGAGAACCGACAGCGCCGCTACCGGGCGCCGGTGGAGGCGGCCGGCGGCGCCTGGGTGGACGTGACGGCCGAGGAGCTGGGCGATGCCGATCGCTTTCTCGCCGTCGCCGACGCGCTGTCGCTGCTCGACCCGGCGAGCGACCGCGAGGCGTTGCGCGCCGCCCACGCCGCGGTGGCGCACGTCACCCACAATCCGAACCCGCGGGTGGTCGCCGTGCCCGACGCGGCGGCGCAGGAGGAGGCGGTGTGGACGGCGATCGGCGACGCCGCTCTCCGGCACTGGGTCACGTCGCGGTACGCCACCGCGGAGCCGTAGCGGGCGCGGAGGGGATCCCCGCTACCGCTTTGCGGCCTCGCTCGCGGCAATTCGTCGCCGCCGCGCGCGCGGCGGACGAGCGGCATGTGCGCTGGCAGGGGGCATAGGGTTTGCAGCATAACGAGGCGTGGACTCGCTGCCCCCTCATGACGGGTCGGCCGAGCGCGGCGACCGTAGACGGCGCTCGGTCGCGGCGCGCGATCTCTGGCGCGCCCTGAACCGGGCGCGCGCGGTCGACGGCGCCGCGGTGCGCCTCGCCAGCCTGGCGCTGCTCGCCTTCTACGCCGCCGGGGTGCTGCTGCGGCCGATGCCCGACCAGCCGCTGGCGCCGTGGGTGCGCGGCGCGGTCTGCGTCTGCATCGCGCTCGGCATCGCCTTCGGTCCGCGCTTCACCTGGCGCGCCCTGCGCCTCTTCACCGTCGGGCTGGCGCTGGCCCTCAACCTGGCGATCGGCTCGCTGATCCTGCTGCGCGGGCCGGTGCGCGGCGATCTCGGGGTGCAGGCGCTGGCGATGTTCGCGCCGACCGCGTTTCTGCAGACGGGCATGGACGTGATCGGGGTGGTGGTGGCGCTCGGCTCGCTCGTCGCCGCGGTGCTCGCGACCACCCCGTTGGACGCTCCCAACACGGTGGCCATCGATCTGTATGGCGCGTTGCTGACCGGCGCGGTGACGGCGCTGGCGCTCATCCTCTTCCGCGACCGCGTCAGTACCAGCACCGCCTGGTGGCAGGAGGCCTGCGCCCGCGAGCGCGCGCTGCGCGAGTTCAGCGAGGGCATCGCGCCGCAGCTCGGCGAGGCGGTGGCGGCGCGCGAGCTGGCGGGGCGGCTGCGGCAGGCGTTCGGCACCGGCCACTGCGCCATCGTCACCATCGAGCCCGGCGGCGCCCCGCGCGTCCTCGCGACGGCCGGCGTGTGGGCCGGCGTCGAGCCGAGCGCCGCGAGTCTGTTGGCGCTGGTGCAGCGGATGCGGGATCGCCAGCCGTTCGTCGCCTCGCGCGTCGCCGAGTCCGACCTGCCGTGGGCGACCCTGGGCGGGACGCTGGTGGCGCTGCCGATGGTGTTCGACGACGCCGTCGCCGGCGCCATCGTGCTGAGCGCCACGGGGCCGCGGCCGGCCGCCGAGGAGGAGGTGCTGATGTGGCGCGCCATGGCGAGCCAGGTCTGCACGGCGCTCGACTCGGCGCGTCTGTTCGCCCGCCTGCAGGAGGCGCTGCGGGCCCGATCGGAGTTCGTCAACACCATGTCGCACGAGCTGCGGTCGCCGCTGCACGTCATCATCGGCTACGGCGAGATGCTCGCCGAGCAGCGCGCCGACCCGGCCGTGGCGGCGGCGCGCATCCGCGCCAACGCGCTCGAGCTGCTGCATCTCGTGGAGAACACGCTCACCGTCGGCCGCCTGAGCGGTGGCGGGCTCGCCGTGCACCCGAGCGAGTTCGAGCTGTCGGCGCTGTTCGACGAGCTGCGCGAGAGCGTTGCCGCGCTGCCCGAAGCGCGCGCCGCGGCGAGCGTGCGCTGGCAGATCGACGGCCCGCTGCCGCCGCTCCATCTCGACCGCCTGAAGGTCAAGGAGGTGGTGCACAACCTGGTGTCGAACGCGCTCAAGTTCGCCGGCGCCGAGCCGGTGCGCGTGCGCGCGGCCGCGGACGGCGATCGGCTGCGCATCGACGTGAGCGACAGCGGCCCCGGCATCGCGCCCGCCGACCAGGCGCGCATCTTCGGCCTGTTCGAGCGCGGCGACGGCGATGCGGTGACCGGCGGGTCCGGGCTCGGCCTCTACATCGTCAAGAGCCTGGCCCAGTTGATGGGCGGCGACGTGACCGTCAGCAGCAGCCCGGGCCGCGGCGCCTGCTTCACCGCCTGGCTGCCATTCCGCCTCGATCGCGGGTAGAAGAACCGCGTGGCAGACGTGGAGCAGGCTGGCGCGGCCGACGGCGGGCCGTCGCCCGGGGAGGAGAGCGACGTCCATCGCCTGACCGTCGACGGCCGGGAGCTCATCCTGGTCGGCACGGCGCACGTGTCGAAGGAGTCGGCCGAGCTGGTCGAACGGGTGATCGAGCGCGAGCGACCGGACTGCGTCTGCGTCGAGCTCGACGCCCGCCGCTACGATGCGCTGGCGCACCGCACGCGCATCGAATCGCTCGACCTGAAGACCGTCATCCGCAACCGCCAGCTCGTGCCGCTGCTGCTCAACCTGCTGCTGATGTCGTACCAGAAGCAGCTCGGCGGCCAGCTCGGAGTGGTGCCGGGCAGCGAGCTGCTGGCCGCCGCCCAACTGGCGGAGCGGCTCGACATCCCGGTGCGCCTCTGCGACCGCGACGTGCGCGTCACCCTGCGCCGCGCCTGGGCCGCCCTGTCGCTGTGGCGCAAGGCCGAGCTGATCGCGACCCTGCTGACCGCCATGCTCGAGGCGCCGGAGCTCGACGAGGCGGAGTTGCGCCGGCTGCGCCAGCAGGACGTGCTGAGCCGCCTGATGGAAGAGCTCGGGGCCGCCTTTCCCGGCATCAAGGGCGTGCTGATCGACGAGCGCGACGCCTATCTGGCCACCCGCCTGCGCGAGGCGCCGGGCGCGCGCATCGTCGCCGTCGTCGGCGCCGGGCACGTCCGCGGCATGCTCGACGCCCTGCGCGCCGGCCGCGTGGCGGACGTGGCGGCATTGGAGACCATGCCGCCGCCGTCGGCCGCGGCCCGCATCGCCGGTTGGTCGATCCCGGTGGTGATCGTCGCCGGCCTGGCGGCGATCGGCCTGCGCCACGGCCTGTCGGCGGTGGGCGACAACGCGTTGTACTGGGTGCTCGCCACCGGCCTGCCGGGCCTCGTCGGGGCGGCGATCGCCCTCGGGCACCCGCTCACCCTGCTGGCGACGTTCCTCTCGGCGCCGATCACGACGTTGTCGCCGCTGCTCGGCGTCGGCTACGTCGCGGCGCTGGTGCAGGCCTACGTCCGCCCGCCGCTGGTGCGCGAGATCCAGAGCGTCGCCGACGACGTGCGGGTGGCGCGCCGCTGGTGGACGAACCGGCTGCTGCGCATCTGCCTGGTCTTCCTGCTGTCGACCATCGGCACCAGCATGGGGACGATCGTCGGCACCACCGAGATCCTCTCCAACCTCTTCCACTGAGCATGCGCGGCCGTTGGCGATCGCTTCCGCTCGCGCCCGGACTGGCGCTGTTCCTGCTCGCCGCGCCGGCGGCGGCGCAGCGCTGGGCGATCGACGATCCCGGCCAGGGGCCGGTGCCGCTCGCCGCCGGCAGCCCCGGCGCGCGCGAGCTCAGCGGCCTCGCCTGGGCCGGCGGCGACCGCTTCGCCGCCGTGTCGGACGACGACGGCCGTCTGTACTGGTTGCGCATCGCGGTCGATCCCGCCACCGGCCGGATCGGCGCCGCCGAGGCGGTGGCGGCCCTGCCGCTGCCGACGAGCCGGGACCTCGAGGGCATCGCGCTGACCCCGGACGGCCAGTCGGTGGTGGTCAGCGACGAGGTCGGCCCGGCGGTGCGGGAATACCGCCTCGCCGACGGCGCGTGGCAGCGCACCGCGACGCTGCCGCCGGTGTTCGCGTCGCTGCGCAACAACCTCGGGCTCGAGTCGCTGGCCCGCGATCCGTCCGGGCAGTACTGGACCGCCAACGAGGAGGCGCTGACGGTCGATGGCCCGACGTCGTCGGCCGGGCAGGGCACGCTGGTTCGCCTCTTGCGGCTCGACGCCGACCTGCGGCCGACCGGCCAGTGGGCCTACCGCACCGACCCGATCGCCGGCGCGGCCGTGCTCGCCGACCGCGGCACCGGCCTCTCCGAGCTGGCGGCGCTGCCCGACGGCCGCTTGCTCGCCCTCGAGCGCTCGCTCGGCAGCGAGGGGCTGCGCATCCGGCTGTACGAGCTCGATCTCGCCGGCGCGACCGAGGTGAGCGGAATTTCCGCCCTTGCCGGCGCCGACGTCGTCCCCGTGGCCAAGACGCTGCTCTGGCAACGCACGGCGCCGAATCAGAACTTCGAGGGCATGGCGGTCGGCCCGACGCTCGCCGACGGCAGCCACAGCCTGATCCTCGTCAGCGACGACGGCCACCGGCTGGCGCAGGCGCTGTACCCGCTGCGCATCCGGCGGCGTTGAGCCCAGCGCGGCTTCGACCCGGCGCCTACGGCGGGAAGCCGGCCACCCCCTCGTCGAGCTGCACGCCGAGCGAGTTCAGGGCCATCGAGACCAGGGTGTACTGCCCGACGGTGAAGATCAGGTCGAGGAGCTGCTTGCTGTCGTAGCGCGCGCCGAGGACCCGCCAGGTGGCGTCGCCGATGCGCGCGTCGCGGTGCAACTCGTCGGCGGCGCGCAGCAGGGCGGCGTCGAAGGCGTCCCAGCCGGGCGCCTCGGGTCCGGCGGCGACGCGCCGGATCTCGTCCTCGCTGAGGCCGACCTGGCGGCCGATCACCACGTGCTGGCCCCATTCGTATTCGGCGCGGCAGTTCCAGCCGGTGCGCAGGATGAGCAGCTCGCGCTCGCGCGGCGCGATGGTCGACTTGATCAGGACGTGCGTGCCGAACACCATCCAGCGGCGCAGCAGATCGGGGTGATGCGCCAGGGTGGCGAAGATGTTCAGCACCCGCCCGCCCATCTTGCTGGCCTCGAGGAGCTGGGCGGTGTCGGGGGGCCACTGGTCGGGCGGCAGCGGCGCCAGGCGCGGCGGGGTCATCGTCATCGGGTCCTCCCGGCGGACGCGATAGCAGACGGGACCCGCGCCTGTCTCATCCCGCCGCCAGGGTGCGGCAGGTGCGCGACGTTTCCACGTCCTTGAGCGCCGGCGCGGTGCCGAAGAGCCGGTCGCCGCCCGTCATGGTGACGCCCATCCAGTAGTGCTCGTTCTTGAAGTGGTGCAGGCGGTGGTTGCGCCACAGGCGCTGGTAGTGCGCCGAGGTCGGCTGGTAGCGGGTGTGCACCAGGAAGTGCACCCACTCGTAGTGCAGGGTGAGCGCCAGGTGGGCGACGATGCCGGTGAGCGCCAGCGGCGTGTTCGGCGTCAGCGCGAACCACAGCAGCACCAGCAGCGGCAGCGAGTACAGGAACGAGTGCATGGGGATGAACAGCAGGTCGATCTCCCATGGCGTCCGGTGATGCTCGCGGTGCTTGCGCGGGACCGGGAAGTCGAGCCGCCGCCCGAACACGGTCCGCGGCCGGAAGTGCAGGATGTAGACGTGGATCAACCACTCCTGGATCGGCCAGAAGGCGAGGATCCCCGCCACCGGCAGCAGGTCCCAGGCCGACCAGTCGCCGACCGCGAGCCGCGCCGCGACCGCGATCAGCAGCGCCGCCATGACGATCCGCGGGCTGCCGTGGCGGAGGAACACCGCCAGCGCCTCGGCGACGGTGCGCGGGCTGTCGGTGGCGGCCAGCGACAGCGACGGGACGGGCCCGTCGGCGTCGAGCGGCGTCGTGGTGATCGTGCTCATGCCTGCTCCTTCGCGGCGCGGCGGAGATGGTCGAGCACCTGCTTCACGCCGCGCTCGCCGCGTTCGATGAGGGTGCGGGCGCGCCGCGCCGCGCCCTCGCCGTTGCCGCCGCGCACCGCCGCCGCGATGGCGGCGTAGCCGGCGAGGTCGCCGATCTCGTCGGCCAGCACCTGCGTGAACAGGGCGCGGCACTGGTCGTAGGTGGCGCGCAGCGAATTGTACGCGAGGCGGTAGGCCAGGTTGTCGGAGGCATCGACCAGCTCCGACCAGAACGCCACCGCCAGATCCTGCAGCGCCGCCAGGTCCTCGCCGGCGTCGCGCATCCGCTCGACCGTCGCATCCAGCCGCGCCAGGTGCGCGTCGGTGCGCCGCTCGGCGGCGCGCCGGGCGATGTCCGGGGCCAGCGCCGACCGCATCTCGATGATGCCGTGGACGACGCCGGTGTCGATCGCGCCGCCGGAGGGCACGATCAGGTCGGCGAGCAGGTCGAGGCCGCCGGTGGCGCGGTAGTCGAGCACCTGCGAGGTGCCGCCGTGCCGGATCGACACCAGCCGCGACTGCTGCAGGCGGCGCAGGGCCTCGCGGACCGAGCCGCGGTTGACGCCGAGCGCCTCGCAGAGCACGCGTTCCGCCGGCAGCGCGTCGCCGGGCGCCAACTCGCCATTGACGATCTGATCGCGGAGCTGCGTGAACACCGCCTCCGACAGCGACTGCTTGCGCACCGGCTTGAGCATGCCGCTGCTCATCTCATCCGCTCATCTGATTGTCAACTGGTCGGACAATTCTTTCCGGTGGGCCGCGAGGAGGCGGACGCCGGCGCGCCGCGCGCGGGTGGATGCGATTTGCCCCGCCGGTGCCTGGCGGGCATGGTTGCGGCGTGGCGTGGAGCGCGGTCTACGCGACCGACCTGCAGGGCTGCTGGGCATTGTTGCCGATCCCGGCGCTCTACCTGGCGTGGCGCGCCTTCGGCTGGCGGCCGCGCGGCGCCGGCGCGCTGCCGGCGGCGGCGCCCTTCGTCGACGGCTACGCGGTCGCCTTCGCGATCGAGACGCTGATCGATCCGCTGCTGACCGGTCCGCTGCTGCGATCGTTCGGCTTCGCGGGCACGCCGTTGGCGACGGCGGTGATGGTGCTCTTCGTCCTGCTCGGCGACTTCCGCGTCTATCTGCTCGTCCTGTCGCTGGTGGCGATCGCCTCCGGTCGCTCCTGGCGCGCGGCCGTGCCGGCGGCCGTCGCGTGGACGCTGCTGGTGCCGCTGGTCGCCTACCCGCTCGCGCTGGGGATCCGCGCCGTCCGCCCCGGGGCCGATCCGAACACCATCTGGCTGGTCTACGAGACGGTCTTCTTCGTCGTCGCGCTGGCGCTGAGCCGGGCGCTGCCGCGTCGCGCCGCCGCCGCGCCGGCGGCGCTGCGCGCCGTCGTCGCCGAGGTGCTGCGCTACGTCGCGCTCTACTACGGGCTGTGGGCGACCGCCGACGCGCTCATCCAACTCGGCGGGCTCGACGTCGGTTGGCTGCTGCGCATCCTGCCCAACCAGCTCTACTACGCCTTCTGGATTCCCTTCGTGGTGTGGCGGTTCTTCGCCCGCCGGTAGTCGGCGACCAGCAGGTCGCACCAGGCGTCGAGATACGCCGCGGCGCGCGCGGCGGCGGCCGGGCGGGGATCGCCGACGACGCCGTCCGGCGCCGTGGCGCGGAGGTCCGGGTAGAAGAGCGCGTGCGCGTCGGCGCCGGGCGCGGCGGGCCGCGCCCGGCCGGCGCCGACGCGCACGGCGGCGGCGCGCAGACCGAGCAGGATCGAGGTCTCGAGCTCGCCGGCGTGCTGCCCGGACGCGGCCGGCGCGATGCCGAAGCGCGCGCTCGCCTGCGCCCAGCGCCGCGCCAGCCGCGGCAGGCCGTGCACCACGGTGATCCGCGCCGGCCGCGCCGCGGCCTGCCAGGCGGCGCGCTCCTCGCGCAGCAGCGCATCGTTGCCGCCGTGCGCCGAGAACACCACCAGGTGGCGGAAGCCGCCGCCGGCGAGCGAGGCGAGCACGTCCGCGAGCAGCGCGCGCAGGGTCCGCCAGCGCAGCGTGACGGTGCCGGGGAAGCCGGCGTGCTCGGCCGAGCAGCCGAAGGGGAGGGCCGGCAGGCGGACCGCTTCCGGCACGCGGGCGCAGAAGCGCTCGGCCAGCGCGTCGGCGATCCAGGTGTCGGTGGCGAAGGGCAGGTGCGGTCCGTGCTGCTCGGTGGCGCCGAGCGGCACGACCGCGGTGGTGCGCCCGGCGCGCAGGGCCGCGCGCAGCTCCGGCCACGCGAGCTCGGCGAGGGCCGGCGGCGGCGGATCGGCGACGACCGCGGCGGCCCCGGCGGGGCGGGCGACCCGGTACAGGGGGCCGTCGCGCCCGTGCCCCGGCCAGCGCGCCTGGTCGATGCCGCGCGCGGCGATGGCGCGCAGCACCAGCGCGTCGACCAGCATCTGGTGCTCGAACAACGCCTGCGTCCCGGGCAGGGTCGCCGGCAGCGCCACCAGGCGGTGGCGGCGGCGATCGAGCATGCGGGCGGCGCGGCGCAGCAGCTCCGGCTCGCCGGCGGCGTCGCGCCGGGTCAGCGCCAGCACCGTGGCGCGGCGGGCGAACAGGGCCTGGAACGGGCCGTGCGCGAAGTCGAGCAGATCCCACACCGGCGGCGGCGGCGCGAGGAGTCCCTCGCCGACGGTCAGGGCGAGATTCCCGGCCAGGGCGCCATAGCCGCCGCTGGCGAGGAACGCCGATACGTCGGCGTCGAAGAGGTCGGCCGGCAGCCGCGCGACAGCCGCGGCGGCGCGGCGCATCGCGGCGGCGATGCGGGTGGGAGCGAGTCGCAGCGCCGGCTGCTCGACGCCGGCCGCCGCGGCGATCGCCGCGGCGAGGCGATGCGCGGTGGCGTAGCCGGCCAGCGGGCCGGCGAGACGCAGCAAGCGGCCCGATTCGATGCCGCCCGGCAGCGCCACGACGCGGGCGCCGGCGGTCCGCGCGCGCGCCAGCGTCGCCCGCGCCGCGGCGCTGCCACGGCGGCCGGTGACGGCGGTGACCAGGACGACGCCGAGCCAGCCGGCGACGTCGTGCAGCGCCAGGCGCGCGTTGGGCGAGAGGCCCTGCGAGAACACGACCAGCGCGTCGCGTCGGTCGGCCCTTCCGGCGAGGAAGGCGCCGGCGGGGACGGCGCGCGCCGGCAGGCCGGCGACCTCGGCGAGCAGGTGCGCGAGCAGGCGCGCGTGCGCCGCCGAGCTGCCGACGCCGGTGACCAGGACGGCGCGCGCGGCGCGCGGCAGGAACGGCACGGCTGGCAGCGGCTGCGCCGCGGCGCGCCGCACCAGCGCCGGCGCGCCGCGCAGGCGCGCCGCCAGCAGTCGATCCGCGGTCATGCGTCCGCTCGCGCGCCGGCGCCGCGCCGCGCGGTGCTCACCCGGCGCACTCCACGCCGGCGCCGCGCAGCGCCGCGGCGAGCCCGGCATGCGGGACGAGCAGCGCGGCGCTGGCGCCGACGTGGTGCGCCAGCAGGCCGACCAGCTCGGGGCGGGCGGCGACCAGATCGGCCGCGTGCTCCGCCGCGGCGAGCCCGGGCTCGTCGTGCAGCAGGAACAGCGTAGCGCCGGCGCCGTGCGCGGCGAGGCGCTCGACCGCCCGCCGCCAGGCATCGGTGGCGAGCGGGCGGGGAAAGCGGCCGTGCAGCGTCTCGGCGTGCACGTGGACGAGCGGCCGGGCCGCTCGCGGCCGGGCGACCGTGAGCACGACCCGCTCGCGGCCCGAGTCGCGGTCGGCGTACAGGTGCAGGCGCAGCCAGTGGACGCCGCGCCCCGGCGCGAGAGCCGCAATCGGCACCAGATACGACGCGACGGCGAGCAGCGAGGGGACGGACGCGAGCGCCGCCGGCTCCGTCACCTGCACCGCCTCCGGCAGGGCCGCGGCGCGGGCCGGCGCATCGGCGACGTCGAGCGCGTGGCCGGAGCGCGACTTGGCGGCGAGGTAGGCGAGGTTGAACGGCGACGGCGCGTGCGCCAGCGGCGTGCAGCCGGCGACGCGGACGCCGGCGCCGCGCAGCGCGGCGAGCTTGTCGGGATTGTTGCTCAGCAGGTGCAGCGGCGCCGCGATGCCGAGCGCGGCGCAGGCGAAGGCGACCGGATCGTAGCGGCGGTAGTCGCGGTCGAGCCCCATGCGCGCGTAGGCGTCGAAGGTCGTGACGTGGTCGTGGCTCGCCTGCACCAGCATGCGGTCGCGCGCCTTGGCCACCAGTCCGGCGCCGCGTCCCTCCTGCAGGAGATAGAACAGCACCCCGCGGCCGGCGGCGGCGATGCGGGCGAGGGCGGCGTCGAGCTGCTCGGCGCAGTCGCAGTCGGCGCTGCCGATGCTCTCGCTGGTGACGCACGACGAGTGCACGCGCGCCAGCAGGGGCTCGCCGCCATCGCACGCGCCGGTGGTCACGGCCAGCAGCGGTTGCCGGGTCGCGAGATCGGTGAGCTCGTGGGCGGTGAAGCGGCCATGCGGCGTGTCGAGCGGCCGGCTGGCGCGGAACAGCAGGGTGCCGCACAGGGACGGGGCGCTCACGGCGTCCGCCCCGGATCGTGCTTGCGGTCCTTCATGGCGGTGAAATAGGCGACCAGGGCGTCGAGGTCGGCCTCGCGCAGCCCCGGGTGCGGCGGCATGTTGGTGTAGCGGAAGCTGAGCGGGTCGCGGATGTAGGCCTTGATCTGGTCGGCGGGCCGATACTCGACGATGCTGCGCGGCACGTTGAGGTCGGGGCCGACCGTGCCGCCCTCGCGGTTGATCGCGTGGCAGGCGATGCACTGGCTGGTGAAGATCCGGTAGCCGACCCAGGCCGGCGCGTCGTCCGCCAGGCCGGCGGGCGCGATGTGCGGATAGAGCGTTTCGATCGGCGCGATCTCGATCTCGGTGAGCTGGTACGGCCAGGGATAGCGGTGGGTGTCCTGCTGCGCGGCGCCGGTCCAGACGACGTAGAAGGGCCCCGGGTCGGCCTGCGCGCGGTCGATCGGCTGCCAGCCCGGATCGTCGCCGCGCGCGTGGTCGGCGTCGGCGAAGGCGACGTAGCCGCCGGGCTCGGCGAGCAGCGCCGGCGGCGCCGGCTTGGCGTAGCCGTCGCGGGCGCGGAAGAACACCGTCTGACCGGCGAAGTCGGTGATCGGCGCGCCGAAGCCCATCGCCAGGACGGCGGCGAGCGGGCAGGCGCGGTAGGACTTCTCGGCGCCGTAGTAGGGGTCGTCGAGCCGCACGGTGACGGCGCCGCAGCACCGCGCCATCTCGTCGGCGGTGAGCGTGACCGGCGCCGCGCCGGGGCGCAGGAAGCGCAGCGTGGCGGGCTCGGCGGCGCCGGCCGAGGCGGCCCAGGCGACGAGCAGCAGGACCGTCGTGAACCGCCACCCCATGGGAGGTTGCTACCGTGGGGTGGGTGGGCGGCGCAATCATCGCGCCGCGACCGCACCGCGGAGTCATCGCCCGCCCCGCCGGCGATGCCGACGGCGAGCGCGCGCCATCGGCACCGGCGGCCGCGGCGACGGCGCGATCAGACGGCGAGCGGCGGCCGCCGGCGGTGCCAGTCGGTCGCCTGCTCGTAGGCGTGGCCGAGGCGGCAGAGCAGCGCCTCGCCGCCGTGCGGGCCGACCAACTGCAGGCTGTGCGGCATGCCGTCGGCCGTCATCCCGCAGGGCAGCGACAGCGTCGGGCTGCCGCTGAAGTTGAAGGGCGCGGTGAAACGCATGAACGGGGCGATGGTGTCGCTGAACGCGCCGTAGGGATCGAGCGCGTCGGCCGGCGGCGGCGGCATGAAGGTGGACGGACAGGCGAGCGCGTCGCAGTCCTCGAACAGCGTGCGGAACGCCCCCGCCCACTCCAGCCGTTGCTCGTGCCGGCGGGCATAGTCGGCGGCGCTGAGGCGGCTGGCGTATTCCAGGAAGCTGCGGAACGAGGGACCGTACGCCGCCGCCCGGCTGGGGAAGTATTGCGAGTGCGCGGCCAGGGCGTCGCCGCCGCAGAGCACCGGCCAGGCGGCGACGACGTCCTCGACCGGCGGCACGCGGACGCGCACGATCGCGGCGCCGAGCCGGGCGAGCTGCTCGACCGCGGCGTGCACGGCGGCGGCGACCTCGGGCAGCACCATGGTGGTGGCGTAGGTCTCGTCCCAGCCGACGCGCAGGCCGCGCGCGCCGTCGGCGAGCGCCGCGGCGCAGCCGGGGGGCGGCTGGCGCGGCGTCGTCGGGTCGCGCGGGTCGGCGCCGGCGATCGCATCGAGCACGTGCGCGGCATCGGCGACGCGGCGCGCCAGCGGTCCGACGTGGTCGAGCGAGGCGGCGAGGGGGAAGACGCCGGCGCGGCTGACCCGGCCGTAGGTCGGCTTCAAGCCGACGGTGCCGCACCACGACGAGGGAATGCGGATCGAGCCGCCGGTGTCGGTGCCGAGCGCCGCCGCGCAGAGGCCGGCGGCCACCGCCACGCCGGAGCCGCTCGAGGAGCCGCCCGTGGCGTGGTCGGCGCTCCACGGGTTGATCGGGATCGGCAGCTCCGGGTGATGGCCCATGAGCGCGAACTCGGTGAGGTTGGTCTTGCCGACGATCACCGCCCCCGCCTCGAGCAGGCGGGCGACGCAGGTGGCGTCGGCGGTCGCCGGCTGCGCATCGCGCACCCGCGAGGCGCAGGTGGTCGCGGTGCCGCGCAGGTCGCAGAGGTCCTTCACCGCCACCGGCACGCCGTGCAGCGGGCCGCGCCGCCGCCCGGCCGCGATCTCGGCCTCGGCCGCGCGCGCCGCCTGCAGCGCCGCCTCGGGGAGCACGGCCAGGTAGGCGCGCAGCGCCGGGTCGAGCCGCTCGATGCGCGCCAGCACGGCGCGTGTCAGCTCCACCGGCGACAGCTCGCGGCGGGCGAGGCGATCGGACGCCTCGCTGAGGCTCAACCAGCAGAGATCGTCAGCAGCCATCGGCACGTCCTCCATCGCCAGCGGCGGTCGGCTCGGCTGGCACTGCGTCCACGGCGTCCACCACCAGCGCCGGGTTCTCCATCGGCACCAGATGGCCGGCGGGGACGGCGCGGAAGCGGCCGGCGGGCAGGGTTCGGGCGAGCGCTTCGTGGATCGGGCGCGGGAAGTCGCCGCGTTCCGCCCACAGCACCAGCGCCGGCGCGCTGACCTGCGCCGCGAGGGCGAAGACGTCGACGGTGTCGCTGCTGCCGAACACCGCCGCCTCGACCGCTCCCGGGCACTTCAGCTCGAGCGAGCCGTCGGCGTGCTCGCGCATGCCGTCGAGCAGGTAGAGCTCGATCGCCGTCGGCCGCCACGAGGTGAAGAAGCGGCGCTCGCGGCAGTAGGCGCGGGCGGCGGCCCGCGACGGCCAGTGCGCCCGGCGGCGGCGCGCGCCCTCGACCAGGCGGCGCAGCGCCGGCGTGTTGGCGGGCGAGATGCCGGAACCGGGCGGCGGCGGCACCACCGGATCGACGAGCAGCAGCCGCGAGAACAGCCCCGGCCGGCGCGCCGCGGCGCCGATCATCGCCGTGCCGCCGAAGGAATGGCCGATGCCGAGCGCGATCTGGCCGTCGCGGCTTTCGCCGACCAGGGCCTCGGCGACCGCCACCAGATCCTCGGCGAAGCGCGGCCAGTCATAGGCGCCCGCCCCCTCCGGGCGCGACGAGTCGCCGTGGCCACGCGCGTCCAGGGCCACGACGCGGAAGCGATCGCGCAGCGCGTCGGCGACCTCGGCCCAGGTGCCCTTGCAGAAGCCATTGGCGTGGTGGAGCAGGGCGAGCGGGCCGTCGCCTCCCCAGTCGAGCAACGCGGTCTCGATGCCGCGACCCGGGAGCGACAGCGTCCGCCGCCGCGCGTGCGACAGGAGCGCCCGCGCGAGGGACTCGGAGCTGGCGGACATGTCGGTCACCCTTCGCCGTTCGCCGGCGCCGAGACAAGTCCCCACGCGCCCCGCGTCCCGCCAGCCACGACGGCCCACGACGGGCCGCGAGTATTCGCGGCTTCGTGGCCACGATCTCCCATGGGAGGCGGCGGATGCGATCTGGCGAGCGTCCAAGTCACTGAATTCACGTAGCCGACGCGATCGCGGCTCGCTTCCGCAGCGCTGGCACGGGGCTGGCAAAAGGGGGCTCGGCAGACAGACGCAACACGCCGCGAGGGAGGTTCGACATGCTGCGTATCACGGAGACGAACGGGGACGCTGGGATGGTGCGGTTGAAGATCGAGGGGCGGTTGGCGGGGCCGAGCGTCGGCGAATTGGAGTCGGTGTGCGCCGCGGCGATTGCCGGCGGCGAGCCGCCGGTGCTCGACCTCGCCGGCGTGTCCTACGCCGACGCCGCGGGCGCGGCGCTGCTGGCTCGCATGCAGGGGCAGGGCGCGGTGCTGTTGGGCGCGTCCGCCTTCATCTTCGAGCTGCTCGAAGGACCACGCACCGAGGCGGTGGGCGGCGGCGACGACGAGCGCGGGCTGGTCGAGCGCCTGCGCCGCGGCGACGGCGAGGCCTACGAAGCGATCGTGCGCCGCTACGGCGCCCGCCTGCTGGCCACCGCGCGCCGCATGCTGGGCAACGACGACGATGCCGAGGATGCGCTGCAGGAGGCGCTGCTGTCGGCATTCCGCCACATCGGGCAGTTCGCCGGTCAGTCGCGGCTGTCGACCTGGCTGCACCGCATCGTGGTGAACGTGGTGCTGATGCGGATGCGCAGCCGCAAGGCGCGGCCGGAGCATTCGATCGAGGAGCTGCTGCCGCGCTTCGTCGAGGACGGCCACTGGGCGGACCGCGTCGGCGACGGCGACACGGCGAGCGACGTCCTGCTGGAGCGCGAGCAGACGCGGCGCCTGGTCCGCCGCTGCATCGCCCAGTTGCCGGAGACCTACCGCGTCGTCCTGACGTTGCGCGACCTCGACGAGCTCGACACCGACGAGACGGCGGCGCTGCTCGGCATCAGCGCCAACGCGGTGAAGATCCGCCTCCATCGCGCCCGCCAGGCGCTGCGCACCCTGATCGAGCGCGCCCTCGCCGCCGACGCGCCGAGTCTCGCCGTCGGCTGACCAGCGCGGGCCCGCGGTGGCGCTGCCCGGCCGTGACAGGCGGAAACGGCGGCGCGCCTGCCGCATCGAACGGCGCGAAGGGAGATCCAGGTCGATGAAAGCCATCGCTGTCAATCCGGGACGCCGCGCCGTCGAGCTGGTCGACCACGAGGCGCCGCGCATCAGCGCCCCGACGCAGGCGCGCCTGCGCATGCTCGAGGTCGGCGTCTGCGGCACCGATCGCGAAATCTGCACCTTCCAGTACGGCACGCCGCCGTGCGGCAGCGAGCACCTGGTGCTCGGGCACGAGTCGTTGGCGGAGGTGGTGGAGGTCGGGCCGGAGGTGACGCGCGTCCAGCCAGGCGACCTCGTGGTGACGATGGTGCGCCGGCCGTGCGCCCACGACCACTGCCAGCCCTGCCGCGGCGGGCGGCAGGACTTCTGCTCCACCGGCGACTTCCACGAGCGCGGCATCGGCGGCCTGCACGGCTTCATGACCGAGCTGGTGGTGGACGACGAACGCTACATGCACGTCGTGCCGCCGGCGCTGCGCGACGTCGCGGTGCTGGTCGAGCCGCTGACCATCGCCGAGAAGGCGCTGATCCAGGTCGAGCACGTGCAGCAGCGGCTGCCGTGGGCGTGCGCGTTCACGCCCGGCGCGCCGCGCCAGAGCTGTCACCGCGCGCTGGTGATCGGCGCCGGTCCGGTGGGCCTGCTGGGCGCCATGGCGCTGGTCAACGCCGGCTTCGAGACCTGGGTCTACTCGCGCGAACGCGCGCCGAACCCGAAGGCCGACGTGGTGGCCGGCATCGGCGCCCACTACGTGTCGGCGCAGGACGCCAGCGTCGAGCAGCTCGCGACCCGGGTCGGCAACATCGACCTGGTGTACGAGGCCACCGGCGCGTCGGCGGTGGCGTTCGAGGTGATGAAGGTGCTGGGCGTGAACGGCATCTTCATCTTCACCGGCGTGCCCGGGCGCAAGGCGCCGATCACGGTGGACACCGACGCGCTGATGCGCAGCCTGGTGCTCAAGAACCAGGTGGTGTTCGGCACCGTCAATGCCGGCCATGACGCCTTCGCCGCCGCGATCGCCGACCTGGCGCGCTTCACGGCGCGCTGGCCGGCGGCGGTGGCATCGCTCATCACCGGCCGGCACGCCGTCGACCACTACCAGGAACTGCTGCTCGGGCCGCTGCAGGGGATCAAGAACGTCCTGCGCTTCGCGGCCTGAGCGCCGGCGTCCGCACCCACGCCAACCTCCTTCCCCGACCACTGACCGTTCGGCGGGGGGCGCGGCGCGTGTTGGGCCGGGAAACCGGCGTGCTGCCGGCGCATCGGAGCGTGACCTCATGCGTGACCATCTGCCGGAATACCTGATCGAGGCGGCGCTGCTGGGGGTGTTCATGATCGCCGCCTGCGGCGTGACCATCGCCCTCGAGCATCCCGACTCGGCCGTGCGCCGCGCCATCGCCGATCCGCTGCTGCGGCGGGTGCTGATCGGTCTGGCGATGGGGCTGACGGCGATGGCCCTGATCTACTCGCCATGGGGACGGCGCTCCGGCGCGCACCTGAATCCGTCCGTGACCCTCGCCTTCCTGCGTCTGGGCAAGGTCGCCCGCGGCGACGCCGCCGCCTACGTCGCCGCCCAGTTCGCCGGCGGGCTGGCCGGCGTCCTCCTGGTGTGCGCCGTGGCGCGCATGACGGCCGGGCATCCGGCGGTGCGCTACGCGGCGACCCTCCCCGGGCCGGCCGGCACGGCGCGCGCCTTCGCCGCCGAGCTCGCCATCTCGTCCGTCATGATGGCGATGGTGCTCGTCACCTCGAACATCGCCGCCCTGGCGCGCTACACGGGCATCGTCGCCGGGCTGCTGGTGTGGGCCTACATCAGCCTCGAGGCGCCGCTCTCGGGGATGAGCATGAACCCGGCGCGCAGCTTCGCCTCGGCGTTGATCGCCGGCGAGTGGCGCGGCCTCTGGATCTACTTCGTCGCCCCGCCGCTCGGCATGCTCGCCGCCGCCGAGCTCTACCTGCGGCTGCGCGGCGGGGGCCGCGTGTACTGCGCCAAGCTGCGACACCGCGGGGGCGGGCGCTGCATCTTTCGCTGCGACTACGCGGCGCTCGGGGAGGACGGATGAGCATGCACTACGACGTCATCATCATCGGCAGCGGCGCCGGCGGCGGGACGCTCGCCTGGAGCCTGGCGCCGTCGGGCAAGAAGATCCTGCTGCTCGAACGCGGCGACTACGTGCCGCGCGAGAAGCAGAACTGGGACTCGCACGCGGTCGCGGTCGAGAACCGCTATCACATCACCGAAACGTGGCGGGACGAGGCGGGGAGCGAGCTCCACCCCGGCGCCCACTACTGCGTCGGCGGCAACACCAAGTTCTACGGCGCGGCGCTGATCCGCATGCGGGCGCACGACTTCGGCGTCGTGCGCCACCACGGCGGCCTGTCGCCGGCCTGGCCGATCGACTACGACGAGCTCGAGCCCTACTACACGCGCGCCGAGCACCTGTACCAGGTGCACGGCCAGCGCGGCACGGATCCGACCGAACCGCCGGCGAGCGCGCCCTACGCCCACCCGCCGCTGCGACACGAGCCGCGCGTGCAGCAGCTCGTCGACGACCTGCGCGGGCTCGGGCACCAGCCGTTCCCGATGCCGGTCGGCATCCTGCGCGACGAGGCGAACCCGCAGCGCAGCCGCTGCATCCGCTGCGACACCTGCGACGGCTTCCCGTGCCTGGTGCAGGCCAAGGCGGACGCGCAGGTGATCTGCGTCGATCCGGCGCTGGAGCACGCGAACGTCAGCCTGCTGACGCGCGCCCGGGTCACCCGTCTGCGCACCGACAGCGGCGGCGGCCGGGTGACCGGCGTCGAGGTCGAGCGCGACGGCGAGCGGCTCACCCTGAGCGCCGACGTGGTGGTGGTCTCGGCCGGCGCGATCAACTCGGCGGCGCTGCTGCTGCGCTCGGCCAACGACGCCCATCCCGACGGGCTCGCCAATCGCTCCGGGGTCGTCGGCCGCCACTACATGTGCCACCTCAACTCGATGCTGCTGGCGGTGTCGCGCGAGCCCAACCCGACCGTGTTCCACAAGACGTGGGGGTTGAACGACTTCTACGGGCCGTCGGCGGATTCCGAGCTGCCGATGGGGCACATCTCGATGATCGGCAAGGTCGACGCCGGCATCCTGCGCGCCGGCGCGCCGCGCTTCGCTCCCACCATGTCGCTGGAGGTCATGGCGGCGCACACGCTGCCGTTCTGGCTTACCTCCGAGGACCTGCCCGACGCGGAGAACCGGGTGCTGGTCGACCGCGACGGCGGCATTCGCCTGTGCTACGCGCCGAACAACGAGGAGGCGCACCGCCGCCTGATCGGCAAGCTGAAGAGCCTGTTGAAGGCGATCCGCTGCCACGACGAGCACCTGGTGCGCCTCACCGCCTACGTCCCGGCGCGCATCCCGCTCGCCGGCGTCGCGCACCAGAACGGCACGGTGCGCTTCGGCGACGATCCGCGGCAGTCGGCGCTCGACCGCCACTGCCGCGCCCACGACGTCGACAACCTCTACGTCGTCGACGGCAGCTTCTTTCCGTCGAGCAGCGCCGTGAACCCGGCGCTCACCATCATCGCCAACGCCCTCCGCGTCGGCGACCACCTGCGGGCGCGGCTCGGATGACGCGGCTGGCGGCCCTCGTCGCGGCGCTGCTGTGCGCCGCCGCCGCGGCCGCCGCGGCGCTGCCGGTGGCCGCGGTCGACGCCGTCACCCTGACGGTCGGCGACCTGGCGCGCAGCCGCGCCTTCTACACCGAGGTGCTCGACTTCCGGGTCGAGCGCGAGGACGAGATCACCGGCGCCGCGTGGGAGCACCTGCGCGGCGTCGCCCCGCTGCGCATGCGCGTCGCCCGCCTGCGGCTCGGCGACGAGCACCTCGAGCTGGCGCAGTACCTGACGCCGCCCGGTCGCCCAACGCCGGCCGGGGCGCGCAGCAACGACCGCTGGTTCCAGCACGCGGCGATCGTCGTCAGCGACATGGATCGCGCCTACGCGCGGCTGCGCGCGCACGGCGTGGCGGCGATCTCCCGCCGGCCGCAGCGGCTGCCGGACTGGAATCGCGACGCCGGCGGCATCCGCGCCTTCTACTTCCGCGATCCCGACGGCCATCCCCTGGAGCTGATCTGGTTCCCGCCCGGCAAGGGCGATGCGCGCTGGCAGACGCCGGCCGGCGAGGCCGTCTTCCGCGGCATCGACCACACCGCGATCGCGGTGGCGGACACCGACGCGAGCCTGGCGTTCTACCGCGACCGGCTCGGCTTTCGGGTCGCCGGGCACAGCCTGAACAGCGGCGCCGAGCAGGACGCCCTCAACGGCCTTCGGGGATCGCGGGTGCGCATCACCGGACTGCGCGCCGGCAGCGGTCCGGGCATCGAGCTGCTTGAGTACCTGGCGCCGCGCGACGGCCGCCCGTATCCGGCCGACGCGCGCGCCAACGACCTGGTGTGGTGGGCCACCCGCCTGGTGGTGGGCGCCGGCGGACGTCTCGAGCAGCTCGCCGCCGGGCCGGTCGCCGATCCGCCCGACGACGAGCTCGGCATCGATCGCGGCCTGACGCTGCGCGATCCCGACGGCCACGCGGTCGAGATCGTCGAGCCGGCGCCGCACCCGTAGCGGCGGGCTCCAACCCGCCACCGCCAGCGCGCCCGCTCCAGCCTCTCCACCCTCCCGTCGAGCCAGGGGTGGCGGGCCGCAGCCCGCCGCTACCGATCAGGCGTACTGGTCGCGCAGGTGCTCGTAGCGATCGAGGACCTTGCGCACGTACCCGACTCGTCGGGCGCGGCGGGTCGACATGTGCAGCACCGGCGCCGGCCCCATGTTGTAGGCGGCGACGGCGCGATACGGGCAGTCGAGCATGTCCTCGAGCTCGCTCAGGTAGTGAACCCCGAGGCGGACATTGGCGGATGGGTCCTTCAGGGTTTCGGGCCCCCGCCAGGGGATCCCGGCGCGCGCCGCCACCCCGCGGGCGGTCGAGGGCAGGAGCTGGGTGAGGCCAATGGCGCCGCCGCCGCGCGCCGTCGCTGAACAGCCGCTCTCCACCTGGACGAGGGCGGTGATGAACAGGGGATCGTAGCCGTGCTCGATGCTCTCCCGCTGTATGATGCGGGCGATGTTCCAGCGCTCCTCGCGCGACAGCCGGTTGGGGCAGTCGGTGAGCGCCTTGGCGACCGTGCGGGCCGGGTCGGGTGGGGGCTCTGGAGCGCGGCGCTCGACGGCGGCCAGAAGCACCGGTTCGGGCACGGTCAGTCGCTCCGGGACGGCCACCGGGCTGGGGGCCAGGGTGACGATGGCGACGCCGCTCCATCCCGCCGCCGCGAGCAGGCGCAGGGTCCAGCCGTGGCGGGCAGTCGATGGGCAAGTCTTGGGCACGAGGCTCTGGGATAGGTGGCTGTTCACTGGCACGCGTCCTCCCTCCGAGCGGGCCGAGTGACCACGACCAGGCAGGCCAGCGGTCACGAGGGGCACGCTAGAAGCGGGGGATGGCGAAGGCAACCACCGCGTCGTGCAAAAGGCCTAATGGCAAATGGCAGGGAATCTGATTGGCGCCGCCGCCGGTGCTGCCGTCGCCGCTCATCCGGACCCGTAAGCTGCCGATTACATGCGATTGCTGTCTGGCGACCCGTGACGAGCGGAGGGGCCGCAGCGAGAATCGCCCCGTATCATCTAGAAAGCTCGAGTTGTCCGGTAGGGAGCTCGAGTTGTCCGGTCCGGCCCCGCAAGCGGCGATCCGCAGGCGGCCGGCGGCGCAGAGCGGGTCCTACTGGTCGGCCGTCGCGGGCTCAGCGGCGGCGCCGGGGGCGCTCAGGGCCTCGGCGAGGTAGGGCAGGGCCTCGTCGGAGAGGGACAGCTCGGGGGCCAGGCGCTTGCCGAGGCCCTCGGCGGCCATCAGGGCCAGGTTCACCATGGTCATGTGGCTGCGGGCGTGGATGTGGTGGCGGCGCAGGATGTCGAAGAGGCGGCCGATCTCGACCGTGATCTGCATGCTGCCGATGCCGCGCCGGTGCAGGCCCTCGACCACCTCGACGACCTCGCGCTCGTAGGCGTCGTAGTCCGGCGTCGCGCGGTACGGGGCGCCGTCGTAGAAGAGCCGCGCCACCGTGCGGCCGTCGCCGGAGGCGAAGGCGAAGAGGGTGGCGGCGACGCCGAGTCGGTCCTCGTCGTTGAGGCGGCCGACCAGGCCGAGGTCGAGCAGCACCACCCGGCCGGGCGGGAAGAAGCGCAGGTTGCCGGCGTGCAGGTCGGCATGCACGAAGCCGTGCGAGAAGATCATCCGGCAGACGCAGCGCATGCCGGCGGTGACCACCCGGGTGACGTCGATGGCATGGGCGTCGAGGTCGGCCTCGCGCACGCCCTCGATGAGCTCCATGGTCAGGACGCCGTCGCTGCACAGCGCCGGGTACAGGCGCGGGAAGTCGATCTCCGGGTCGGCGGCGAAGTTCTCCCGGAAGCGGACGTTGTTCGCCGCCTCGCTGGTGAAGTGGAGCTGCTCCTCGACGGCATCGCAGAAGATCCCCATCGCGGTGTGGAGCGACACCAGGCGGAGCGACGGCACGACGCGTTCGCCGGCGCGCGCCAGCGCCAGCAGGATGGCGCGGTCGTGCCGCACCTTGTCGATGATGTCGGGCCGGCGCACCTTGACCGCCACCAGCTCGCCGCTCGGCAGGCGGGCGCGGTGCACCTGCGCCACCGACGCGGCCGCCAGCGGCTCGTCGTCGAAGGCGGCGAACAGCGCCGCCAGCGGTCGCCCGAGCTCGCGCTCGATCGCGGCGCGCGCGACCGCGGCGGGGAAGGCGGGGACGCGGTCCTGCAGCGCCGCCAGCTCCCCGACCAGCGGCCGCGGCAGCAGGTCGGCGCGCGTCGAGGCGATCTGCCCGACCTTGATGAACGTCGCCCCCAGCCGCGTGCACAGCCGCACCAGGGCGATGCCCGCCGCCCGCGGCGTGGCGTCGTCGCCGCGCATCGCCACGCGGTGGCGGACGAAGACCGCGGCGCCGACCACGATGGCCGCCGCGATCTGCAGGGAGCGCCGCACGAGCTCGAGCACCGGCGGCACGAATCACGGCGGCGCGGAGAGATCAAGAACGCCGGCGCCGGCCGGGACGGCGTGCTTCATCTCGCGCCGCCGCTGTCCTATAGCGACCGCCGGAGGGTCCCCATGCCGCGCCACATCGAGCAGCCGACCCGCGTCACCGCCGCGGGCAACAAGCCGAAGCTGATCGACGAGTACGTCGGTCGCGTCAACAGCGCCACCGACGCCGTCAGCATCGCCCACATGCGCTCGCCCGCTGGCTGGAGCGAGCCGGCGCAGCGGCCGGAGTTCACCGAGTACACGATCGTCCTCGCCGGCATGCTGCGCGTCGAGCACGCCGACGGCGCGCTCGAGGTGCGCGCCGGCCAGGCGGTGGTCACCGCGCCCGGCGAATGGGTGCGCTACTCGACGCCGGAGCCGGAGGGGGCGGAATACATCGCCGTCTGCCTGCCGGCGTTCTCGCCCGCCACCGTGCACCGCGAGGACTGAGCGTGCGCGTTCCCCTGCTGGTCACCGACTTCCTGCGCCGCGCCGCGACCCTCTACCCGGACAAGCTGGCGGTGGTCGACGGCGACCGCCGCTTCACCTACCGCCAGTTCCAGGCGCGCGCCCGGCGGCTCGCCAACGCCCTGCGCGGCCTGGGGATCGGGCAGGGCGATCGGGTCTGCATCCTCAGCCCGAACTCGCACTACTTCCTCGAGAGCTTCTACGGCACGAGCCTGATCGGCGCCGTCCTCGTGCCGCTCAACTACCGGCTGATCGCCGCCGATCACGCGTACATCCTCGACCACGCCGGCGTCCGCTGCGTCCTGGTGGACAGCGAGCACACCGCCGTCATCGACCAGATCCGCCCCGACCTGCGCCGCGTCGAGCACTGGATCAGCGCCAGCTCCGACGGCCGCGCCGCCGCCGGGTGGCGCGACTGGGAGGACTGGATCGCCGCCGCGCCGGACACCCCGCCGCCAGCGCCGCCGCGCGCCATCGACGAGGACGACCTGGTGTCGATCAACTACACCTCCGGCACCACGGCGCGGCCGAAGGGCGTCATGCTGACGCACCGCAACTGCTACCTGAACGCGTACAACCTCATCGCCCATCTCGGGGTGCGCCACGACGACGTCGAGCTGTGGACCCTGCCGATGTTCCACTGCAACGGCTGGGGCGGCGTCTACGCGCTCACCGCCCAGGGCGGCACGCACGTGGTGCTGCGCAGCATCGACGCCCGCGCCATCTACGAGCTCATCGCCCGCGAGGGGGTCACCTTCGCCTGCATGGCGCCGGCGGTCCTGCGCGCCGTCCTCGATTATCCCGACAAGGCCGCGCACGCGATCCGCACCCGGCCGCGCTTCACCGTCGCCGGCGCGCCGCCGCCGGCCGCCTTCATCGAACGGCTCGAGCGCGAGGTCGGCTGGCAGTTCATCCAGATCTACGGCCTGACCGAGACCGCGCCGCTGCTCACCGTCTCGGCGCCGGACTTCGCGACCCGCCAGGACGACTGGCCGCGCCGCGCTCGGGCCGGGGTGGAGGGCATCGGGGTCGAGATCGCCGTCCTCGACGGCGACGGCCATCCGGTGCCGACCGACGGCGCCACCGTGGGCGAGGTCTGCGCCCGCTCCAACGTCGTGTTCGAGGGCTACTGGGAGCAGCCGGACGCGACCGCCGAGGCGATTCGCGACGGCTGGTTCCACACCGGCGACCTGGCGGTCTGGGACGCGGTGCACAACGTCCACATCGTCGATCGCAAGAAGGACGTGATCATCTCCGGCGGCGAGAACATCAGCTCGTCGGAGATCGAGGATGTCCTCTACCAACACCCGGCGGTGCTCGAATGCGCGGTGATCGGCGTTCCCGACCCGCAGTGGGGCGAGACGCCGAAGGCGTTGGTGGTACTGCGTCCCGCGCAGGCCGCCGACGAGAGCGAGCTCCTGCGCTTCTGTCGCACGCACCTGGCGCACTTCAAATGTCCGCGCTCCATCGAGTTGGTCGCCGAGCTGCCGCGCACCGCCACCGGCAAGCTGCAGAAGTTCAAGCTGCGCGAGCGCTACTGGCAGGGCTCGCGCCGGGTGAATTGAGGCGCGCGGCGGCCGCGGCGGCGATCCGCGGCGATGAGAACGGGGCGCGCATCGCGGTTGCAGGCGCCGGCGGCGGGATGTAGGTCGGCGAGGGGAGTTGCAGGTGCGACGCGGCGCACGGTGGAGCGGGTCGGGACGCATGGTGGCGCTCGGCCTCTGCGCCGCCGCCCTGGCCGCCTGCGCGCGCAGCGACCGCATCGACCTGGCGGCGCAGTTGCCGGTGGCGCAGGCGTGGCACGAGACGACGCTGGTCGATTTCGGCACCCCGGCGGCGCGCCAGCATCTGCTCCTCGGCTGGGGTCGGGACGAGACCTGGGAGGACGGCCGGACGATGTTGTGGGCGCTCGGCACGCGGTCGCTGCTCGAGTTCTACGTCGCCGCGCCGCGGTCGCTGATCCTGACCCTGCAGTGCGGCCCGTTTCCGGACCCCGATGCCCCGCCGCAGACCATCGACTTCGCGGTCAACGGCACGCCGCAGGGGCGCCTGGAGCTGTTGCGCGACCAACGCGTCTACCGCTTTCCGCTCGCCGCCGAGGCGCTGCGATCCGGCGTCAACACGCTCGAGCTTCGCTACGGCTACGCCCGGCGACCGCGCAGCCTGTCGCCCGGGTCGGACGACGGGCGCGCCCTGTCGGTGGCCTGGAGCTGGATGCGTTTCGATGGGCTCGCCGACGGCGCCGCGCCGACCGCGGCGGCGGGGCCGGCGGGTGGGTCGCTGACCCTGCCCAGCGGCTCGCAGGTCGACTTCTTCGTCGATCTGCCGGACGGCGCGACCTTCCATGTCGACGCCGTGCGTCCGCTCGCCGCCGCGGACGCCTCGGACCTCGTCGTCGCCGTCGAGCGCGACGGCGCGGTCGCGCGCCAGGTCACGGTCGGCGTCCGGGCGACGCCGGCGCCGTGGGAGGAGTCGATCGACGCCGGCGGCCCGGCGCGCCTTCGCCTGCGCGCCACCGGCGCGGCGGGCGCCGGCGGCGGCGTGGTGCTCGACGCGCCGCGCCTGGACGTGCCGCGTGGGCAGGCGCCGCCATGTCGCGCGCCGCGCCCGCCGGCGACCGCGACCACGCCGGTGATCCTCTACGTCATCGACACGCTGCGCGCCGACCATCTCGGCTGCTACGGCTACGATCGGCCGACGTCGCCGCACCTCGACGCCTTCGCCGCCGATGCCGTGCGCTTCGCCTACGCCGTCGCCCAGTCGTCATGGACCCGCCCGTCCATGGCGTCGATCATGACCGGGCTGACGCCGCCGCGCCACAACGCGATCGGCGGCCACGGGGTGCTGGCGCCGATGCCGACCCTGGCCAGCGTGTTGGCGGCGCGCGGCTACGACACCGCCGGCTTCATCACCAACAGTGTCATCACCGCCGAGTATGGCCTGAACCAGGGCTTCGCCACCTACACGCTGTTGCCCGAGGAGCCGATTCCCCCCGCGCTCGGCGGGCGGCCGCCGCAGGTGATGCACCAGCCGGCGACGGTGCTGCACGACACCGCCCTCAGGTGGGTGGACGACCGCCAGTCCAGTCGGCCGCTGTTCCTGTACCTGCACGCCTCCGACCCGCACAATCCGTACCTGCCGCCGTCGCCGTTCCGCGAGGCCCTGGCGGGCGATGCCGATCTCGAGCTCGGGCTGCCGCACGTGCTGGACGGCGTCGTCAAAGGCACGCGCCGACTCACCGCGGAGGAGCGGCAGCAGATGATCGCCCTCTACGACGCCGACATCGCGTCGGTGGACGATGCCTTCGGCGGCCTCGTCGCCGCTCTGCGGGCCCGCGGGCTGTACGATGACGCGCTGATCGTCGTCGTCGCCGATCACGGCGAGGGATTCGGCGAGCACGACTACTATTCGCACGCCAACTCGCTGTACGGCGAGCTGCTGCACGTGCCGCTGTTGATCAAGTTCCCCCACCAATGGCGCGCCGGCACGGTGATCGGCGCCACGGCGCAGCAGGTGGACATCCTGCCGACGATCCTCGATGCGCTCGGCGCGGATCCGCCGGCGGCGCTCGACGGCACCAGCCTGCTGCCGGCGCTCGACTGCCCGGACGCGCCCAGGCCGCCGGCCTACAGCACGCTCGGGAAGCCGAGCAGCATCGCCTCGCTGCTGGTCGGCCGCCACAAGCTCATCTACTCGATCGTCGCCGAGCGACCCGAGCCGCGGATCGCGCTCTACGACATCGCCGCCGACCCGGGCGAGGCGCGCGACCTGGCCGACGTGCAGCCGGTGCGCGCCGGCACGCTGTTCGCCCGCCTGCCGGCGTTCCGCAACGCCGTCCCGGTTGGCGCCGAGCGGACCCTGGTGCCCGACGGCGCGCTCGAGGAGCGCATGCGCGCCCTCGGCTACCTGCACTGACCGCCCACCGCCCACGCGCCGCCGGCGCGTTGACCCCCGCGGGCGATCCGGCCTAGCCTGGATCATTCATGGGTTCGCGTAGCGAGAGCGCCGAGCGTGCGCCAGATCTGGCCCAGCGCAGCGACGACCGACGCAGGCAGACTCGATGGTCTGTCGAGGTGGGAGGAGCGAGCACGGCCGGAGATGGCGGACGATCGGCGCTCGCAGTAGCGAATTCATGAATAATCCGGGCTAGGAACCGCACGGGGAGTCACGCACATGGCGATGCCGAGCCGCGCCGAGGTGGAAGGCGCCTTCCAGCGCTATCTCGAGACCGGCGCCTACCGCCGCGACTGGAACGCCTGGGCCGATCTGTTCACCGAGGACGCGGTCTACGTCGAGGCGCAGTACGGCACCTTCCACGGCCGCGAGGCGATCCGCGCCTGGATCACCTCGGTGATGGCGGGGGTGCCCGACATGTACTTTCCGCAGCCCACCTGGCAGCTCATCGACGGCGACCAGGTCTGCTTCTGCATCGACAACGCCTATCCCAACCCGGCGGATCCGAGCGGCCCGCCGATCGCCTTCCCGACCGTGTCCTACCTGCGCTACCGCGGCGGCCTGTGGTGCCGGGAGGAGGACATCTACGACGTGCGCGCCAGCCTGGCGGCGCGCGCCGCCTTCCGCGCCGCCGGCGGCAACGCGGCGCCGCCGCGGGAGCCGGCATGAGCGGCGGCTTCAATCTCGCCGACGCCTTCGACGCCGTGGCCGAGACCTGCGCCGCCCAGGACGCGGTGGTGCAGGGCGGGACGCGGCGCACCTGGGCCGCGGTCGAGCGGCGGGCGCGCAACCTCGCCGCCTGGATGCTGGAGCGCGGCGCCACCCACCAGGGCAAGGTCGCCGTCTACACCTACAACCACCCCGCCTACGTCGAGGGGGTGTACGCGGCGATGAAGGCGGCCCTGGTGCCGGTGAACGTCAACTACCGCTACCGCGAGGCGGAGCTGCGCTACCTGCTGGACAACGCCGACGCCGAGATCGCCATCGTCCACGCCGAATTCGTGCCGCTGGTGCGCGCGGTCGCCGGCCAGTTGCCGCGGTTGCGCGGGGTGCTGGTGATCGACGAGGACGGCGGCGGCGCGCTCGACGGGCTCCCCGGCGCGGCGGGCTACGACGCCGTCGCCGAAACCGATCGGCCGGCGCCGCGCGTGGCGCGCTCGCCCGACGACCACCTCTTCCTCTACACCGGCGGCACCACCGGCATGCCGAAGGGGGTCATGTGGCGGCAGGCCGATCTCTTCCTGCGCCTCGCCGGCGGCGGCCTGATGCCGCCGCCCGATTCGCTCGACGGACTGCGCGCCGTGGTCGCCAATCCGCCGATCCCGATGCGCGCCCTGATCGGTCCGCCGCTGATGCACGGCACCGGCTGGTTCACCAGCGTCATCGCCTGGCTCGCCGGCGGCAGCGTGCTGCTGCTCGACAACCCGACGCGCTTCGACCCGCACGAGCTGTGGCAGGTGGTCGAGCGCGAGCGCGCCACCAGCGTCACCATCGTCGGCGATTCCTTCGCCAAGCCGATGCTGCGGGCGCTGCGCGAGGCGCCGCGCCCGTACGACCTCTCGTCGCTGGCCCTGATCTCGTCCTCGGGCGTCATGTGGAGCCAGGAGACCAAGGCGGGGCTGCTGGCGGCGGCGCCGCAGTTGATGCTGATCGACTCCTTCAGCTCGTCGGAGGCGGTCGGCATGGGCCTGTCGGTGACCACCGCCGCCGGCGTCGTGCAGACCGGCACCTTCCAACTCTCCGACACGACCCGGCTGTTCAGCGAGCAGCTCGCGCTGCTCGACGCCGTGCCGGGCGCCAAGGGACTGGTCGGCGTCGGCGGCCCGCAGCCGGTCGGCTACTACAAGGATCCGGAGAAGAGCGCCCGCACCTTCGTCGAGACGCCGCACGGCCGGTTCTCGGTGCCGGGCGACTGGGCGGTGGTGAACGAGGACGGTCGCACCCTGTCGCTGCTCGGCCGCGGCTCGGTGTGCATCAACACCGGCGGCGAGAAGGTGTTCCCGGAAGAGGTCGAGGAGGTGGTGAAGCGCTTCCCCGGCGTCCTGGACTGCGTCGTGGTCGGGGTGCCCGACGAGCGCTTCGGCGAGGCCATCACCGCCGTCGTCTCCGCCGGCGCGCCGCTCGACGGCGAGGCGCTGAAGGCGTTCGTCAAGCAGCACCTCGCCGGATACAAGGCGCCGCGGCACGTGCTGCAGGTCGACGACGTCTACCGCAGCCCGTCCGGCAAGGCCGACTTCGCGCGCACCCGGCAGGTGGCGCTGGAGCGCCTGGGGCTGGCGTGACGAGGCGCGGCGGGGAGCGGCGATGCGCCTGACGGTCGCCGTCATCGGCGCCGGGTCGTGGGGCACCACGGTCGCCAGCATCGCGGCCCACAACTGCCCGACGGTCCTGTGGGCACGCGATCCGGACATCGCCGAGGAGATCAACGCCCGGCGCACCAACGCCCGCTATCTCGGCACCTCGCGGCTGAGCCGCGACCTGCGCGCCACGGCGTCGATGGAGGAGGCGGCGCGGGCCGCCGACGTGCTGGTGATGGGCGTGCCGTCGCACGGCTTCCGCGACGTGCTGGAACAGGCGCGACCGTTCGTCCGCGCCTGGGTGCCGATCATCAGCCTGGCGAAGGGGCTGGAGCAGGGGTCGCTGCTGCGCATGACGCAGGTGATCGGCGAGGTGCTGCCGGGCCATCCCGCCGGCGTGCTCAGCGGTCCCAACCTGGCGCGCGAGATCATGGCCGGGTTCGCCGCCGCCAGCGTCGTGGCGATGGACGACGAGACCATCGTCTGCGAGCTGCAGCGCGTGTTCAAGTCGACGATCTTCCGTGTCTACACCAACCAGGACGTGGTCGGCTGCGAGGTCGGTGGGGCGCTGAAGAACGTCATCGCCATCGCCGCCGGCATGGGGGACGGGCTCGGCGTCGGCGACAACACCAAGGCGGCGGTGATCACCCGCGGGCTCGCCGAGCTGACCCGCCTGGGCGTCGCCATGGGCGGGCAGTTGCAGACCTTTGCCGGTCTCGCCGGCATGGGCGATCTGGTCGCCACCTGCATGAGCCGGCAGAGCCGCAACCGCTACGTCGGCGAGCAGCTCGGCAAGGGGCGCACCATCGACGACATCTGCCAGGAGATGCACATGGTCGCCGAGGGCGTGAAGACCTCGCGCGTCGTCATGGAGCTGGCGGAGAAGTACGGCGTCGAGATGCCGATCGCCCGCGAGGTCTACCGCGTCGTGCACGAGGGCTCGACGCCGCAACAGGCGTATCGCGGCCTGATGCGCGTCGCCGCCGGTTCGGAGCAGGATCCGGGGTAGCCGCGCCTCGAGCGCGGGCCGCGGTCGCGATGCCCCCGGGACCGCGCCGCGGCGCGGTCGGCGGCCGAGCGGCGCGAGCGCCGGCGCATCGCGGCGGGATGCCAGGCTCGGCTCCCTCCTCGGACCGACCCTCAGGTGCTGGACGACGGCCGCGGCGGCCGCCCGAGCGCCGCGGCGAGCTGGCGGGCGAGCTCGGCCAGGCGCGCCGGATCGCCGGGCACGCGCGTGTGCAGCGCCAGCGGCTCGTCGGCGCGGCGCGGCAGCAGGTGCATGTGGTAGTGGAACACGGTCTGCATCGCCGCCGCGCCGTTGAGCTGGAACACCATCAGGCCGTCCGGCGCCAGCACCGCGCGGATGGCGTGCGCCACCCGGCGGGCGGTGGCGGCCACCGCCGTCAGCGCCGTCTCGTCGGCCTCGAAGATCGTCGCCGCGTGCTGTTTGGTGATCACCAGGGTGTGGCCGTCGGCGACCGGGAAGATGTCCATGAAGACCAGCGTGTGCGGGTCCTCGTGGACGCGGTGGCAGGGCATCGCGCCGCTGACGATGCGGCAGAAGATACAGGTGCCGTCGACATCCATGCGCCGCGCCTCCTTCGGTTGGTCGACCCGGTTCCTCGGCTACGCATTTCGCGCCGCCCGTTCAAGCGTGTTTGCGGCCGCCGCGGCGCCATGCCAGATGCCGGGCGCGCGGCCCGCCGCGGCGCGCCCACCGACCGACGATGCGGGAACGCGAGGAACGACTGGGGCTGCTGGCCGCGGCCCTGTGCGCCCTGAACGGCGCCTTCATCCCGGCGGTCGCCAAGCTGACCACCGGCCACGCCAGCCCGTTGCTGGTGGCCGCGGGCAGCAACGTCTTCGCCGGCCTCGCCGCGCTCGTGGTGCTGGCGCTGCGCGGCGAGCTGTGCTGGCTGGTGGCGCGGCCGCGCGCCTGGCGCCTGCTGGCGATCGCCGCCCTCGGCACCGCCGCCGCGCACCTGTTGCTCTACGTCGGCGCCAGCCGCACCAACGCCATCGTCACCACCCTGTGCCTGCAGATCGAGCCGGCGTACTCGCTGCTGCTCGCCTGGCTGGTGCTCGGGCATCGGCCGACGCCGCGCCGCCTGCTGGCGACCCTGCTCATCCTCGCCGGCATCGCCCTCGCGGTCGGCGCCAGCGCCATCGAGACCTCGTTCGGCGTCTGGCTCCTGCTGCTGACGCCGTTGTGCTGGCAGGCCTCGCACCTGATCGTCCTGCGCACCCTGGGCGGCAGTCCGGCGGTGGCGCTGACCAGCGCCCGCTACGCCTACGGCAGCCTGCTGCTGGCCGCCGTCTGGGTGGCGGTCGAGGGCCCCGCGGCGCTGCCGCCAGCGGCGGCGCTGTGGCCGCTGGCGCCGCTGTGGATCCTGCAGGGCCTGGTGCTCAGCTACGGCGGCACGCTGCTGTGGTACGTCGCCATCGCCCGCATCGACCTGGCGCGCGCCACCGCCATCGTCGTGCCGTCCATCCCGCTGCTCTCGCTGGCCGCGAGTTTCCTGATCCTCGGCGAGGTCGCGACCCCGGCGCAGTGGGCGGGCCTGCTGCTGACCGCGACCGGCATCCTGGCGTTCGTCGCCGACCGGGGCAGCCACGCCTGACCCTCCCTGGCCAGCGGGCGCGCCGTTTCGTATGCAGCCGCATGCGCATCGAACCCTTTCGCATCGCCGTCGACGATTCCGTGCTCGCCGATCTGCGCGACCGCCTGGCGCGGACGCGATTCCCGGACGAGATCCCGGGCTCCGGCTGGGGCTATGGGACCGAGCTCGCGTACCTGCGCGAGCTGGTCGCCTACTGGCGCGACCGCTACGACTGGCGCGCCGCCGAGGCGCGGCTGAACGCGCTGCCGCAGTTCCGGGCCGAGGTCGGCGGTCTCGGCATCCACTACATCCACGTGCGCGGCCGGGGGCCGCGGCCGTTTCCGCTCGTCATCACCCACGGCTGGCCGGGCTCGGTGGCCGAGTTCGTCGACATCGTCGGCCCGCTCGCCGACCCGGCGGCGCACGGCGGCGATCCGGCCGACGCCTTCGACGTCGTCTGTCCGTCGATGCCGGGCTACGGCTTCTCCGACCATCCCCGCGAGCCGGGGATGGATCCGGAGCGCATCGCGGCGCTGTGGGCCGAGCTCATGCAGGGGCTCGGCTACGCCCGCTTCGGCGCCCAGGGCGGCGACTGGGGGTCGATGGTCAGCACCTACCTCGGCTACCGCCACGCGCCGCGGGTCGCCGGCGTGCACCTCAACATGGTCGTCGCCTTTCCCCCCGATCCCGCCAATCCGGCCGACGGCCTGACGCAGGAGGAGCTGATCCCGCTGATGGAGGCGCAGCAGTTCCTCAAGGAGGAGACCGGCTATCAGCGCATCCAGGGCACCAAGCCGCAGACCCTGTCCTACGCGCTCAACGACTCGCCGGCCGGGCTGGCGGCGTGGATCGTCGAGAAGTTCCGCACCTGGAGCGACTGCGGCGGCGACATCGAGCGCCGCTTCAGCAAGGACCAACTGCTCACCAACATCATGCTCTACTGGGTGCCGGAGACCGCCAATTCCTCCTGCCGCCTGTACTGCGAGACGATGCGCAACGCGAAGTTCCCGCCCACCGACTTCCGCGTCGAGGTGCCGACCGGCTGCGCCATCTTTCCGCGCGAGCTGATCCGCCCGCCCCGACGCTGGGTGGAGAAGCTCTACAACGTCACCCACTGGACGCCGATGCCCGCCGGCGGCCACTTCGCCGCCATGGAGGAGCCGGCGCTGCTGGTGCAGGACATCCGGGCCTTCTTCCGCGCCCTGCGGGCGTGAGCGATCGCCGGAGCGCTCCCGTCACGCGAAGGAACGGAGACGCGGGGCGAGGGACGCATGGGCTCCCGCGGCTCCGCCGCCGCATGCCTTCGTGGCTGCGGTTCGCGCGCGAAGGCGCGCTCAGGCCCACGCCACGGCGACCTGGCGCGGGCCGCGGTAGGGCAGGCGGCCGTGGGCGACGGAGCAGTTGTCGATCGCCAGCACGTCGCCGCGCTGCCAGGGGGTGATCACCAGGTGGCGCCAGATGACGTCGCGCACGTGCTCCATGTCGGCGTCGCTGATCTCGCGGCCGTCGAGGTAGGTGCAGTGCATCGCCTGCTGCTCGGACGAGCGCAGGCGGCGCTGCAGCGCGACCATCATCTCGGCCACCTTCGCCAGCAGGCGGTGGCGCAGCGTCGGCCGCAGGGCGGCGATGCGGCGGTACTCGCCCGGCGCCGCGGAGAGGTGGAAGACCTGGGTGTGGTTGTGCCAGACGCGCTCGCCGGTGCGCGGGTGATCGCGGTGCACCGGCTGGGTGCTGATCAGGCGCAGACGGTCCTTGGGTCCCCACTGCACCTCGAAGCCCTCCGCCCGGCACTTGGCCTCGACGGCGGCCTTGTCGGTGGTGAGGAACATCTCGTCCCAGCGTTTGAGCTGCCACAGGTCGAGCGTCGCGCCGCCGCCCGGGCCGGCGTAGTTGCGGACGATGCGGATGCCGCCGGTCTCGAAGCGTTGGCGCACCGCGGGGTCGAGGTCGCGCCAGACGGCGCGGAAGTCGACCAGCGGCGTCTCGCCGCTGTTCGCCGGCGGCGCCAGCAGGCAGCAGAAGAAGACCCGCTGCGGCGGCTGGGCGACGAAGCTCATCTCGCAGTGCTCGGGGATGGGGAAGAAGGGCGGCAGCTCGCTGGCGGTGAAGACGTAGTCGGTCAGGCCGTTGCGCGGCGAGGTGCCGAGGTATTCGTTCTTCAGGTGGTCGTCGATGGCGCGGGCGACGCGCTCGAAGGTCGGCGCGTCGTCGATCGGAAAGCCGCGGAAGAGCAGGGCGCCGTGGGCGGTGAGCTGCTCCTGCACCCAGTCGGGGTGGGCGCGCAGCCAGTCGCAGAGGCGGCCGACGTCGGCGTCGTCGCTCGGCTCGATGCAGAGCGGCAGGCCCTCGGGGCTGATCACGGTGGTGCGGTACGGGATCATCGGGACAGGCGAACCACGACGGACGGCGCGGGACGACGGCGCAGGAGGACGGCGGAAAGCGTCATTCCCGACGCCGTCCGGCGCGCGAATGCGCGGCGCGGCGCGGTGGCGCCTCGTGTCGTTTGTGCCGACGCGCGCGCGCCGGCCGCGTCAACCGTGGCGGCGCGGCGACCGCGGCGGCGGCGTCCTGCAGCTCGGCGAAGGCGGCGCGGATGTCGAGCACGAAATCGTGCAGGTCGGGCAGCAGGTCCCACTCGCAGGTGAACCCCCAGCAGAGCTGGCCGTCGTAGCTGAACAGCACGATGCCGAGGCAGAGGTAGTCGGTGAGCGGGATGAGGCCGAAGTTGTCGAGCATGCGGGCGCTCATCAGGTAGAGCGGCAGTTGCGGCCCGGGCACGTTGGTGACCACGAGGTTGAACGGCAGGGCGCGGGTGAGCATGCGCGAGGCGAGGGAGAGCAGGGTCGACGGCGTCCACTCGCCGACCTGCGCCAGCACCTCGGCGCCCATCGCTTCCTTCTTCTCCTTCAACTGCTCGGTGGTCTCGCGGATCCGCGTCAGCGCGGCGCGCGGATCGCGCTCGTCGAGCGGCAGCGGCACCATCCAGGCGGAGACGCGGTTGCCGAGGGTGCCGCGCTCGTCGGTGCTGCGGACGCTGACCGGCGCCATGACCCGGAAGTCGAGATGGTCGACGTCGACCCGGTGGCGTTCCAGGAAGCGGCGGATGGCGCCGCTCACCGTCGCCAGCACGACGTCGTTGAGCGTGCCGCCGAGCGCGTTCTTGACCGCCTTGATCTCGGCGAGCGGCATGCGCAGCCAGTCGAAGCGGCGGTGCGGGCCGATCGGCCGGTTGAGCGGCGTCGCCGACACCGTGCGCACGTCGGCGAAGGCGTCGCGCGCCGCGCGCAGGCGGGCGCGCAGGTCCGAGCGCGGGTCCTGGGCGTCGCTGATCGTGCGCCGCACGGCGTCGCCGAGCGAGCGCGGCAGGGTGGTGAGCTGTTCGACCGTCTCGGCGGCGAGGTCCATCACCGTCGGCGCCGGCCGCGGGATCCACTCCGGCGCCTGGTGGATCTCGCTCGACGGCTCGAGCTGCAGCAGCACGTTCAGCAGGTCGACGCTCGACACGCCGTCCACCATGCAGTGGTGGATCTTGCTGACCATCGCGAAGCGGTCGCCCTCGAGCCCTTCGATGAACCAGATCTCCCACAGCGGCTTCGAGCGATCGAGGTGCTGCGCCATGATGCGCGCCGCCAGGCGCTTGAGCTGGCGCTCGTCGCCGGGGCGCGGCAGGGCGGTGTGGCGCACGTGGTAGTGGATGTTGAAGTGCGGGTCGTCGACCCAGATCGGCCGCTGCTGCAGGGGCAGGGTGGCGAGGCGCTGCCGGTAGCGCGGGATGAGGTGCAGGCGCGAGGCGACGTAGGCGCGGATGGCGTCGATGTCGAGACCGCCGTCGGGTCCGACCAGCGTTCCGGCCTCGAAGGTGGCCGTGCCGGCGATGTGCATCGGCGCGTTCGGCGCTTCCATGATGAGGAAGGAGTTGTCGAGGAAGGTCAGTTGGTCGTATGCGTAGCGGGGCATGGCGGACTCCTGCGCGAGCGCTGCGGCGTCGGAACCGTCTAGTAGTGGGTCGGACGCGCCCTGCCAAGCGCGCGCTGTCGGAGGGGGGCGATGAGCGACGAGGCCGACCGGGCGGCGATCACGGCGCTGATCATGGGCTACGCCGAGCGCCTCGACGCCGGCGACCTGGCGGGGGTGGCCGGCTATTTCGCCGACGCCACCTATCGCAGCGCCCAGGGCGGCGCGTACCGCGGCGCCGCGGCCGTGCGCGCGGTCCTGGAGCGGGTGGTCATCCTCTACGACGGCGTGCCGCGCACCCAGCACGTCACCACCAACCTGGTGATCGAGCTGGCGGGCGACGCGGCGACGGCGCGTTCGCGCTTCACCGTCCTCCAGGCGGCGCCGGGGGCGGCGCTGCAGCCGATCGTCGCCGGCCGCTACCACGACCGCTTCGCGCGCCACGCCGACGGCGCGTGGCGCTTCGCCGATCGCCTGATCTTCATGGATCTCGTCGGCGATCTCGGCCGCCACCTGCGGACCGGCTGAGCGTCGACTCGTTTCCATGGGCGTCTCATGCCATCGCCAGTCGGCGCCCCGCGGTGCTAGCCTCGATACACAAGACACCTTCACCACGGAGGCACGGAGACACGGAGGAGGCAGCGTCGGAATGGCGGGTGGGTGCAATCCCTAAGGCGATTCCTGATGGCGTTGGGGATCTCGCCCCGAACCACCTCGTGTCCAGGTTACTCCGTGTCTCCGTGCCTCCGTGGTGAAATCTCTTCGTCACATGAAGGCTAGCCCTGCCGCATGAGCCGCGCCGCTCGCGCCTACCTCGGGTTGTCGTTCACCAGTCTGCTGTGGGCCGGCGCCTTCATCGCCGGCAAGCTGGTGACCGCCGAGCTGACGCCGCTGGCGGCGGCCGGGCTGCGGCACCTGGCGGCGACGCTGGTGCTGCTGCCGTTCGCCTGGCGCATGCGGCGCGCCGCCAATCTGCGCGCCGCGCTGCCGTCGCTGGCGGTGATGGCGGTCTGTGGCGGGGTGCTGTACCAATGGGCGTTCATGGCGGCGCTGCAGCGCACCAGCGCGACCAACGCGGCGCTGCTGGTGGCGCTGAACCCGGCGCTCACCGTCCTCCTGGCACCCCTGGTCGGCGAGGCGCTCACCGCCGGGCGGGTCGCCGGCATCCTCCTCGCCCTCGCCGGGGCCACGGTGGTGATCACCCACGGCGACCTCGCGATCCTGGCCGGCCTGGCGGCGGCCCGCGGCGGCGATCTGCTGGCGCTCGCCGCCGCCTGCCTGTGGGCGATCTTCAACCTGGCGTCGCGCGGCGCGGTGGCGCACCTGCCGCATGCGATGACCAACGCCGTCACCTACGGCGTCGGCAGCCTGGTGACGCTGTCGCTGGCGCTGCCGACCGCGCCCTTCGCGCAGCTCGCCGCCGCCTCGGCGCCCACCATCGCGGCGCTGGCGTTCCTCGTCGTCTTCGCCTCGGTGCTCGCCGGCCAGCTCTTTCTCTTCGGCGTCCACAGCGTCGGCGTCGGGCGCACCGTGGTCTTCGTCTATCTGGTGCCGGTGCTGACCGCGCTGCTCTCGGCCCTGCTGCTCGGCGAGCCGCTGCTGCCGTCGCAGGTGCTGGGCGGCGCCCTGGTGCTGCTCGGCGTCGCCGTGACGACGCGCGCTCGCGACGTCCGCCGTCCCTCGGCGGTGCGCGGCCCGCTGCTGCTCGACGCGGAGCGCTGAGCCGGGGGCTTGAGACAGCGCGTGCCGCTGTGATCCTCTGCCTCCCGTGGCAAATCGCGTGCGCGGCATCGACCATCGCTTCGTCGAGGCGAACGGCATCCGTTTTCACGTCGCCGAGTGCGGCGGCGGCGACAAGCTGGCCCTCTTCCTGCACGGCTTTCCGGAGCTCTGGTACTCCTGGCGCTTCCAGATGCCGCTGCTGGCGCGGCTCGGCTACCGCGCCTGGGCGCCCGATCTGCGCGGCTACGGCAGGAGCGAGCGGCCGGCGCGGATGGAGGACTATGCCATCGAGACGCTGGTGGAGGACGTCGCCGCGCTCATCGACGCCGCGCCGGCCCGCGAGACGGTGCTGATCGCCCACGACTGGGGCGGGCTGATCGCCTGGGCCTTCGCCATGCGGCGGCCGCGCCCGCTGTCGCGCCTGGTGGTGATGAACCTGCCGCATCCCGCCTGCTTCGAGCGCGAGCTGCGGACGTGGCGGCAGCTCCGCCGCTCCTGGTACGCGCTGCTCTTCCAGTTGCCGTACCTGCCGGAGGCGCTGCTGCGGGCGCGCAACTACCGCGCCATCGGCGAGGCCTTCCGCGCCTCCGCCGTGGACAAATCGCGCTTTCCGGACGAGGTGCTGCAGCGCTATCGCGACAGCGCCGCCGGTCCGGGAGCGCTCACCGCCATGCTCAACTACTACCGCGCCTACGGCCGCGGCGGCGGCGGCGCCCGCCAGCGGGCGCGCGGCTATCCGCAGATCGACATCCCGACCCTGCTCATCTGGGGCGAGGAGGACGTCGCCCTCGCCAAGGAGACGACCCACGGCACCGAGGCGTACGTCCGCGATCTCACCCTCCGCTACCTGCCGCGGGTGTCGCACTGGGTGCAGCAGGAAGCTCCGGAGACCGTCAACGCCATGCTCGACGCCTTCCTCACCGGTCGGCCCGTGCCGGAGGCGGCCGAGATCGCAACGGCGGGCGCGGTGGCGGAACGCCGCTGAAGCCGTCAACGGCGTCGCGTGGGAGATCCGTCGCCAGGTCGAGAGCGGGAGAGCGGCAGGCGCGCGCACCCGGCCACGTCGATGCACGGCCGCGTCTGTCTGATCACCGGCGCGTCGTCGGGGATCGGCCGGGCGACGGCGTTGGCGCTGGCGCGCATGGGGGCCGAGCTGGTCCTGCTCTGCCGCGACCCGGCGAAGGGAGAGGCGGCGGCGGCGGAGGCGCGCGCCGCGGGCGCGCCGCGGGTGGATCTGCTGCTCGCCGACCTCGCCCGCCAGGCCGAGGTGCGGCGGGCCGCCGCCGCGTTTCTCGCCAGCGACCGACCGCTGCACGTGTTGATCAACAACGCCGGCGTGGTCAACGTGCGGCGCAGCGTCACCCCCGACGGCATCGAGACCACCTTCGCCGTCAACCATCTCGCCGCCTTCCTCCTCACCACGCTGCTGCTCGAACGGCTGCGCGCCAGCGCGCCGGCGCGGGTCGTCAACGTCGCCTCGGAGGCGCACCGGTTCGCGCCGCTCGACTTCGATGACCTGCAGAACACCCGCCGCTACCGGGTGATGCGGGTGTACGGCCAGTCGAAGCTGGCGAACATCCTCTTCACCAGCGAGCTGGCGCGGCGCCTCGCGGGCAGCGGGGTGACCGCCAACAGCCTGCATCCGGGGGCGGTGGCCACCGGCCTCGGCACCAACAACGGCGGCTGGGCGCGCGGCCTGATCCGCCTGCTGCGCCCGTTCTTCCGCGCCCCGGACGACGGCGCGGCCACCTCCGTGCACCTCGCCACCGCGCCGCAGCTCGCCGCCGTCAGCGGCCGCTACTTCGCCAACTGCCGCGAGAAGGCGCCGTCGCGCGCCGCCCGCGATGCCGAGGCCGCCGGCCGCCTCTGGGCGGTGAGCGAGGCGATGACGGCGCGCCGCCCGCCGGCCGGGTGAGCGGCGGTCGCCGTTCGCTGCCCGGCGAAACGACCCGTTGAGAGAACCGACCGGGTGTGGGATTGTGGCCGGTGCTTGTCCGCCTTTCCCCTGTCAGGTGACCGCCTCGGCGCGCTGCGCGCCGAGCTCGAGACGTTCACGCCCGCGGTCGTGCAACGCGGCGAGGGCTACGTGGAGGACGGCCGCGTGTCGGCGCTGCGCGGCGAGCCCGACCGCGTCGAGGCCACCGTCCACGGCTCCAGCGACTACCGGGTCCTCTGGTGGTGGAACGGGCGCGGTTGGGCGCACGAGTGCACCTGCCCGTACGGCGCCGGCTGCAAGCACGCCTACGCGGTCGCCAGCGCCGTGCTGGGCGGCGGCGCGCCCGCGGCCGCGCCCGCCGATCCGCTGACCCGACTGCGCGACGCCCGCGCCCTCTGGGAGCGTCAGGCGGCGCTCGACGAGCTGCTGATCGAGGCGCCGGCGGCGAGCCTGACCCCCTACGGGCCGCCACTCGAGGACCTGCTGCGCGAACCCGACGCCGACACCCGCTGCTGGCGGCTCGCGGCGGCCATCGCCGCCGAGGCCGACGGCTGGGTACCGGCGCCGCTGCGGCCGTACCTCGAGCGCGGCGACGTCGCGCATCGCTTCCGCGACCGCGAGCGCGCCGCCACCGCCGCGGCCCTGCTCGAATGGGCGCGCCAGCGCGGCGCCCATCCGCCGCGCCGGCTGCGCGTCGTGCTCAGCCTGCTGGCCGGCGCCGACGGCGCGCCGGCGATCGGCTTCGAGGTCCGTCTGACCACGCCGCGGGTGCACGACGCGCCGCGCACCGTCGCCCAGTTGCACGGCCTGCGCACCGAGAGCCTGCGCGATCCCGGGCTCTTCCCGCCCGAGCAGGCGAGCCTGCTGAGCTGGCTCGCCGACCAGGCGCAGCCGAGCGCCGCGGAGTGGAACGGCACCCGCCTGCAGGTCGGGCGACCGGTGGCGCTGCTCGAGCGGGTCGCCGCCGCCGGCGTCGGTCAATGGGGCGACGCGCTCGATCCGGCGCTGGCGGCGCGCGCCGGCGTCAGCCCGGGCGCGCCGGTGCGGGTCGGCCGCGCCGACGTCCGCGTCGTGCCCGCCAACGTCGGCGCCGGCGAGGAGCTGGCGCTCGATCTGCGCGCGCGCTGGGAGGACGGCAGCGAGCGCGCGCTCGGCGACGTGCTCTACGTGGCCGCCGAGCCGGGCGCCGGCCGCGGCGCGATGGTGCTGCGCGACGGCGAGGCCTTCGCGGTCGCCGACGAGCCGCCGCCGGCGCTGCGCAGCCGCTTCGAACGCGAGGGGCCGCTGCCGGTGCCGCGCCAGGAGCGGGCGCCGCTGATGCGCACCCTCGCCGAGGCGTTCCCGCACCTGCGCGACACGCTCGCCGCCCACACCCGCGTGCACGTCGTGGCGCCGTCGGTGGCCCTCGACCTGCGTGGCGACGACTGGCTGCAGCTCCGCGTCTTCGCGCGCAGCGGCCGCGTGCCGTGGAATCCGGGGGCGCCGCTGGCCGACGACGCCGTCGTCTTCGAGCTCTCGCCGGAACGCGGCTGGGTGCGCGCCGGTCGCAATGCCCGCCCGGCCACCGCGTTCGCCGACCTGGGCGGCGGCGCGCCGCCGCCGCCGCTGCCCGACGCGGCGGCCGAGACCGCGCCGGCGCGCGGCGACGAGGCGTGGATCGAGCTGCCCGATCCGGCGACCGTGTCGCCGCTCGCCATCTGGGTGCGCGGGCTGCCGCTGACCAGTGCGGCGCGCGCCGGCGCGCCCGATGCGAACGCCCTCGGCTGGTGGATGCGGGTCGCGCGGCGCACCCTCGAAGCGCTCGCCGAGGCCTGGGAGCAGCGGCCACCGGGCGTCTCGTTCTTCGGCACCAGCGCCGTGCGCCGGCTGCTCGGCGGCAGCCGCATCGGCGCGCCGCGGCTGCGCGTGCGCGCCAGCGGCGTCGACTGGCTGACCGTCTCGGCGGACTGGGAGGCGGAGGGCCTGCGCCTCGACGAGGCCGATCTCGCCGTCCTGCGCGCCGCCAGCGGTCCGTTCGTGAAGCTCGACGCGGGCTGGGTGCGGCGCGACCTGATCGAGGAGCACGACGACGCCGCCGGGCTGCTCGCCGATCTCGGCATCAGCCTCGACGCGGGCGAGCAGCGGGTCAGCGTCTGGCAGCTCGCCGGCGCCTCCGAGGAGGGCCTGGCGCACCTCGCCACCCTCGGCATCGATGCCGAGACGCTGGCCGCGGTCGAGGACCTGCGACAGCGGGTCGCCGCCTTCAGCGGCATCACGTCGGTGCCGCTCCCGGCCGGCCTGACGGCGACCCTGCGACCGTACCAGCGCCACGGCCTGGATTTCCTCGCCCACACCGCGCGCCTCGGCCTCGGGGCGGTGCTCGCCGACGACATGGGCCTCGGCAAGACCGTGCAGGCGCTGGCCTGGCTGCTGCACCTGCGCGAGCAGGACCCGCAGGGCGGTCCGGCGCTGGTCGTGTGTCCGGCGTCGGTGGTGCACAACTGGGCCCGCGAGACGGCCCGCTTCGCGCCCGACCTGCGGGTGCTGCTGCTGACCAGCGGCAAGGAGCGGCACGCCCTGCGCGAGGAGATCCCGGCCCACGACCTGGTGATCACCACCTATGCCCTGCTGCGCCGCGACCTCGACGACTGGACCGGCGTGCCGCTGCGCGCCGCGGTGCTCGACGAGGCGCAGTTCATCAAGAACCCGGACGCCGCCGTGGCGCGGGCCGCGCAGGCGCTCGATGCCCGCCATCGCCTGGCGCTCACCGGCACGCCGCTCGAGAACCGCGCCCTCGATCTGTGGAGCATCATGCAGTTCTGCAACCCCGGCTACCTCGGCGGGCGCGCCGCCTTCGTGCGCCGCATCGACCGGCCGGACGCGCCGCCGCACGTGCGGGCGCTGCTCGCTGCCAAGCTGCGGCCGGTGCTGCTGCGCCGCAGCAAGGGGGCGGTGGCGCCGGAGCTGCCGCCGCGCATCGAGGAACGGCGCGACTGCGAGCTCACCAGCGAGCAGCGCCAGCTCTACCTCGCCGAGCTGAAGCGCAGCCGCTCGCTGCTCGCCCAGCTCGACACCGCGGACCGCTTCGCCAAGGACAAGCTGCACGTCCTCGCCGCGCTCACCCGCCTGCGCCAGATCTGCTGCCACCCGGCGCTCGCCGGCGGCCGCGCCGATCTCGGCTCGGGCAAGTTCGACGCCCTGTTCGAGATGCTCGAGCCGCTGCTCGCCGAGGGCCACAAGGTGCTGGTGTTCTCGCAGTTCGTGCAGTGCCTGAAGCTGCTGCAGGCGGCGCTCAAGGCGCGCGGCGTGCGTTTCCACACCCTGACCGGGGCGACGACGAAGCGGGAGCAGGTCGTCACCGGGTTCCAGGACGATCCCGAGCCGTGCGTCTTCCTGATCTCGCTCAAGGCCGGCGGCACCGGTCTCAACCTCACCGCCGCGTCGTACGTGGTGCTCTTCGACCCGTGGTGGAACCCGGCCGTCGAGGCGCAGGCGATCGACCGCACGCACCGCATCGGCCAGGACCGCACGGTGATCGCCTACCGCATGCTCGCCCTGGGCACGATCGAGGAGCGCATCTGGGAGCTGCAGCAGCGCAAGGCGTCCCTGGTGCGGGACGTGCTGGGCGAGGGCGGCTTCTCGCGGGCGCTGACGCGGGACGATCTCGAGTATCTGCTGGCGGACGTCACGGCGGTGTGAGCACCGTCGGGCACGGAGGGGGGACGATGCGATCGCTGCTGGTGGTTCTGTCGCTGCTCCTGCTGGCGCCGGCCGCGCAGGGGCGCTGCACCGGCGACTGCGGGGGCGGCGGCGGAGCGGTCACCATCGACGAGCTGGTGCTGGGGGTGAACGTCGCGCTCGGCGTGGCGCCGCTGGCGGCGTGTCCGGCGTTCCCGGCGTGCGAGGTCGGGCCGGTGTGCGTCGCCGATCTCATCCGCGCCGTGCGCAACGCCCTCGAAGGCTGTCCGGCGCCGGCGCTGCCGGCGATCGTCGCCAGCGATCCCGCGCCTGGTGCGGTGGACGTGCCGCGAACCGCGTGGGTGCGGGTCGAATTCGCCGCCCCGGTCGACCCAGCCGACTTCAGCGACCTGGCGTGGGTCCAGTGCGGCAACCGGCAACTCGACCGCCGCGCCCCGGTGCGGACCACGGCGCTGTCGCCGACGGTGGTGGTCTTCGACCCGATCGGCGGCGAGCTGCCATTGCCGTCGGGCGAGGAGTGCGCGCTGATCCTGCCCGGGACTCGCATCGACTTCCGTGCCGCGCCCCGATCGGAGTCGCTGCCGACGATCCACTACGATCGTTCCGACCGCCGCCATCTGGCGCCGCTGCCCGACGACGCGTTCTACGTTGCCGACGATGACGGCGGGCATCTCGCGATCCCGGTGCCGGACGGGCCCGACGACGTGCGGCGGATCTTCGGCGGCCTGCTGCTCGGCGACGGGGCACGCCTGACCGGCTTCAGCCCGCTGGCGTACTGGGTGATCGAGCTGTCGGACGCGGTCGATCCGGCGACGGTGCCGCTGACGCCGGCGGCGTCGCTGGATCCGCTGGCGACGATGCGCCTGATCGACGTGACGCCGGGCGCCGACACCCATGGCGAGCGCATTCCGTTCCGCGTCGAGCCGCGCGACGACACCAGCGTCACGGGCGTGGTGTCGCACACGCTGCTGCTGTTTCCGTCGATTCCACTCACCGCGCACCACCAGTACGGGCTGGTGCTGACGCGGCGCGTGCTCGCCGATCCGTCGCGCCCGTTCGCGATGTCGGAGGCGATGGCGAGCTGCCTCGCCGAGCCGCCGATCGAGAGCGCGGAGTGCGCCCGCCTGCGCGCCGTCGCCGACCAGGTGCTCGCCGCCACCGCGGCGCACGGGCCGCCGATCGAGCGCGCGGACGCGGCGCTGGTGTTGCGCGCGACCATCGGCGACACGGCCCACATCGCCGACGACCAGGTGGCGGTGAAGGAGCAGATGGCGGCGGTCGAGCCGCCGGCCTACACGATTACCAGCGTCGTCCCTGGGTCCTCGGGCGATGTGGCGGCGATCGTCAGCGGCACCTGGCAGGCGCCGGACTGGCGCGACGGCCTCAACTTCGCGCGCGACGAGGCCGGGCGGCCGCGGCAAACGCGGACGCGCGCCGTGCCGTTCACCCTCGCCCTGCCGACCGCGGCCCTGCGGGGGCCGGTGCCGATCGTCATGTACCAGCACGGCAATCCCGGCAGCTCCGAGGCCGAGGTGCCGAGCGCGGCGCGGCGCTCGCTGGCGGCGCAGGGGTTCGCGGTGATCGGCTTCACCGACATCCTCAACCGCGAGCTCAGCGCCGGCGTCACCGACCAGCAGCAGGCGATCCTCGCCCAGGTGGCGCCGGTGCTGCAGTCGATCCTCGAGCGCGGCCGGGTGCCGGACTTCTGGGCCGAGACGCGCGCCGAGCAGATCGCCTTCCTGCGCTTCATCGACGGCCTCGGCGGTCTCGACGTGCTGCCGCTCGGCGCGCCGGACGGCGTCCCCGACCTCGCGCCCGAGCGGCCGCGCATGTACCTCGGCATCAGCGAGGGCGCCAACAACGGGCCGGGGATCCTGCCCTACGCCCCGGAGATCAGGGCGGCGGCGCTGGTCGCCGGCGGGGCGCGCCTCTCCGAGGTGCTGCTGCACCAGGCCGACGATCTCTTCCTCACCGTGCTCGGCGGCATCTTCCCCAACATGACGCCGGCCGACATCTGGATGGGGGTGTCGCTGTTCCAGCACCTCTACGACCCACAGGACGCGCACAACCACGCCCCGTTCCTCGCCCGCACGCCGGTGGCGCTGCCGGGCGATCCGCCGCAGCGCGCCAGCGTGCTGCTGGTCGAGGGGCTCGACGACACGCTGGTGCCGAACCACGCCACGGACTCGCTGGCGTGGTCGCTCGGCCCGCTGCCGCACCTGGCGCCGGTGCAGCGCGCGGTGCCCTTCCTCGAGGTCGTCAGCGGCCCGCTGCAGGGCAACCTGGCGGCGGATCGCAGCGGCGCCTTCTACCAGTACGTGCCCACCGGCGTCGCCGGCATCGATCCGACTCCGGGCTGCGCCGTGCTGTCGCCGGCCATCGGCGGCGAGGGCCACTACTGCGCCCAGAGCGCCGCCGAGTCGTTCCTGCAGCGGGCGACGTTCTTCACCTCGGCACTCGACGGCGTGCCGCTGATCATCGATCCGCTGGCGCAGGGCGCGTTGGCGCCGGTCGGCATGTCGGCCGAGGAGCTGGTGCGCTGAGCGCGGAGCGGCGCCGCGACCCCCTCGCGTCCGTTCGTGGTGCAGTCCGTGTCCGCTTCTGCTACTCACGCCCGCATGAGCGATGCCCAAGAGGCCTCTGTCCCCGGCCGCGGCCACGTCGAGGAGATCGTGCTGGTGCTGCTCGTGCTGCTGTCGGGCGCCGGCGTGGTGGTCAACGACTACGGCAGCGCGCAGACCGCGTTCCGTGTCTGGCTGTGGATGACGCCGGTGTTCGGCATCGTCAGCATCTGGGCGGCGTGGTCGCGCGCCCAGCGCCGCGGCGATCCGGTCGCCGCCATCGTGCCGACGCAGATCGTGCACTGGCTCGGTGTCGTCGGCGCGGTGCTGCTGATCTACCTCCTGCAGCACTTCGGCCGCATGACCAACGAAGCCGCCGGCAGCGCGGTGTTGGTGGTGCTGGCGCTCGCCGCCTTCCTCGCCGGTGTCTACACCGACTGGCGGCTCTCCGTGCTCGGCCTCGTCCTCGGCGGCACCGTGCTCGGCTTCGCCTATCTCGAACGGGTGGCGCTGGTGGTCGTGCCGGTGTTGCTGGCCGCCCTGGTCGGGCTGGTGATCTACATCCGGCGCTGAGCGGGAGGCGGGCAGGGGCATCGCCCCACACGTCGGCCAACGGCTGAGGTCGCGGGCGAGACGCTGTGCTCCGTCCGCGCCGTCCCCGCGGCGCTGGATCGTTCGGGCGAGACGGGTCCGGCGGTCAGCCGCACCTCACGGTCGGGGGGCTCGGCGACCCCGCAGCGCCGGATCGCCCGGGGGAGACGGTCGGGATCAGCCCGCGGCGGGGCAGCCGCCGAGCGCGGCGTTCACCCCGGTGATCAGCTCGTTGATCGCGACGGCGCCGTCGCCGTTGCTGTCGAAGGCGCGGCAGGCGTCGATGCTGGCGCTGCCGAGGGCGATGTTGACGCCGACGATGAGCTCGTTGATCGCCACGGTGCGGTTGCCGTCACAGTCGCCGGGGCAGGCGGGCGGCGGGGTGATCGTCGGTATCGGGGTGGGGACGGCGAGGTCGACGAGATCGCCGGGGGCGCCGCGGGCGCCGAGGAGTTGCGGTTGCGCGGCGGCGCGGTGCGTCGTGCCGCCGCCGCTGAGCGCGGTGAGCGCCACCGCCAGCACGGCGCTGCCGGTGCCCTTCGGGGTGATGCGGACGTTGCCGGTGGTGCTGCCGGCGACGGCGCTGTTGAAGATCGAGCGCCCGGGCGAGGTGGTGTCGAGTTGCGACAGCGGTGACACCAGCAGCTCGCGCAGGGCGCGGCTCATGGTGAACGTCTGCCCGAGCTCGTTGACCAGGCGGATGTCGACCGTCGCGGCGGCGCCGGCGTTCGGGTCGGAGCTGCAGGTGGCCAGAGCCAGGGTCGTCGCGGTGGTGCGGGTGACGGCGCCGTCGCTGCCGAGGGCGATCGTCGCGCCATCGAGGAACGGCTGCAGCGCCAACTCCGCCGGACAGGCGTCGTACTCGCTCTGCGGGCCGCCGAGCACCAGCACGTCGGGCTCGTCGGCGCTGGTGCCGGTGGCGGCGAAGCCGGTGGCGGTGTAGGCGGCGCTGTCGGGCGCCGGCGCGCCGCGCAGGATCGCGGCGCTGCCGGTCAGCACGTCGCTGGCGGTCGGGGTGCCGTCGCCCTCGGCGGCGACGCAGCGCAGGGTGCCGCTGAACGGGATCTTCGGGACCGCCGGCACGGTGCCGCCGCCGAGGGCGACGGGGCGGCCGGTGCTGGCCAGCCAGGAGACCGGTTGTCCGGCGGTGAGGAGGATGCGGAAGTCGCGGCCGCTGCCGGCGACCAGGCTGGCGTCGAGGTAGACGCAGCGCACCGCCTGCGGCACGTCGCCGAGGTTGGTGAGCCGGATCTCGGTGTCGACGGCGGACGCGGCATCGACGGTGACCAGCGGGAAGACCAGCAGCGACGCCGGCGCGCCGCTCGACACGGCGGCGCGGGCCGTCGCAGCGGCGGCGAGCAGGGTCGCGCTGGCCAGTGCCGTGGTGGCGAGGCGCCGCCACCCGGGCCTGCGTCCGCCGCGGCGGCTCACGGTCGCACCATCGGCAGGGTAATGGCGTCGGCGAGATCGCTGGCGCCGTCCTGCTGCGGCACCAGGGCGTCGCGGGCGACGACGGCACCGCCGGCGCCGCGGCGCTCGCGTTCGGCGAGGAGGATGAAGCCACCCGATCCGACGCGCGGCCGCAGGAAGGTCGCCGCGGCGGGGCTGCCCAGCATGTCGGCGCGGAAGATCGCGCTGACGTCGCCGGCGGCGAGGTCGGCCCAGCAGGCGACGTTGGTCGCGGCGGTGAAGCGCTGTTCGAACTCGTTGGTCACGAACAGCGACACCGTGACGCTGCCGGGTTCGCCGTCGCGGACGTTCTGCGTGCAGGGGACGATGACGAATCGCGTCGTCTGCGTCGCCCCGGCGCCGAGCTGCTCGTCGGGGGCGCCGTCGCTGGGGTGGGCCAGCCACCAGCCGGCGGGGCAGGCGTTGTACTCGGAACCGAACAGGCAGAGGTCGGAGGTCTCGCCGCCCAGGCAGAGGGTGTCGTCGCCGTCGTTGAATCCCGAGCTGGGCACGCCGACCGCCGCGTAGGCGAAGGCGTCGCCGTCGGCCAGGGTGGTGACGGTGGCGCGGCCGACCAGGCGGTTGCCGGCGGTCGGCGCGCCGGTGCCGTCCACCTCGACGCAGATCAGCTCGCCGTCGAAATCGGCCGGGGCCGGCGGCACGTCGTTCGGATCGTCGCCGCTGGTGGCGCGGCCGCGCGCCGCGACCCAGTGCAGCGGCTGCTCGGCGACCAGGGACAGCCGGAAGCTGGTGGCGTCCCAGGTCCTGCCGTCGACGTAGACGCAGAACACGTTGACGCGCGACTCCAGGAGATTGGCGACCTGCAGCACCGTGTCGCCGCTGCCGTTCGCCACCACCTTGGGGAAGATGAGCAGCGAGGCGCCGCGTTCGCCGCTCGTCTGCGCGCTCGCCACCGCCGCCAGGCCGACGACGCAATACGCGAGGAGGGAGAACGATGCGCGCACGGTGAGGGGATCCTCGGCCTGTATGGCCCGCCGCGTCCGTTGAGGCAAGCCGGCCGCCGCGAGCGCCGTCCGCCGAGACGGCGGCGACGCGGCGCTGCGCCGGCCGGCCGGCGGCCCGCTCAGCCGTATTTCTCCCCCCGCCGGACGCGAACGTCGGTGATCCACGCGACGACGGCGTAGTGCTCGAAGAAGCGTTCGGCGAGCCGATCGAGAAGGGCCTCGGCGCTGTCGGCGCGGACCAGGACCTCGAGGCGGATGTTGTCGCCCGGGATCTCGCCCAGCCGGCGCCCGCGGCTCCCCTGGCCGCGGGCGTCGCTGAGCGTGTAGCCGGTGGCGCCGAGCTCGCCGACGGTGGCGATCAGCGACTCCTCGAGGACCGCCTCGGCGACGATGGTGACCAGGGACAGCGCGACGGTACCCATCAGAAGCCTCCGTGCAGCAGACGCGCGAGCTGGTAGTAGAGCGGGATGCCGATGGTCACGTTGAAGGGGAACGTGATCGCCAGCGACGACGTCAGGTAGTAGGTCGGATTGGCCGTCGGCAGGGTCATGCGCGCCGCCGGCGGGGCGGCGATGTACGAGGCGCTGGCCGCCATGGCGCCGAGGACCGTGCTGCCGCCGAGCGACAGCCCGGCCAGGCTGCCGAGCGCGGCCCCGAGCGCGCCGTGCAGCAGCGGCAGGGCGATGCCGAAGGCGAGCAGGAACGGCCCGACCTTGCGCAGGTCGCCCAGCCGCTCCGCCGCGACCATCCCCATCTCCAGCAGGAAGAGGGTGAGCGCGCCCTTGAAGCCGCCGTCGAAGAACGGCGCCACCGCCTGCCATCCGGATTCTCCCATCAGGACGCCCACCAGCATGCCGCCGGCGAGCAGGACCATCGTGCGGCCGGTGAGGATCTCGTGCAGCGTCTCGCGCACCGGGCGGCCGCTGCCGACCTGGAGCGTCCCGATCGCCAGGGCGATGTGGATGCCCGGGCTCTCGAGCAGCGCCAGCAGCGACGGCATGAAGCCCTCGGCCGCGTGGCCCATCGAGGCCACGAAGGTCTGGGCGGCGAGGAACGTCACCGCGGACACGGAGCCGTAGTGGGCGGCGATGGCCGCCGAGTCGGCGGCGCTGAATCCGCCGAGCCGGCGCAGGCTGGCGTAGGCGGTGAGCGGCCGGATGCAGCCGAGCAGCAGCGTCACCGCGGCCGGCCCGGCGATGCTCGCCAGGGTGGCGTGTCCGAGCTCGACGCCGCCTTTGAGGCCGAGCGCGAACAGGAGGTAGATCGACAACGCCGTGTAGAGGTCCTTCGGCAACCGGAGCTCGCTGCGCACCAGGCGCGCGACGACGCCGAGCGCGAACGCGAGGACGATCGGCGAGAACAGATTGGCCTGCAGCGTCGCCGCCACGGCTCACCTCCCGCCCGGCGCGTCGACTAGCGTCACCGCGCCGCTGTCGAGGTCGTACACCGCCCCGACGATGCGCAGCGTGCCGTCGCGCACCCGCGGCGCCAGCACCGGCTCGGCGCTGCGCAGGCGGGCGACGACGGCGGCGACGTTGTCGTGCACGGCGTTGGCCAGCGGATCGCCGGGCCGGGCCGCGGCGCGCGCGAGGTTGGGGCGGATCGCGTCGACCACGGCCTGCACGTCGCCCGGCACCGGTCCGCCCCGCAACGTCGCCTCGACGGCGCCGCAGCGCTCGTGGCCGAGGACGACGACGAGCGGCGTGCCGAGCACCGCGACGGCGAACTCGATGCTGCCGAGGCCGATCTCGTCGACCACGTTGCCGGCGGTGCGGACGACGAAGAGGTCGCCGAGGCCGGCGTCGAGCACCAGCTCCGGCGGCACCCGCGAGTCGGCGCAGCCGACCACCGCGGCGAACGGCGCCTGCGCCGCGGCGACGGCCCGACGCCGTTCGGGCGACTGGTTCGGGTGCAGCGGCTGGGCGGCGCCGTAGCGCTGGTTGCCGGCGAGCAGGCGGGTCAGCGGATCGCCGTCCGCCGCGGCCGGCGCGGCGGGGGCGAGGGTCAGGCTGGCGACGAGCGCCGCCGCGATGAGCGTCATGGCATCCTCCCATGCTCGTTGGTGGTGGACAGATGGCGGACGATGGCCTGTCCGCGCTGGCGCAGATGGCGCTCGTCGAGGGCGCGCGCGGTCACGTGCCCGATCTTGCGCCCCGGCCGCGGGGTCTTGCCGTAGAGGTGCAGGTGCGTGTCCGGCAGACGCAGGATCGGATCGAGCGCCGGGGGCGCGCCGATGATGTTGACCAGGAAGGAGCTCCCGATCGCCGCCGTCGAGCCCAGTGGCAGGCCGCAGAGCGCGCGCAGGTGGTTCTCGAACTGACTGGTCTCGGCGCCCTCGATCGTCCAGTGGCCGGAGTTGTGGACGCGCGGCGCGATCTCGTTCACCAGCAGGCGGCCATCGTGCAGGGCGAAGAGCTCGACCACCAGGACGCCGACGTAGTCGAGCGCCACCAGCAGGCGCCGGGCCGTCTCCGCGGCGGCGTCGCGCAGCGCCGCGGTGACCGCCGGGGCCGGCGCCACCGCGCAGCGCAGGATGCCGTCCTCGTGCAGGTTCTCGGTCAGCGGATAGGTGCGGATCTCGCCCTCGGCGCTGCGCACCGCGATCACCGACAGCTCGCGCGCGAACTCGACCACCGCCTCCGCCAGCAGCGGCCCGCCGCCCAGCGCCGCCGCGGTCGCGGCGGCGGCATCGTGGGTGCGCAGCAGGGCCTGACCGCGCCCGTCGTAGCCGCGCTCGCGCCGCTTCAGGATCGCCGGCAGCCCGACCGCGGCGAGCGCGCCGCCGAGCTCGGCGGGCGATGCCGCGCTGGCGAAGGGCGCCGTCGCCAGGCCGTGCGCCCGCAGATACCGCTTCTCCGACAGGCGGTCCTGCTTGAGCGCCAGGGCCGGGAGGCCGGGGCGCAGCGGCACGCGCGCCGCGAGCGCGGCGAGGGTCGCCGGTGGCAGCCCCTCGATCTCGCAGGTCGCGACATCGAGCCCGTCGGCGAAGCGCGCCAGCGCATCGCGATCGTCGTACGGCGCGCACACGTGCTCGGCGACGGCGGCGGCCGGACAGCCGGGCTCCGGGTCGAACACCCGGCAGTGGATGCCGAGCGGCTGGGCGGCGAGGGCGAGCATGCGGCCGAGCTGTCCGCCGCCGAGGATGCCGACCCGCATCATGACGGGCTCCGCGGGTCGGGCTGCGCCAGCACCGCGTCGGTCTGCTCGCGCCGCCAGCACGCCAGCCGTTCGCGCACCTCGGGCCGGCTGCGGGCGAGAATCGCCGCTGCCAGCAATGCCGCGTTGACGGCGCCGGCGCGGCCGATCGACAGCGTGCCGACCGGCACGCCGCCCGGCATCTGGACGATCGAGAGCAGCGCGTCGAGGCCCGCCAGCGTCTCGCTGCGGATCGGCACGCCGAGCACCGGCAGCAGCGTCTTGGCGGCGGTCATGCCCGGCAGGTGGGCGGCGCCACCGGCGCCGGCGACGATGACCTCGAGGCCGCGCGCTTCCGCGTCGGCCGCATAGGCGAACAGGCGATCGGGCGTGCGGTGCGCCGAGACGACGGCGGCCTCGAAGGGGATGTCGAGGGCGGCCAGCGTCGTCGCCGCGTGGCGCAGCGTGTCCCAGTCCGACCGCGATCCCATGATGATGCCGACCAGTGGCTGCATGACCGCTCCTCCGTCTCAGCCGATGGCGTGCCGGCCGCCGTCCACGAACACGGTGTCGCCGCTCATCGCCCGCGCTCCGTCGCCGACCAGGAACGCCGCCACCGCGCCGACGTCGTCGATCGTCGCCAGCCGCCCGGACGGCGTGCGCGCCGCCGCGTCCGCGATCAGCGCGTCGAAGCCGCCGAGGCCGGAGGCGGCGCGGGTGCGAATCGGTCCCGGCGACAGGGCGTGGACGCGGATGTCCTTCGGCCCGAGCTCGCGCGCCAGGTAGCGGACGCAGCACTGCAGCGCCGCCTTCACCGGCCCCATCAGGTTGTACTCGCCGACCACTTTGTCGGCGCCGTAGAAGCTGAGGGTGAGGAGGGTGCCGCCGCGGCGCAACAGCGGCTCGGCATGCCGCGCCAGCTCGAGGAACGAGTAGCAGGAGACGTGCATGGCGCGCTGGAAGCCCGCCGCCGAGCAGTCCGTCACCCGACCGCGCAGGTCCGCCGCCGGCGCGAAGGCCAGGGCGTGAATCGCGAAGTCGAGCTCGCCCCAGGCGGCGTCGATCGCCTCGAACACCGCGCGCATCTGCCCGGGCGCCTCGACGTCGAGCGGCAGGACCAGCGGGGCGCCCAGCGCCTCCGCGAGCGGCCGCACGTGCGGCGCCGCCTTGTCGTTCAGGTACGTGATGGCGAGCTCGGCGCCCTGGCGGCGGAGCGCGCGGGCGCACCCGTAGGCGATGCTGTCGGCGTTGGCGATGCCGGTGACGAGTCCCCGTTTGCCCTGCAGTGGGTGCATGCCGTGTCTTCCTCCCCGTGCCCGGCGGCGCTGGCCCGCGCCGCCATCGATGCGCTATGATACGAAACGGAATACACGAAGTCAAGATCGTGTATTGAATTTCGTGAAAGATTGGACGGGCGATGATGGCGAAGGCGAAGAAGGCGGCGGCGCCGCCGGCGGTGGCGGAGGCGCAGTGGACGTTTCTCACCAACCATGCGCACGTGCTGTTGAGCCTGGCGCAGGATCCGGAAGCGCTGATGCGCGACGTCGCGGCGGCCGTCGGGGTGACCGAGCGCGCGGTGCAGCGCATCGTCGCCGAGTTGGAGGCGGCCGGCTACCTGGTGAAGAGCCGCGAGGGGCGGCGCAACCGCTACGAGGTCAAGACGGCGCTGCCGCTGCGCCATCCGATCGAGCGGCACTGCGAGGTCGGCCATCTGGTGCGGATGGTGACCGATCCGCGGCGCCGGCGCGGCTGAGGCGCGGTCGCCCTCGGGGGGTGGCGGCGGTGGCGGAGGTCGACCGACCGCGTCGTCACCGACGCCTGCCGGTCGCGGGTACGCGCGCCGGCGTCGGCGGCGTTCACTCGATCAGGCCGGCGACGCGGCTGGCGGCGAGGGTGTCGATGGCGTCGATGCGGCGGATGACCGCGCGCATGTCGCGCGCGAAGGCGCGGCGGCGGTCGGCGAGCTCGGGGCCGTCGGGGGCGAGCAGGGCGTAGTTGCGCGCCAGCCGCAGCGCGGTGGCGAACAGGACCTTCGACACCGACTCCTCGCGCCGGATGCGCCGCTGCAGGCGGTACTGCTTGCCGAGCGCCAGGCAGGTGGAGAGGAACGCCGCCTCGTCCACCGGTTTCTCGGCATCGTGCCGCTCGAGGGCGTCGCCGACCACCCGATAGGCCTCGAGGAACGGCCGCAGCACGCGATGGGCGCTGAACGGCTTGAAGCGCCGCACGGTGGCGCGGATGGCCTCGCCGCCGAGCGGCAGCGCCGCCTCCCAGTCGGGATCGTGCAGCGCCACCTCGTCGCGCAGCTCGGCGCGGAAGGCCTCGCGGTCGGCGAAGAAGAACTCGAACTTCAGCAGGTCGCGCAGGCGCAGCGCCTCGTCCCAGAAGGCACCCGGCGCGGCCGGGGGCTCGACCTCGGCGGCGCGCAGCAGCGCCAGCTCGGCGATCGAGGGGGTGACGAAGAAGTGGATGATGGTGTTGCGGTAGTAGGCCGCCGTCAGGTGCTGCTCGGGGCCGATCGCGTAGACGGCGTCGAGGCCCTCGGCGAAACGGCTGACGACGCCGCTCTGCTCGAGCTGGTCGAGGATGCGCTGCACGCCCTCGGGGGTGTCGACGTCGAGCTCGACGGTGGTCGGGAGCTGGCGCCGGCGGATGTAGTTGACGAGGTTGAACAGGCCCTTCACCAGCTCGGGGACGGTGGCGGCGCGATCGCCGAGCCCGAGCAGGGTGAGGGCGACCAGCGAGGTCGGCGTGATCGGCGTCACCCGGTTGATCCGCACCGCCGACTCGAAGGCGACCTTCTGGACATCGAGGTGGCGCTCGTCGGCGCTCTCCTCGTCGAGATGCGAGGCGGGGCCGAGCGCCTTGCTGAGCGCCAGCGGCTCGCCGAAGCGGACGTGGATCTCGCCGTAGTCGCGGTGCAGGCGGCGGATGAGACGGAGGAACCAGCCGAGGCTCTCGCGCTCCTTGGCGCCGCCGCGCTGCTCGGCGACGTAGTCGCCGACGTCCTGGATCTGGTCGTAGACGATCGCGACCGGGATGAGCTGCACGTCGTCCGCCCGGCGTCGGCGGTAGGCGTCGACGACGGTGGCGAACAGGCCGAAGCGCGGCGGCAGGAGCTTGCCGGAGCGCGAGCGCCCGCCCTCCAGGTACCACTCGAGCGTGAAGCGCTTCTCGATCAGGTAGTCGATGTACTGCTGCAGGACGAATTTGTAGAGCGGGTTGTCCTTGAAGGTCCGGCGGATGAAGAACACGCCCGAGCGCCGCACCAGCGGGCCGACGGGGAAGAAGTTCATGTTGATGCCGCCGGCGGTGTGGTTGGGCGGGTGGCCGTTCTCGTGCAGCACGTACTGCAGCACCAGGTGGTCGAGGTTCGACTTGTGGGTCGGCAGGAAGACCAGCGGGTGGCGCTGGCCGAGCGCGAACAGGTGCTCGAGCTGCTGCCGGTCGTAGCGCACCGCCGAATAGCCGCGCGCCACGAGCTGGTGGATCAGGCGCGCCGTGAGGTCGATGACGAACGGGCTGTGGGTCGCCGCGATCTCGCGCAGGTAGCGCGCCGCCTGCTGCTGCTGGGCGTGCTCGGGCTTGCCGAGCGCGGCGGCGATGCGGGCGACGCCGCCGCGGAAGGCGGGGCGGCCGAGGATGTCCTCGTAGACGAAGCGCGGCACCTTGTAGCGCGAGCCGCGCAGGCGGCGTTCGGCGCGCTCCAGTGCCAGCGTCGCCTGGCGGGCGACGAAGTCGGCGAGGCCGGTCGTCTGGGCGACGTCGCTCCCCCCCGCCTGCTGCCAGCGGCGGCGCAGGTCGGAGGCCGGGGCGGGCGTGCCGACGACGATGCGGCAGCTCTCCGGCCGGCGGCGCAGCGCCCAGGCCTGGCGCAGGGTGCCGGGATCGCGCCCGTCGCCGAACGTCACCAGGTCGCGCAGGCGCGCCGTTCGCGTCGGGTTGCCGCGCGCGAACCAGGCGACGCGCAGCGGCGCCAGCAGCGGATCGTCGTCGGTGGCCAGCGTCGCCTCGAGGCGTGGATCGAGCCGCGAGCGGCGGCGCCGTCGCGACGACGGGATGGGGATCGCCACCTCGCCGTTCACCCCGGCCGGGCGATGGCGATCGATCCAGTCGGCGAGCAGCCGCTGCTCCAGGCGCCCGGTGGCGTCGAGCAGGAACACCACCCGTCGGCCACCGGTTTCCGGCCATCCCTCCATGGGCGGATAGGAAACACAGATGGACACGGATGGCCACCGATGGACACCGATGGACACCGATGACCAGCGGACACGGATGGCCACCGGGCACGGATGGCCACCGATGGATGCGGATGGCCGGCGATGGATGCGGATGGGCGCCGATGGCGCGGCGGTGCTTACGGCGAGGCGCGGAGCGCGTCGAGGGCGGCGCGGGCCTCCGGGTTGTCCGGTCGCAGGCGCAGGGATTGCTCCAGATGCGCGATGGCGTCGGCTCGATTGCCGAGCTGGGCGTCGGCGAGTCCCCAATAGTGCCAGGCGTCGGCGTAGTCGGGCTGCAGCGCCACGGCGGCGGCGAACTGATCGGCGGCCTCGCGGGCCTGTCCGTTGCTGAGCAGCAGGGCGCCGAGGCCGTGCGCGACCCGGGGGTTGGCGGGATCGAGCGCGCGCGCGACGCGCAACTGCTCCAACGCCTCGTGCGGCTGGCCGAGCGAGGCGAGCACGACGCCCAGGGTGCGGCGCGCCTCGGCGTGCTCGGGTATCGCCGCCACGGCCTGGCGCAGCACCGCCGCGGCATCCGGGTAGCGATTCTCGCGCATCGCTTCGGTGGCGAGGAAGCTGTACGCGATCCACGACCGCGGGTTCTTGGCGAGGTTGTCGCGCCACATCGTGTCGGCGTCGCGGTAGAGCCCGGCCTGGCGCCAGGTGAGCGCGGCGAGCACGGCGAGCAGCGCGCTCGCCATGGCGACCCGCTGCCAGGCGGGTCGGCCGCGCGTCCCGTGCGCCGCGGCCGCGGCGGCGAGGGCGATCAGTCCGGCGCTCGCGACGTACTGGAAGTGATCGGCGACGAAGGCGTAGCGCATGATGTTGTAGTCGACGAAGCCGAGCATCGGGGCGAGCGTCACGACGTAGAATGCGAACGCCGTCAGCGGCCCGCCGCCGAAGCGGGCGCGCAGCCGCCAGAGCGCCAGGGCGACGGCCAGCCAGGCGAGGAGCGCCAGGGCGCCGATCGGGTCGGCGACCGAGACGTCCCAGCGCGCATAGGCGATGGTGAGATCGAGGGGCCAGATCAGCGCGGCGACGTGGACCCACAGGGCGCGGGCGGCGATCAGCACCCGTTCGACCGCGCCGTAGGGCAGGGCGGGGTTGCCGTGGGCGTGCTCGCGCCAGACGGTCACCGCGGCGATGGGGGCGCTGACGAGCAGGAAGGGCACCAGTCGCAGACCCCAGACGCGCCAGCGTTCCGGCGCCCGCCACCAGGCCAGCAGGGCCAGCCCTGCCGGCAGGGTGCAGAGTACCGTCTTGCTGAGCAGCGTGCCCGTCGCCAACGCCAGCGCGATGATCCAGTCGCGCTCCCGGTCGCTGGCCAGGTAGCGCAGCCAGCAGAGCAGCGTGGCGCCGTAGAAGAGGGCGGAGAGGACGTCCTTGCGCTCGGTGATCCAGGCCACCGATTCGACGTGCACCGGATGGAGCGCGAAGAGGCCGGCGGCGAGCACCGCGCCGCGGACGCGCAGCCGCCGCAGCACCGCGAACAGCAGCAGCGAGTTGGCGACGTGCAGCGCGATGTTGACGGCGTGATAGCCCGGCGTGGCCAGGCCCCACCACTGGTACTCGGCCCAGTACGAGGAGAAGACGAGGGGATGGTACTGGGGGGTGGCGGTGGGCTCGAACCAGATCCGCCACAGCCCGGCGGCGTCCTGCAGCAGCGGGTTGTACGCCACGTAGGAGTTGTCGTCCCAGATGAACCCGCCCCACAGGCAGGGCCAGTAGGCGCACCACGTCGCCAGCGCGATGGCGACCAGGGCCGCGATGGTCGACGCGCGCGCGCCGGCGGGGCGATCGCGCATCACCGGCGGACCTGCGGGGCGGCGCGCCCGGCGGCGGGCGCGATGGCAGCCGGCGGCGCGCCGCTTTGACTCATCCACACCACTGTGCGAGCTGCATGTCGGCGATGATGGAGCGCCCGCGGAGCCCCCGCTGGACGATACTGGTCGCGGTGGGGCTGCTCGCCGCCGCCGTGATGCTGGTGGAGATCGCGCTCACCCGCATCTTCTCGTTCACCATCTGGCATCACTTCGCGTTCATGGTGCTGAGCGTGGCGCTGCTCGGTTTCGCGGTCAGCGGCGTCGTGCTGGCGCTCGCGCCGCAGCTCCGCGAACACCCGCTGGGCGGGGCGGCCTGGTGCGCGGCCGGCTTCGCCGCGGCCGTGCTGGCGGCCGTCGGGCTGGTGACGCACGTGCCGTTCGATCCGACCCGGTTGGCGGTCGAGCGGGCGCAGCTCGCCTATCTGGTGCTGACCTACGCGGTGCTGGTGGTTCCGTTCACCCTCGCCGGCCTGGCGATCGTGCTGCTGCTCACCGCGTTCGCGGCATCGGTGCACCGACTCTACGCGAGCGATCTCATCGGCGCCGGCCTCGGCTGCATGCTGGTCGTCGCCCTCATCGGGTGGCTGGGCGCCGACGGCGTCATCTGGGCGGCGGCCGCCGCCGCGGCGCTGGCGGCGGCGCTGCTGCGTGCCGAGGTCGAGCGGCGCGGGGCGGCGCGCTGCCTGGTGCTGCCCCTGCTGGCGGTGGTCTCGCTGCCGCTCGCGCCGCAGGTGCTCGCCATTCGACCCGGACCGGGCAAGGGCCTGAGCCAGTTCCTGGATCGGGAGCGCTTTCCGGACGCCCGGGTCGTCCATACGGAATGGAACGCGATCGCGCGCGTCGACGTGGTCGAGAACAGCGGCACCGTGCGCTGGACGGCGAACCCGCAGGCGGGCGTGCCGCTGCCGCCGCAGGTGCAGATCGTGATCGACGGCGACGCGGCGACGCCGATCGTGTCGCCGGACAGCGAGACGGCGGGGCAGAGCTTCCTCGACTACATGCTGCCGTCGGCGGCCGCCCAGGTCTTTCGCCCCCGCCGCGCCCTGATCATCGGCGCCGGCGGCGGCGTGGACGTCCTGGTCGCGCTGCGCAACGGCGCCGAGCAGGTGACGGCGGTGGAGGTCAACCCGGCGATCGCGGCACTGATGACCGGGCCCTACGCGGCGCGGACGGGCGAGCTGTTCGCGCGTCCGGCGGTGCGCCTGCACGTCGCCGAGGGGCGGGCGTTCGTGCGCCGGACGTCGGATCGCTTCGACGTCATCCAGCTCTCGTTCGTGGATACCTGGGCCGCCTCGGCCTCGGGCGCGTACAGCCTGGCCGAGGCCTACCTCTACACGGTCGAGGCGTTCACGGACTACCTGGCGCATCTCACCGACGACGGGGTGCTGACGCTGACCCGCTGGTTGTGGAGCCCGCCACGCGAGACGTTGAAGCTCTGCACGGTCGCCGCCGCGGCACTGCGCCGCCTGGGCGTGGCCGACCCGGCGCGGCACATCGTCGTCCTGTCGCTGGGACGGCTCGGCAACGTGCTGGTCAAACGCACCCCCTTCACCGCCGCCGATCTCGCGGCGTTGCAGCAGGTCGCCGCGGCGCGGCAGTTCGGGTTTCTCTACGCCCCCGGCGCGGCGGGCGAGAACGAGTTCACGTCGTTCCTGGGGGCGGCGGACCCGGACGCCTGGATCGCGCGCTACCCCTACGACGTGACCCCGGCGGTGGACGATCGGCCCTTCTTCTTCCAGTTCGGGCGCTGGCGCGATGCCAATCCGTTCGGAGCCGGATGGGGCGACAGCATGCTGGCGCTGTCGGGACGTCTGGTGCTGCTGGCGACCCTGGGGCAGGCGGTCGTCCTGTCGGCGCTGCTGTTGATCGCGCCGCTCGCGTTGCAGCGCCGACGCGGCCCGCGTCATCGTCTCGGCGGGGTGATCGTGTACTTCGCCGCCATCGGGGTGTCGTTCATGCTGCTCGAGGTCAGCCTCATGCAGCGCCTGACGCTGTTCCTCGGGCATCCCGTCTACGCCACCGCCTGCGTGCTGGCGGCGCTCCTGGTCGCCGGCGGCCTGGGCAGCGCCTGCGCGGGGCCGCTGACCCGCGGCGGAGCCCGTCTGCGGCTGATCTGCGCCGCGATCGCGGCGCTGGCGATCGCCTACGGCGCGCTGCTGCCGATGGTGCTCGCGGCGGCACTGCCGTACACCCTGCCGGCGCGTCTCGCCGTCGCCGCCGGCCTGTTGCTGCCGCTCGGTTTCCTGCTCGGGATTCCCTTCCCGGCGGCGGTGGCATCGCTGACGGCGCAGCGGGCGGCGCCGCTGATCGGCTGGGCATGGGCCGCCAACGGCTGCGCCTCGGTCCTCGGGCCGCTGCTGGCGGTGCTGATCGCGATGGAGGTCGGCTTCGCGGCGGTCGCGTGGATCGCCGCGCTCGGCTACGGACTGGCGCTGGTCGCCTTCGGCCGATGGGGCGGCGAGCCGCCGGACGCGGCGCATTCGTGATCCGTCAGCGACCCTGCGGCGGTACCGGGCGCGGCGAGATGTCGGCGAACCGCTCGTGCCAGGTGGCGGCGAGCACGTAGAAGGCGAGCGCCGCCGTGTGCTCCGGCCGGGCGACCACTCGCTCGTGCACCCCGGGATTGCGTTCGCCCCACGAGCCGGAGGGTTCCTGGGTCGCGATCACCTCGTCCACCCAGGCGGTGGGAATCCAGTCGCAGACCTGCGCGTAGCAGAGGATGGCCATGCGCTCGATCGACAGGTCGTGGATCCCGCTGCGGTCGGCCGCCTGTTCGAGCCACAGCCGGGTGGCGAGCTCGCGCCGCAGCGGTTCGACGGTGGCGGCGTCGAGGCAGCCCTGGTTGTGGCCGATGATGAGCGACAGGAGCTGATGGGTGAGACGATAGCTCTGCGCCGGGACGTGCAGGCCATCGAGCCAGGCCTGGCGATCGCTGGGGCTGAGGCGCGGACACACCACCGCGTACGCCATGTCGCGCAGGATCGCGAAGAGGTCCTCGTCGGTGAGCGCCACCGGCAGCGGCGGTGCGAGCGTGTCGTCGGGGCGCGGCAGGGCAGGGAGCGCGGTATCGGGCAGCCAACGCAGCTTCCACAGGTGGCCCTCGGTGCCCGACCCGGTACGGCTGGCGAGCGGGTCGCGCTGGACGTCCGTCTCGACGATCGGATTGACGTTCAGGGTCTCCGCCCAGGTGCGGAAGTCGGGACCGAGCCGCATCGCGCCCTGGGTCGCGATCCAGGTGTCGTCACCGCGCAGCTCGGTGCGGCCGAGATAGGTGGCCGCCTGCTCGAGCGCGGCGCGCAGCCGCGGCGCCGCGCCGCTCGCGGGCCGCGCCAGCGTCCAATACGCCAGCGCCGCGAGCGCGAGCCCGATGGCGCCGGCGAGGACGATCCAGTTTCGAGGACGGAAGCGCACCGGAGCGGCCGCGCTACCAGCGCCGGTCGACGTGGTCAACTCCCGGTCCGTCACGGGGTCGGTCGCGGGCGCGCGGCGAGCAGCTCGGCGAGCTGGGCCTGCGCCGCGGCATCGCCGGGCAGCAGCCGCAGCGCCTCCTGCAACTGCGCGATGGCCGCCTGCGGCCGCCCCTGCTGCGCCAGGGAGGCGGCGGACCTGCGGTGCATGGCGGCGCCGTCGTGGCGCAGGCGCCGCGCCTGCTCGGCGGCGGCCTGCGCCTCGGCGCCCTGATCCAGGCCGCGCAGGGCGGCGGCGAGATGCTCGTAGGGCTCGGGATCGCTGGCGTTCAGTCGGATGGCCTGCTGGCAGTGGGCGGCGGCGTCCGCGAAGCGGCCCTGATCGACCTGCAGCGCGCAGAGGCCGCTGTGCGCGCCGGCGTGCTCCGGGGCGAGCAGCAGCGTGGTGGCGAAGTACTTGGCGGCGTCGGTCGGGCGGTTCAACTGCACCAGCGTGGTGGCGACGTGGTAGTAGGCCTCGACGTAGCGCGGCTTCAAGCGCACCGCGATGGTCAGGTGATCGAGCGCCTCGATCGGCTTGCCGCTCGAGGCGAGCACGATGCCGAGGTTGGTGTGCGCCTCGTAGTAGCGCGGCTCCAGGCGCAGCGCCTCACGGAACTCGGCGGCGGCCGCCTCCCACTCGCCCTGCTGATCGAGCATCGCGCCGAGCGCGTTGTGCGCCTCGGGCGACGCCGGCCAGAGGCGGAGCGCCACCTGGAACTGCGCCAGTGCCTCGTCGATCCGTCCCTGATCCGCCAGGACGCCGCCGAGATTCAGCCGGCCGGCCCAACTGTCGGGGTTCTTCTCGACGGTGTCCGTCCACAGGGTCTCGACGTCCTCGTACGCGGTGGCCCGCTGCCAGCTCAGGACGCCGAGGACGATCAGCAGCGCGGCGGCGAGCGCCGAACGGCTGACGCGGGTGGCGCGCAGCCGGTCGGCCGCGCGCGCGGCCAGCGCCGCGATCAGGGCGATCGGGCCGAGCGTCGCCAGGTAGGCGAAATGATCGGCGACGAAGGAGTAGCGCATCGGGTAGACGTTGAAGAAGCCGAGCGCGGGAAGCAGCGTGCCGGCGTAGAAGAGTGCCACCACCAGCGCCGCCAGCCCGATGCGGCGGCGCCCCAGCCACAAGGCCCCCGCGGTCGCGAGGGCGGCGAGCGGAAACAGATACTGCCACCACGCCGCCGCATCGATCTGCCAGCGCGGGTAGAAGAACATGAGATTGGCGGGCCAGAGCAGCGTCCACAGGTAGAACCAGAGGATGCGTCCGGCGATGAGGACGTGCTCGACGAGGGAGAAGGTCCACTCCGCGCCCTGGGCGCCGACGTGGTGGCGCTCCATCCACACGGTCATCGCGGCCGCCGCCAGGCCGACGGCGACGAACGGCGCCACCCCGGCGACGTCGCGCCAGTCGAGCCGTCCCCGCTTCCACCAGAGGACCAGCAGGAGCGCGGCGGGGAGCGAACAGGTGACCGTCTTGCTCAACAGCGCGCCGACGAAGAGCAGCAGCGCCAGCGCGTACCACGGCCACCGTGCGCGCTGCGGCCCGGTGGCGAAGCGCAGGTACGCCAGCGCCGCGCCCAGGTAGCAGGCGCCGGACAGCACGTTCTTGCGCTCGGTGATCCACGCCACCGATTCGACGTGCATGGGATGCAGCGCGAAGATCGCGCCGGCGAACCAGGCCCCGGGGACGCCGAGCCGGCGCAGAAGCTGCCAGAACAGCACCGCGCTCAACGCGTGCAACAGGACGTTGACCAGGTGATACCCGAAGGGCGCCAGCTCCCACAGGTGATACTCGACCCAGAACGTCGTGAACGTGAGTGGGTAGTACTGCGGGACGGCGTCGGGCTCGACCCAGATGCGGCGCAGACCGTCGAGGTTCAGCAGGGTCGGGTTGGCGGTGACGTAATTGTCGTCGTCCCACACGAAGCCGCCCTGCAGCGCCGGCAGGTAGGCGAGCACGGTCATCGCGACGAGCGCCGCCGCCAGCAGGGCGGCGCGGGCGCGCGCCGCCGTCGCGGCGGCCGCGTCGCCGCTTCGTTCGTGAGCCGTCCGGCCCGGCTCGACGGGCGCCGCCGCCGCGCCGCCCGTGGCGAGGGCGGCGCGGCGTGGTTCCGTTGGCGCCCCTTCGATCACAACCCGTCGCGAACGGCGCGCACGGAGTAGTTCGTCACCTTGAACTCCGGCGAGACGCCGCCGACGTTGAAGTCGACGGTCCAGGCATCGGACGGGTTGTTGGTCGAGGTGGTCGAGGACCAGTAATAGGTCGCGCTCGTGCAACTGCACGTGGTGACGGTGCAGGCCGGGTTGCAGCCGGTGTTGAACGGCGCATCCACCGCCGGCAGCACGGTGCCGTACTGGACCAGGCTCTGCAGCTCGTTGACGTTCGGCAGCCGCCAGTCATTGTGCCCGGCGAAGCTCGCCGTGTTCAGCGCCGCCGTCTTGGCGGTGCCCCACGTGTAGACGTTGTCGCGGTCGTGGATCGAGCCGTCGTCGCTCAGCTTCTCCCACATCAGGCCGGTCCGCGTATCGGTGATCGTGCCATCGCCGTTGTCCACGTACACCCGCGTCAGGCCCTTCTTCAACTCGCCGTCCTGGGCGGTGCCCGAGCACGCGATCGGGTTGCCGAGGAAGTTGTCGTAGCAGATGGTCTGGCCGGTCTGCAGGCGGCGCCCGGTGGGCTGCGCCAGGCAGGCGGCGAGGTCGGCGGGGCATTGCGGCAGGCCGCCGCCGGCCAACGCGGTGGCCACGTCGCCGGTGTGCTGCGCGATCAGCGACTGGATCTGCGACAGGTCGCCGGATGTCGGGCAGGCGCCGCCGGATTTCGCCTCGGTCTGGTTCCACTTGGCGGCATACCCGTCGTCGCACTTGCTGACGTCGAGCGCGGAACCGGTCTTGATGGCCTTCGCCTCCGCCTTGAGGCGGCAGAAGCCGTACTTGCCGGCGGTCGCCACCTTGGCGGCCTCGCACTTGTCCTGCGGCGAGGCGGCTGCCGCAGCGCCGCCCCACAGCAGCAGGATCGTCATCGTGCCAATTGCCCTCGCGCGTTGCGCCGTCATCGTTCTGTCCTCCATTCTCGAGCGTCGTGTGTCGCGGAGCTACTGCGTCAAAGAGAGAATCCGGAATCCCGTTCGCCCCGCGAGCGTGAACGGCTTCCCCCACTCACCGAAGATCTGGCGCGCCGCGGCGGCGGCGGCGGCCTGCTGATAGCGTGGATCGCTGCTGATGCGGCCGACGTACGCCACGGCCGGGAAATAGCGCGCGTCGGCGCCGGGCGGGCTGGACATCACCGCCGCGGCGTGGCCGACCAGCCACTCGCGGACGGCCGCGTCTCCCGTGTGCGCGTGCACGTACGCGAGGGCGTCGGCCAGGGTGCCGACGCCGAAGTCGCCGCCGCTGGTGGGCGGATAGGCCGCCATGGCGCGACGGGCGTACTCCAGCGCCGCATCGCGGTACGCCGCCTGACCGGTCGCGTCGGCGGCGGCCAGCAGGGCGATCGGCGGCCAGCCCCACTGGCGCGGCGTCGTCGCCGCGCCGTTGTCGGGAACGTTGCGCGCCAGGTAGTCGGCGATCCCGTTCGCCGCCTCGAGGGCGCGGTCGTCGCCGGTGAGATAGAAGTACGAGAGCAGCCCTTCGGTCCAGGTGTAGCCGGGATCGGGAACGCCGGGCGCGAAGGTGAAATGGCGGCTCGCCCGCGGGTGGTTCATGCCGGCGCAACGGCAGGGCGGGGCGGCGGAATGGACGATGTCGACGTCCATGAAGTGACGGGCGGCGGCGGTCATCGCGGTGTGAAAGGCGGCGTCGCCGGTGGCCGCGTAGGCCAGCGCCAGGACCTGCGTCAGGTCGTACTCGAGATTGCCCCAGGTGTCGCAGCCGTTGACCACGTCGTGGTAGCCGGGGAAGTTCCAATCGCCCCAGTTGAACATGCCGTAGAAGCCCTGGCGCCGCCGTTCGGGATCCGCCCCGGTACAGCGCGGATTGCCGCTGTCGTCCCACGGCTCGCGGTCGGCGTGCAGCCGATAGCGCTCGAACCCGGCGCGCACCTCGTCGAGGAAGCCCGCCGTCGCCGGCGCCGGCGCCAGGCTGTTGGGCAACGCCGCCGTCGACGCGACCGCATCCGGGCCGAGGACGGGAACCAGCGGCTCGGCCAGCGCCGCGAGCTGCTCGGCGGCCGGCGCCGCGGCGCCGTGGAAGTACACGACCCACTCGTGCGTCTTGGCGGCGCCCATCCCGACCGCGGCGGGATCGGCTTCCGGCGCCCACAGATTGTAGCGGAGCTGGGCGCGACTCAGGTGGAAGCTCTGCGGATACTGCTGCCAGAGAAAGCGCGCCGCGATGGCGACGCCGTGGGTGCCGTCGCCCACATCGATCCAGCCGGCGGAGCGTCCCGGCTCGACCGTGCCGTCGCGGCGCAGAGTCAGGTTGTCCTCCTGGTAGATGCTGACCGGCGCGTCGGCGAGGGCGCCGGACAGCGGCGCGTCCCGCTCGCGTCCGGCGCGGTAGCCGGCCGGCGCGGCGGCGCGCAGCGGCACCTCCATCGCGATCTGTCCGACGCGCGTCAGCGGCGCCGCGCCGCGGTGCTCGAAGGTGTGGAGGACGCGAACGAACGGCTGGCCGGCGAAGGCATCGACGCGGATCACGTACCCGACATCCGCGCCATAGGTGCCGCGCATCTCGACCCGGGCCCGCAGCGGGCCGCGTTCGAGCACGCGCACCTGGGTCGGCACGCCGGCGTCGTGGCGCGTTCCCTCGATCTCCATCGCCATGGTGATCGGGCCGGCGAGCGCGTCGCGACCGCCCAGGCGGACGGCGTCGAGCGCCGCCGGGCGCGTGGTGGGGATCGCGAACTGCAGCGGTCCGGAGTCGACGACGACCGCGTCGGGCGTTTCCTCGACCCGCAGCGGGCGCGGCGCGGCGACCGGCGCGCCGCGGGTGATGCGATACCGTCGCTGCTCGCCGCCGGCGAGCTCGATCTGCGAATCGAGCAGCGCCCAGCGGATGCTGCCGTCCGGCCAGCGGCTGAGGACGCGCGCCTGCACGGGCGGCGCGGCGCGGCGTCCGGCCGCGGCCTCGAGGCGCAGGTCGTCGACCGCCGACCGGGCGCCGCGCGGGAAGGGGATGCCGGTCGTCAGCGGCCAGGTCTGCCGGCCGGCGCCGACCGGCGCGGTCACGTCCAGGGTGAGATCCGTCGCGCCGGCTGGACTGGTGGCGAGTGCGGTGGCGGCGGCGATCACGCACATCAGGAGGGCGACTGTCCGGCGGCGGCGCGGCGGGGGCGTTCGCGGATCGCGGGAGGCTCGGGTCGCCGGTGGGAACACGCGCGGAGAAGAGTGTGGCGGGAAAGGCGCCGCCGCGGCCAGGGCGGGTTCACTGGCCGCGGCGGGTGGAACGGTCCTCGGCTCTCGGCGCAATTCGCCTCAGGGCGTCGGAGACTGGCACATCAGGCGCAGCGTCGAGATCTTCTTCTGCCCGTTGAGATCGAGCGAGCGGACCTTGAGCGAGAACGCCTTCTTCTTGGTGGTCTTGGTGTCCGTGCCGGCCAGCACGTCGATCAGCACCGTGCCGCTGCACAGGTTGCGCTGGCTCGCCAACACCGGAAGGGTGTTGGTGTACCACGCGGCCGGATTGGCGGGATCGAGGAGCTGCTGGATCCCGGCGGTCAGCTTCGCCACCCCGGCGGCGGCGAGCGCGAGCTGCTCGGCCGGCAGGGTGCGCTTCGGCGCATCGAAGGCGACGGAGCCGACGCCGTTGAGCACGCAGGCCGGGACGTTGGCGTCCTGGTTGTTCAGGCAGGCGGCCACCGCGATGCGGCAGCGGCCGGGCGTCGGATCGAGATCGCAGGCGGGATCCTGATCGGTGCAGGTCTGGATCCAGCTCGGCAGGCCGAAGCGATCGCTGGAGCCGGTGGCGTTGGCCACCGCGAACTCGAGCTGGCAGGCCCGCGAATCGTGGGCCGGGTTCTTGCGGGCGGCGCGGACCAGGCTGCCGCTGGCGGCGAACTGGCAATCGTCGCCGGGCCGCGACGGGCAGGTGTCGCCGGAGATCTGGTTGCCGTCGTCGCAGGTCTCCCCGGCATCGAGAATGCCGTTGCCGCAGCAGGCCTGCTCGGTGACCGGCGCGCCGTCGGCGCAGACGCCGGCGCTGCAGGCGTTCAGGCAGGCGTTCGGGTTGGTGCCGACGCAGAGGGTGCCGTCGGGGACGTGCACGTCGTCCGAGCAGGCGACCTCCGTGCCGTCGCAGTAGTCGGCGACGTCGCAGTCGCCGCTCTGCGGCCGGCAGAGGAACGACGCCGGCTGCACGGCGTCCGCCGGACACGCGGTGCTGCTGCCGGTGCAGGTCTCGGCGACGTCGCAGGGGCCGGCCGCCTCGCGGCAGGTGACGCCGGCATTCTGCAGGGCATCGGCGGGGCAGGCGGTGTTGCTGCCGTCGCAGAATTCGGCCACGTCGCAGACGTCGGCGGCGTCGCGGCAGAGCTCACCGCTGGCTTTGACCAGCGCCTGGCAGGCCTTGCCCGTGCCATCGCACGCATCGTCGGCGTCGCAGGCATCGGCCGCCGGCGAGCCGCACGAGGTGCCCGCCTCCGCGACTTCGTCGTTGCACACCTTGCTGTTGCCGTCGCAGACGTCGGTCACGTCGCATTCGTCGGTGCTCTGCCGACACTCGGCGCCGGCGGGCCGGACGTGATCGACGCAGGCCTTGCCCGTGCCGTCGCAGGTGTCGTCGGCGTCGCAGAGATCGGTGGCGGCGCGACAGAGGAATCCGTTCGGCCGCACGTTGTCCTGACCGCAGCTCTGGCTGAGGCCCGAGCACACGTCGTCGACGTCGCACAGGTCGGTGGCCTGACGGCACACCGTGCCGGCGGGCAGGAAGGCGTTCGCCGGACACGTGGTCGACGCCCCGGTGCAGACCTCCACCGCGTCGCAGCTCGCGGCGGCGGCGCGGCAGACCGCGCCGGCGTTGCCGGCGGGGTGGGTGCAGGCCGCCTGGGTGCCGTTGCACTGATCGGCGGTGCACGGGTTGGTGTCGTTGTTCACCGCGCACTCACTGCCCGCCGGCAGGAAGGTGTCGGGCGGGCAGAGGTTGCTGACGCCGTCGCAGGTCTCGGCGACGGGGTCGCAGGCGCCCGCCTCGCCGGCCGGGATGGCGCGGCAGACGAAGCCGTCGGGGCGCAGCGCATCCGCCGGACAGGTGTCCGACGAGCCGGTGCAGGTCTCGGCGACGTCGCAGACGCCGTTCTGCGGCCGGCAGACGCCCGCCGAGCTGCGGAACTTGCAGTTGCGCGTGCAGCAGGAGGTCGTCGAGCCGTTGCCGCTGAGGCCGAGATCGCACTCCTCGCCGGGATCGATGACGCCGTTGCCGCAGTCGAGATCGGCCTTGTAGGTCACGAGCCCGGCCGCGTATGGGCGGACGGTCGTGGTCGTGGTGGTGAAGCCGGCGCTGTAGTCGCCGATGGTGTTGACCACCCGGTATTCCTGGATGTTGGTCACCGTCGGGGCGGTGGTGCTGGCGCTGACCCGCCCGGCCGACGCGTAGCCGGCGCCGGGGGTGAAGTTGTCGCTCGTCGGACCCGAGACGCCGAAGGCGCCGATCAGGAGCTGGTCGGCCTGGGTGGTCGTCGGCGCGGTTCCGGTGGTGGCCGGCGTCGCGTTGTTCTCGCTGCCGATGTTGGTCGCGGTCTGGTCGACCGTCGGGCTGGCGGCCAGACCGGAGTACTCCGCCGCCACCATGTTGCGGCGGTTGGTCGACGGGTGGGTGACGGTGATGGTGTTGCCGCTGACCAGGGGCAGCACCTTGTGCGAGGACAGCACGACGATGCGGGCGTTGGCGGGATTGGTGACGTCCGAATCGACCGCATAGACGTTGCCGGCCGAGTCCGTGGCGCTGACGTCGCCCGGGGCTCCCAGGGCGTTCGACGGCAGACCCATCGTGATGATGACGCTGCCGCCGCTGGAGACGCCGGCCGCCGGAACCGTGACCGCCGTGGTGGTCGCGGCCGTCGTGCTGGTGGAGGTGCCGATGGTCTGGATGAACTTGATGCACGGGCTGCCGGTGTCGGCGGGGTGCTGACAGGCCGGGCTCGAGCCGTTGCAGATGTCGATCGTGCAGGACGTGCCGTCGTCGGTGCAGGGCGTATCGGCCGCGACCAGGACGTCGGTGGGGCAGGTGTTGCTCAGGCCGTCGCAGGTTTCGGCGATGTCGCACTCGCCGGCGGCGGCGCGGCAGACGAAGCCGTTCGGGCGCAGCGCGTCGGCCGGGCAGGCGCCGCTCGAGCCGGTGCAGACCTCGGCCGGATCGCAGCCGCCGGTCGATGCCCGACAGGTCTGGCCGCTGGCGCGGAAGCGGCAGTTGGCATTGCAGCAGCTCGTGCCGCTGCCGTTGTCCGGACCGTCGTCGCAGTCCTCGCCGGGATCGACGTTGCCGTCGCCGCAGGTCGCGTCGGGCGCGAGGGTCGCCAGATTGGCGGCCCACTGGCGGGTCGTGGTGGTGGTCGCGGTGGCCTCGTATGCGTCGGCGTCGGCGACGAGCTCGTAGGCGAGCAGGTTGGTCGCCGCCGGGACGGCGGTGCCGGCGCTCACGCGCGTGATCTGCGTGAACCCGGCGCCGGGCGCGAGGTTGTCGCCGGCGATGCCGTTGATGCCGATGGCGGCGATCAGCAGCTCGTTGGCGGTCGACGTGGTCGCCGGACCCGATGCGGGCGCGGTGTCGTTGCCGATGGCGCTGGCCGACTGGTCGGTGGCGTCGACGCCCCAGAACTCGGCGGCGGCGATCGTCCGCCGGTTGACCGACGGCGTGGTCACCGTGATGGTGTTGCCGCTCACCAGCCGGTTGACGTTGAGCGCCGCCAGGACGACGGTGCGCACGTTGGTGCCGTTGGTCGCGTCCGAGATGACCGTGTAGCTGTTGAGGGCGGTGTCCGCCGCGCTCACCGTCCCGGCCAGAGACACCGCCGTGGAGTTGGTGAAGGTGGCCGAGACGATGATCGCCGCGCCGGCGTCGACGCCGGCCGCCGGCACCGTGATCGACTGCGTGGTCGCCGCGGTGGTCGACGTCGCCGTGCCGATCGACTTGATGAAGGTGATGTCCGCCGCGGCGGCGGAGGCGGTGAGCGGAACCAGGATCAGCGCCGCCGCCAGCAGCCGCAGGCGCTGGGTGAATCCAGCGCCGCGGCCCACGGGTGCTGCGTCACGGCCCAGCAGGCGGTGCGCGGTGGAGAGCCCTGCGAGCTCCCTTCTCTGTGAGGTCGAGATGTGCATGCTCCGAATCCCCCCTAAAGCGGTCCTGCGCACGTCCTATTGGCAGACGAGACGGACTTCGACGTTGGCGTCGTTGATGGTCGCGGCGGTGTCCGGGAAGGGGATGACGACCCCCACCTTCATGTTCGAGACGTTGCCGCCGGGCGCGAAGATGGTGGAACACGGCACCGTCGCGCCGGTGAAGGTGCGGCTGAAGTTGCTGCCGGCCGAGTTGTTGCGATCGAAGAGCGTGCCCACCGACTGACCGGTGGTCATGCGTCCGGTCACCGACAGGTCGCCGGCGCCCGAATCGTACGGCGTATCGTTCGGCGGGCAGGGGTTCGGCGAGCACGACGTCTGCGCGGTGCTGATGCGGGCGATCAGGTTCTGCGTCAGGGTCATGCCGTTGGCCGGCGACGTGCCGTTGTACGAGAGGTGGACGGCGCTGTTGCAGACGCCGGCGTGATAGATGGACTGACTCGGATCCTCGATCGAGGCGCGGCTGATGAGGCCGTCGGGCGAGAGGTACGTCTCCTCGCAATCGGGGTCCTGTGGGAACCCGAGCGCGTTCTGGTTGGTGTTGTGGTCCATCTGCGTCGCCGAGTTGTACCCGGCCTGGTTGCCGCCGTTGCAGTCGATGGCGCCGAAGCCGTCGCCGGCGTCGATGTCCGGACGGAGACAGACCGTGCCGGCGGTGATGGTGATGAGCACCGTCGCCTGCACCAGGGCGCAACTGAACTGCATCTGGTCCTTGGGAATGCGGATCTGGCTGACCCCGTTGTCGTCGGGCGGGAAGAATTCCCAGTCCTGGTAGCCGCTGATGCTGGCGTTCGCGGTCACGTTGCCGGCCACGGTGAGGCCGGTGTTGTTGGTGCCGGTGCGGAAGTTACAGCGGCGGGTGATCGGCGCCGGCGTCTCGGTGGGAATCGCGGTGGCGGTCGGCGTGAAGGTCGGCGTGCGGGTGAACGTCGGCACGCCCGGCGCCAGTGTTTCCGTGGGCGTGATGGTCGGCGTCGCCGTGGAGGTCACCGTGCGGGTCGGCGTGTCGGTCCGGGTGCTGGTCGGCGTCGGCGACTCGTTCTCGAGCCCTTCCAACTGGCAGCCCTGGTCGCAGCCGTCGCCGTTGACGCGGTTGCCGTCGTCGCACTGCTCGTGGTCGGCCTGGACGACGCCGTCGCCACAGGTGCTCGGCAGGCAGACGAAGAGGAGCGAGTCCTTGTCGGTGGCGCCGCTCGCGGTCGTCACCTTCGAGATGATGCGCTTGGCCTTCTTGCGGTACCCCGAGCCGCTCTGAGCGAGCGGCACCTGCACCTCGACCGGGGCGCCACAGGCGCTCACGGTGGCGTTGGCCGAGCCGGCGAACACCGCGTCCTTGCGCCGGGTGACGCTGACCCCGAAGCCGTCCGCGCCGAAGCGCGCTTCGAGCGCCGCGCGATTGGACTCGTCGGCGGCGTCGTGCGGCGTCTTGAGGAAGGAGAACGAGGCGATCGCCGACGGCGTGCACGACCCGAACCGCGGGTCGGCGTTGTTGATGCACGGGACGACCGGCAGCGTGCAGCTATGGTTGCCGAGATCCGGATCGCTGTCGCAACGGCGATCACCCTCGTAGCAGGAGACGCGATTCTTCGGCACGCCGTCCTTGCCCTTCGGATTGATCGGCGCCGTCGGCGGCGTGAAGATCCACTCGAGATGGCAATCGGTGGACGGTGACCCGGCGCCCGGGGCGCACGGATTCTCCCAGGCAGCGGTCGTGCAGCTCGCCTGCGCGCCCGCTGGCAGCACGGCAGCGAGTGCGAAGACTGTCATCGCACACGCGTGCACCACCGCACGTGTGATCGCGTTGCTCATCCCGGTATCCCCCCTTCGGCGTGACAACCGCTCTTCGGCGGCTGTCCCACGCCCATCAACTGCGGAGCCGTGAGCCGGCCCATCCAGCCGCAGCACGGACGCCCGTCTGCGACGATCTGAAATCCCCCACGTACGACATCGAATCGAGGATCTGTGTACCGTGGCGGCTTGGACTCAGTGAATCCGCCGGTGGGTTGATTCTATCTACGTCCAGGGGTGTAGGTCGGCCTACGCCGGCAGGCCTGGATCACTGTTTCGCGGACGGGAGCGGTCGTGTCGTCGCCGGCGCATGGCGGCGATCGGCTGGCCGGGAACGCCGCGCCGCGGAAGGGCATCGGGCGCGATACGGGCGCGCCCGGGGTGGGGTGCTACGCGAGCCTGCTCTCGTGCGTGCCGACGATGCCGGTCTTGACCGCGTAGAGCGCCAGCTCGACGCGGTCGTGCAGGTCGAGCTTCGAGAAGATGTTGTGAAGATGGGTCTTCACGGTGCGCTCGCTGATGAACAGCCGCTGCGCGATCTCCGCGTTGCGCAGGCCGAGGCCCACCTGACGGACGATCTCGTGCTCGCGCGACGTGAGGACGGAGCGGGGGCCACTGCGCAGGGTGGTCGCCATCGCCGCCTGCACGTGCGGGGGCATCCACACGCCGCCGGTGGTCGCCGCTGCGATCGCCTGGATCAGGTGTTCCACCGCGAACCGCTTGAGGACGATCGCCGCCGCGCCGGCGGAGACAGCGGCCACGGACTCGTCGACGCTCTCGCTGGCGGTGACGACGACGACCTTCGCCTGCCTGGCGAACGCCGGGATGCGGTCGATCGCGATGCGATCCATTTTCAGATCGAGCAGGATGACGTCGCACCGCGTCTCGGCGAGCAGCGCGTCGAGCGCGTCGAGCCCGTCCGCCTCGCCGACGATGGCGATGTTCGGCTGGGTGCGCAGGAGCGAACGCAATCCCTGCCGGAAGAGGGCGTGGTCGTCGGCGATGACGACGCGAATTGTCTGCTGCGGCATGGGGATCTAGGTGCGCGGCAACGAGATGTGGAGGTGGGCGCCGGGGCCGCCCTCGCTTTGGATGCGCAGCGCGCCGCCGAGCTCGCGCACCCGCGAGGCAATCGACCAGGGGAGCTGGGCGGTGTCCGCGAAGCCGCGGCCGTCGTCGTCGATGGTGATCCGCAGCCCGTCGTCGGCGCCGGCGACGACGATGCGGGCGGAGTCGGCCGCCGAGTGCCGCCGGATGTTGGTCAGCCCCTCGCGCACGATGTGCAGCACGTGCTCGATCAGCGCCGCCGAGCCGTCGACGGTCAGGCGCAGCGAGAAGCGGGTGTCCGGCGCGGCATCGTCGCAGTGCGCCGGCGCGTCCTCCGCCGCCAGGGAGCGGAGGTAGGTCCGCACGTCGTCGTGTTCGCGGTTGATGCCACGCTGCAACTCCGCGAGCTCGCTCTCGACGGCGCGATGCTCCCCGGCGCGCAGCAGCGCCCGGCACCCTTCGAGCTGCAGGTTCGCGGCGCCGAGCACCTGGAGATAGCCGTCGTGCAGGTCGCGGGCGATGCGCGCCCGCTGTTCGGCGCCGTCGCGCAGCCGCATCTCCGACTCGAGCCGAGCTCGCTGCTGGCCGAGATAGCCGACCAGATACGCGACGATCAGCAGATACAGCGCCCGGCCGACGGAGATCGGAAGATTGTCCGGCGCGAGGGCGGCGACCAGCACCAGCCACACCAGAATGCTGGCGCCGGCGACCGCCATCGCGCGCCGCAATCCGGCGAGCAGGCCGGCTTCCACGATCGCGAAGGTGAAGAACGGGCCGAAGACGACGATCTTGCCCTCGGTGGCGAAGGCGAACACGCCGGCGAACAGCACGTCGATCCAGGTCGCGACCGCGCTCACCTGCGCCCGCCGCGACGAGCCGCGCGACAGCAGGTACACGACGCTGCTGTACACGCAGTGCGCGACCGCGGGGGCGAAGAGGTCCGGGTCCATCGGCGATGGCACGTATCCCCAGAAGTTCAGCACCGGCTGCAGCGGGTCGATGAGCACCGCCACCAGCACGCACAGTGAACCGATCAGGCGGCAGCGGGCGATTTTCTCATTCAATACCGTAGCGCTCATTCCAGCAGGCCCCCCGTCGCCGGCAGCCGATCTGCCATGCGGCGACCGCATCGCTCTCATTTCTGGCAACGGGGCAGAGCTGATTCAAGCAGTTGTTCGATCTCGGATTGTTGGCGCCGAACTCGCCTAACATGGCGAAGCACAACGCATCTGGCGTGGGCGAGCCAGCCCGGGCGGGGCGGTCGTGGGATCGCTCCCCCGGGGGGGCGAGCGGGGGCGCGGCGGCGCTACTGCAGGCTGGCGAGGAAGGTGCGCGCGCTGGCCAGGTCGTCCTGCGGTCCGTCGCGCTCGAGCACGCCGAGGGCGGCCAGCGCGTGCGTCCGCGCCTCCTCGCGCTGCCCGTTCTCCTGCAGGACGTTGGCGAGGATCAGGCGCACCCGCCCGTCGAGCGGATCGAGGGCCACGGCCCGTCGCAGCAGGCGCTCTGCTTCCTGGCGGTCGCCGCCCAGCCAGCGCGGCAGCTCGGCGAGCATCTGCCCCTTGGCCGCCAGCGCGCCGGGGTAGTCGGGGGCGAGGGAGAGCGCGGTGTCGAGCTCGCCGCGCGCCCGGCTGAAATCGCCGAAGGCGGTGAGCAGGCCCCAGCCGCCGCGGTGGCGCAGGCGCTTGCCGAGGTTGCAGAAGATCGCCAGGTGGGCGGCGGCGTCGCGCGGGTCGGCGTGGACGGCCGCCTCGGCGCGTTCGAGGCCGAAGGCCAGCAGGGCCGCCTGCTGGTCGGACGGCACCGCGTCGGCGCGCTGACAGATGGCGAGGGCTTCGCGCGCCTCGGGGCCGGCGGTGACGGGGTCGGCGCCGCGCGCCGCCGGCGCGCAGAGGAGCAGCGCGGCGAGGACACCTCGTCGCACCGTCGCTTCCACGCACGCGCCTGACAGCATGAGCGGCCTCGATCGTCCGACCGGCCGCCCGCTGCGGCCGGCAACTCGTCTGGGATTGGGCGCATTAGACTACAGCCCGCCGCCGCATTGCCAGCGCAACTTTCCTCATTCGCGTCCGGGCGTCGCGCGAGCCGGCGGACGCGCTGCCCAATCGGCGCCCGTCCTGATACCAGGCCTGCATGCGCGCCATCGTCTTCCACGGCCCCCACGACGTCCGCGTCGACAGCGTCCCCGACCCCTCGCTCGACGACGAGCGGAGCGCCATCGTCCGGGTGACGCGGGCCTCGATCTGCGGCTCCGATCTGCACCCGTACCACGGCGTCATGCCGATGCTGCCGGGCGTGGTCGTCGGCCACGAATGCGTCGGCGTCGTCGAGGACGTCGGCCGCGGCGTGCGCCGCTTCGCCCGCGGCGATCGCGTCATCGTGCCCGGGGTGATCGGCTGCGGCGACTGCGACTGCTGCCGCCGCGGCTACGTCGTCGGCTGCCTGCGGACGGTGAACAAGGTGTACGGCTTCTCCCCCGATCTGCCGGGCGGGCAGGCGGAGGCGATCCGCGTGCCGCACGCCGACGCCAACCTCTTCCCCAGCCCGCCGCAGCTCGCGGACGAGCAGGTGCTGTTCCTCACCGACATCCTGCCGACCGGCTACTACGCGGCCGAGAACGCCAACATCCGGGCCGGACAGACGGTGGCGGTGGTCGGCTGCGGTCCGGTCGGGCTCTTCGCCATCATGAGCGCCCAGCTCTTCGGGCCGGCGCGCATCGTCGCCATCGATCGCGTCGGCTACCGCCTGGAACAGGCGCGCCTGCTCGGCGCCGTGCCGGTCGACGCGTCGCGGGAGGACCCGCGCGATGCGCTGCTGCAGGCGACCAACGGGGTGGGCGCCGATGCGGTCATCGAAGCCGTCGGCGCCGCCGAGACCGTCCGCCTCGCCTTCGACCTGGTGCGCATCGGCGGCGTGCTCTCGGTCGTCGGCGTGCTGCTCGACGCCGAGTTCCCGTTCCCGATGGGGACGGCGTTCATCAAGGATCTCACCTTCCGCATCGGCCTCGTCGACGTGCCGCGCTTCGTGCCGATGCTGCTGCCGCTGATCGAGAGCGGCCGCCTCGATCCGACCAGCCTGATCAGCCACCACCTGCCGCTCGCCGAGGGGCGGCACGCCTACGAGCTGTTCGACCAGCGCCGCGACGGCTGTCTCAAGGTGGCGCTGACGCCGTAGCGATCGTCGTCGCCGCGGCGCGGCCTCGCCCGCCGCCCCGGGGCGGGCCTCGGTGGCCATCCGCGTCCATCTGTGGTTTTGGGCTCGCCGACATGACCCTCTACGCCTCGCTCACCGGCGCCATCGACAAGGGGCCGTCGGGACCGCGCATCGGCGCCTTCTTCGACCTCGACCGGACCCTCATCGCCGGCTTCTCGGCCGGCGCGTTCGTCCGCGAGCTGGTGCGGCTCGGCAAGATCGATGCGGCGGCGATGGCGCAGGGCATCGCCGCGGCGGCCCGCTTCCAACTCGGCGGCATCGGCTTCTCGGGATTCGTCGCCGACACCGTCGGTCTGCTCGCGGGCATGCCGGAGCAGGAGCTGGTGGAGATGGGCGAGCGCCTGTTCGCCGAGGGGCTGGCGACCGCGATCTACCCCGAATCGCGCGCCCTGGTGCAGGCGCACCAGCGCAAGGGACACCGGGTCGCGGTGGTGTCGTCGGCGCTGCCCTATCAGGTGAATCCGATCGCCCGCGAGCTCGGCATCGCGCACGTGATGTGCACCCGCCTGGCGCTCGACGCCGCCGGCGCCATCACCGGCGAGGTGGTGCACCCGTCCTGCTACGGGGTCGGCAAGGCGAGCGCGGCGCGCGCCTTCGCCGCCGCGCACGGCATCGAGCTGTCGCGCAGCTTCTTCTACACCGACAGCGACGAGGACCTGCCGCTGCTCGACATCGTCGGCCGGCCGCGGCCGATCAACCCCAACCGCGGGCTCGCCGCCATCGCCGCCAAGCGCGGCTGGCCGGTGCGCCGTTTCACCAGTCGCGGCACGCCGCCGCCGCAGGAGGTGGTGCGCACGGCGCTGGCGGCGGCGAGCGCGCTGCCGTCGTTCCTGCTCAGCCTGCCGGCGGCGCTGCTCACCGGCGACTGGCAGCAGGGCCTCAACCTGGCGCTCAGCACCTGGGGCGAGCTCGGCACCGCGATCGCCGGCGTCGACCTGCAGGTGCGCGGCGAGCAGTACCTGTGGTCGGACCGCCCGGCGGTCTTCATCTTCAACCACCAGAGCGCGGTCGAGACCCTGCTGCTCTGCAAGCTGCTGCGCCGCGATTTCGTCGGCATCGCCAAGCAGGAGATCCGGCGCTCGCTGCTCGGGCCGCTCTTCGCCGCCGGCGGCACCATCTTCGTCGACCGCTTCCACCACGCCGAGGCCGTGCACGCGCTCGAGCCGGCGATCGACGCCCTGCGCCGCGGCGTCTCGATCGTCATCGCCCCGGAGGGGACGCGCAGCCCGACGCCGCGCCTCGGTCCGTTCAAGAAGGGCGCCTTCCACCTCGCCATGGCCGCCCGCCGGCCGCTGGTGCCGATCGTCTTCCGGAACAGCCTCGACGTGCTGCCCAAGCACGGCGCCATCCTGCGCCCGGCGACGGTCGAGGTGGTGGTGCACAAGCCGATCCCCACCACGCACTGGCGCCGCCGCAGCCTCGATCGGCACATCGCCGAGGTGCGGGCCCTGTTCGAGCAGACGCTGGCGGCGCGCGGCTGACCGCCGCTGCCTTGTGGCCTCGGCGCCCGCGTCGCATACTCCGCGGGACGCGGCATCGGGCCGCGCACATCGAGGAGGGAGCATGAACGGCAAGGTGTTCGGAGCATTGGTGGCGGGCGCGATCCTGGCGCTGGGCGGCGCCGCGCGCGCCGCCGACGAGGGCGATGCCAAGGCGTGCTATCGCAAGTCCTGCGGCGAGAGCATCAAGGGGCACGCCGGCATGTGCGCCGGCAGCAAGGTGCCGGAGCTCAAGAGCGAGAAGGACTGCACCGACGCCGGCGGCGCCTGGGTCACCGCCGACGAGGCCGCGAAGCTGAAGCACTGATCGCTGCGCCGCCGCCGGGGGCAGCCCCGGCGGCGGCCCGGCGTTCGCCATGTCCTTCGGACTCGGTTTCCGGCCGCGCTACTTCGGCGATCTCGTCGACCAGCGCCCGCCGGTCGACTGGCTGGAGCTGGTCTCCGAGAACTTCATGGGCATCGGCGGCCGCACCCGGCAGATGCTGCGCCGGCTGCGCGCCGACTATCCGCTGGTCCTGCACGGCGTCAGCCTGTCGATCGCCGGCCAGGAGCCGCTCGATGCGGACCACCTGGCGCGCCTGCGCGCCCTCGCCGACGAGATCGAGCCGCGCTTCGTCAGCGACCACCTGAGCTGGACCTCGTGGCGCGGGCGCGAGTCGCACGACCTGCTGCCGGTCGCCTACACCTCCGCGGTCCTCGGCCACGTCGCCCGCCGCGTCGATCAGGCGCAGGAGGCGCTCGGCCGGCGCCTGTATCTCGAGAACCCGACCGTCTACGTCGCCTTCGCCGGCAACGAGATGAGCGAAGCCGAGCTCCTCGCCGCGCTCTGCCGGCAGAGCGGCTGCGGCGTCCTGCTCGACGTCAACAACCTGGTGGTGAACGCCGCCAATCTCGGCTGGGATCCCGAGCCGTACCTCTCCCTGCTGGCGCCGGACGACGTCGCCTACGTTCACGTCGCCGGGCACGCGGTGCTGCCGGACGTGCGCATCGACACCCACGACGCGCCGGTGTCGGACCCGGTGTGGGCGCTGTACCAACGCGCCGTCGCCCGCTTCCCGGGCGCCGGCACGATCCTCGAGCGCGACGACGCGCTGCCCGATTTCGCCGACCTGCTGCGCGAGCTGGAGCGTGCGCGGGCGCTGCGCGCGGCGGTCATCCCTGCGGCGGGCGCGCTTCCGGCGGCGCCTGTCGCCTCTCGGCGCGGACCGTTCCTCGAGCGGACGCCGCCGGAGCGGCGTCCGCCGACGCGGCGCCTCGTCGAGTCGGCCAGGGGCGACGCGGCGGAATCGCCGCGCTGGGCGGAGGCGCAGCGCCAGCTCTTCGCCGAGATCGTCGATCACGGCGCCGCCGCGCGCGCCGCCGCGCTGCTGGCGCCGACCGCGCCGGTTGCCGCCGCCCGCGGCCTCGCCGTCTACCGCGACGCCTACGCGGTTCGCCTCTGCCGCGGCCTGCGGCAGAACTTTCCCACCCTGCGCCACGTCCTCGGCGAGGCCGAGCTGGCGGCGCTGATCGCCGCCTACGTCGCCGCCCATCCGCCGCGCGGCTACGAGTTCGCGCGCGTCGGCGCGCGGCTCGCGGCATTCATTCCGACGCACCGCTTCGGCAGCGCGCTGGCGGTCGCGCCGTCGGTGCTCGCCGACATCGCCGCCGTCGAGCAGGCCGACCTCGAGGTCGCCGACGCGCCCGACGACGGCCCGCCCCTCGCCGCCGCGGCGCTGGCGGAGATTCCGCCGGACGCATGGCCGAGGCTGCGCGTCCGCACCCTGGCCGCGCTGCGCATCGTCCACTGCGCCGCGGACGTGCTACCGGCCATCGAAGCCGTTGCCGCTGGCCGCTCGCCGGCGCCCCCCGAGATGGGCGCCGTCGACTATCTGATCTGCCGCCCGGCTTTGGACGTGCAGCGCCTGCGCCTGCCCGCCGCCGAGGCCGCCGTCATGCGCCGTCTGCTCGACGGCGCGGCGATCGAGGGCGCCTGCGACGGCGACCTCGGCGCCGGCGCCAGCGCGGTGGCGCGTCTGACGGCGCTGGGGATGGTGCGCGCGCTGGAGTGAGCGACGCCTGCCGTCCTCCTCACGCGTGTTCGCCGAGGTTCACCCAGACGCTCTTGATCTGCGTGTACAGCTCGAGCGCGGCCTTGCCCATCTCGCGGCCGAAGCCGCTCTGCTTGTAGCCGCCAAAGGGCGAGGCGGCGTCGAACATGTTGTAGCAATTGATCCACACCGTGCCGGCCTTCAGCGCCGCCGCCATGCGGTGCGCCTTCTGCACGTCCTTCGTCCACACCGCGGCGGCGAGGCCGTAGGCGGTGTCGTTGCCGGCGGCGCGCACCTCCTCGGGATCCTTGAAGGGCACGGCGCAGACCACCGGGCCGAAGATCTCCTCGCGCACCACCTTCATGTCGGGGCGGACGTCGCTGAACACCGTCGGGGCGACGAAGTAGCCCTTGTCGAAGCGCGCCGGGCGGCCGCCGCCGGCGCGCACCGTGGCGCCCTCCTGCCTGCCGTGCTCGAGGTAGCCGGTGACGCGCTCGAACTGCTCGCTCGAGACCAGCGGCCCCATCTCCGTCGCCGGGTCCATGCCGGGGCCGAGCTTCACCTTCTCGGAATACTCGATCAGCTTCGGCATGACCGTGTCGTAGGCCTTCTGTTCGATGAACAGGCGCGACCCGGCGCAGCAACACTGGCCGTGGTTGAAATAGATCGCGTTGGCGGCGCCGACCGCGGCGGCATCGAGGTCGGCGTCGGCGAAGATGATGTTCGGCGACTTGCCGCCGAGCTCGAGCGAGACGCGCTTCAGATTGCCGGTGGCGGCGCGCATGACGATGCGGCCGACCTCGGTGGAGCCGGTGAAGGCGACCTTGTCGACGTCCGGGTGCTCGGCCAGCGCCGCGCCGGCCGTCTCGCCGTAGCCGGTGACGATGTTCACCACGCCGGGCGGGAAGCCCGCCTCGTCGAGCAGCTCGCCGAGGCGCAGGGCCGACAGCGGCGTCTGCTCGGCGGGCTTCAGCACCACCGTGTTGCCGCAGGCCAGCGCGACGCCCAGCTTCCACGCCGCCATGAGCAGCGGGAAGTTCCAGGGGATGATCTGGCCGACGACGCCCACCGGCTCGCGCAGCGTGTAGTTGAGCACGTGCAGGCCGGGCGTCGACACCGGGATCGTCTCGCCCTCGACCTTGGTGGCCCAGCCGGCGAAGTAGCGGAAGTGGTCGACGACCAGCGGGACGTCGGCGACGCGGGCGACGCTGATCGGCTTGCCGTTGTCGAGCGTCTCGAGCTGCGCGAACTCCTCGCCGCGCGCTTCGATGAGGTCGGCGAGCTTCCACAGGGCGCGGCCGCGTTCCGACGCCGTCATGCGCCGCCACGGGCCGCTCTCGAACGCCCGGCGCGCCGCGCGCACCGCGCGGTCGATGTCCTCTCTGTCGCCCGCCGGGACCTCGGCGAGCGGCTCCTCGGTCGCGGGGTCGACGGTGGTGAAGGTCCGGCCCGACGCCGCCTCCACCCACGCGCCGTCGATCAGCATCTTGCGCGTCCGGCCGCCGATGAACGCCGCGACGTCGCGATGGAGCGGAATGGCCGACTGTGCTGCTGCCTGCGCCATGGAACGAACCTCCCCTTGTGGATGCGTCGGCTTGTAGTGCCGCCGATTTCGCCGAGTCAACGCCGAGGTGGGATGAGGCGGCGGACGGCGGATGACGCGCGCGGTCACGCCACCCTCGCCGCGGTGTCAGTGCGCGCCGGGCGGGACGCGGAGCGGGCGTGCGGGATGCATCAGGCGAGCCTCGACGACGGCGGGCGACGACCGCGCGGCAAGGTGCCAAGCGCCCGGCGTCGGGCCCGGGGCGTCAGGACGAGACCGCGACCGATCGCCCGCCTCAGCGATGGCGCGCCGCCAGCCGCGCGCTCCGGCCGCCTTCGTTCCGCCCGCTGGAGCGGACCGTCCGCTGGATGTGACGAAACCATTTCACCACGGAGGCACGGAGACACGGAGTCACCTGGACAAGAGAGGGTTCGGGGGCGAGATCCCCAACGCCATCAGCAATGGCCATAGGGATCGCGCCCACCCGCCATTCCCACGCTGCACCCTCCGTGGCTCCGTGCCTCCGTGGTGAAGGTGTCTTGTCGTATCGAGGTTAGCCGCTCGCGCGCCGGTAGTGCATCGCCACCGCACCGCTACGGAGCGGCTTCGCCGAGACCAGCTCGAGCCGTCGCGTCCTGGGCAGCCCGCTCTGGTACAGGGTCGGGCCGTGGCCGGAGATTCTGGGGTGGACGAGGAACCTGTACTCATCGATCAGATCCAGCCGGTCGAGCGCGGTCGCGAGCTGGCCGCTACCGAGGAGCACGCCGGCCGGGGTCGCGTCCTTCAGTTTCTGCACGCCCGTGCGAAGGTCGCCGGCGACGTGGTGGCTATTGGTCCACGGGAAGTTCTTTCGCGTCGACGACACCACGTACTTCGGCTTGGCCTCAAGCTTGACCGCCCACTCGCGGATCGCTGGCGGCGCCTCCACGTCGCCACCGGCGACCGCCGGCCAGAAGCTTTCCATCATCTCGTAGGTGACGCGGCCCCACAGCATCGCCCCGCCCTCGTCCATCAGGCCGGTAAAGAAGGCGTGGGTCTCTTCGTCGGCGATCCCCTCCTCATGGTCGACACAGCCGTCCAAGGTGACGTTGATGCTGAAGGTCAAGAGTCCCATGCGGCAAGTCTCCGGCTAACGCCTGGGCGATGAGCCGCGGGCCGCGGGACGCGGGCCCGCGTCGGCTGCAGTTAGGTTTGTCCGTATCATTCGCGGTAGCCGCGCGCTGAAGCCGGCGGGCTGGGCGGCCACTGGCTGAGCACTGCGGCACGCAAGGCGTCGGCAGCCAGGTTGACGTTTCGGGTGCGTCCCGCATGGAACGCACCCGTCGGGATCAAGAGAGTGGGCAACCACCCGTACATCACGCACGTAGTTCGCTTGGGGTCGATCGTGACGGATGCACCGACCCGCCAGGATGGACATCAAACGCGAGATCATGGCGGCAATCCACAGCGGGAATCACGCCCGCAGAGAGCATCATCGCCACGGGGGTCGACGGGAATAGGTCCTTTCACTGTAGTGGGGCGGCGGCCGACTCGCAGGCGCAGCCGCCCGAATGACACGGCGCGGCAGCCGACGCGGACCGCGGAGCCGCGCGGTCGAGCGCTGCTGTCAGGCGACGTGCTGCATCTTGTTCGCGAAGTCACGTCCAGAGGTCGGTGCCGGGAGAGGCTTTCCTTCGCTCTTATAGAGGGCAATGGCGTCGTCCACGATCTCGCAGAGCTGGTCGAACACCTGTCGTTCGTCGGCGCCGTGGCACCCTCCGAGGATCAGGCCTGGCGAGCTCCCCACGTAGCACTGGTCCTCTTCTGACCATTCCACGATCTTCACGTAGCGCGCGCTCTCCTTCATCTGCTCGACTCCTCGATCGCGAGCTTCACAGCCCGGACCTGATACTGCTTGGCATCATCGCCCAGGTTGCCCGAAAGAACCACTGGCTTGCTCACCCTCGGATGGACGAAGTTCCGATGGCTGCCTTTGCCGCCGCGGTTGCTGAAGCCTGCATGCTCGAGGTTGGCGATGAGCTCTCGAATCTTCGGCGGCACCGATTCGGCCTCTCCTCAGCCCAACGCGGAGTGAGCCGCCGGTTCAGTCCGGCGGACGCTGTGGGCTCGCGGGTCATCGCGCGAGGGCTCGTGGGGCGGTGGTAGATGGGATCCGACCGGTCTTCAAGGGGCTCGCCGGTCGAGGTCAGGCGGTACCGCGGGTCGCCATGCCGCCGGTCTAGTCCAGGCGTTGCTGGGGGAGGTCGTCGACGCGGCTGGCGGTGAGGGCGGCGCGGCCGGGGCCGTCGAAGACGGGGACGAGATGCAGGCGCTCGAGGGGGCGGGGGCTGGCGACGGCGATGCGGATGGTGTCGCCGCCGCTGACGCGATGGCGGACGGCGGCGCCGACGGGGGGCGAGAGCCGCACGGCGCGCAACCGCAGCGACGGGTCGGCGCGCAGGGAGAGCTCGACGGCGGAGAAGCCGCCGCCGGCGACCTGGATGGGGAGGCGGAGCTGGCCGCGGGCGCGGCGTGGGCGGGAGGCGGTGACGGTGAACGGAGCGGCGGCGCGCGCCCGCAGCGCCGCGCCCGCGAGCCAGTTGCCGGTGCAGTCGCCGAGGGCGGCGGCGCGGAAGCGCTGCGCGGCGGCGGCGCCGGCCAGCGGCTGATGGACGATGGCGCCGCGCTGGCACTGGCCGCCGGCGAAGGACGGTGCGACGAGGGTGGGCGGCGGCCCGCCGGCGACGTCGGGGAAGAAGAGCCAGTCCGAGCCGCAGAGGGTGGCGGCGGGGAAGGGGTCGGAGCCGCCGACGGCCCATTGCAGGATGCGCGTCGCGTCGAGGGTGCTGAGGCTGCCGTTGCCGGTGACGTCGCAGGCCAGGCGCTGTTCGGCGTCCATGCTGCGCTGGCCGGCGAGGTACTGCAGGATCCAGGCGGCGTCGAGAGCGGTGACGGCGCCGCTCAGGCCGCCGCCGCGGCGGGGCGAGAGGGTCAGCGGCGCGCCGAGCGGGGCGGTGAGCGAGTACGCGCCGTCGGCGCCGCTGCTGGCGCCGGCGATGATGACGGCGTCCACCGGGCGATCGCCGCGGTAGTAGCGCACGTCGCCGCCGACCGCGACCGTCGGCGCCGGCGTCGGCGTGATGGTCGCGGTGGGCGTGATCGTGCGCGTGGCGGTGACGGTGCGGGTGCGGGTGACGGTCGGCGTCGGCGGCAGCGCGGTCGCGGTGGGCGTCGCGGTCGGCGTGCCGGCGGCGCCCGGCACCGAGAAGTGGCGGGCGACGCGGCTGACGTTGCCCTGCACGTCGGCGACGCTGACGGTCAGCGTGCCGTCGGCGAGGGAACTGATCGATGGGCTCAACGCGATGGCGCGGATGCCCTGGCCGGCGCTCGTCGCGAGATCGGCGAGCTGGGCGCCGGCGGCGCGGCCGTTCACGGGGAAGGTCGCCCGCACCGACAGGGTCGACCAGTCGACGCCGGTGTGGGCGTCGGCGGCGCCGAGGCGCAGCAGCGTCAGTGGGGCGGGGTTGGCGCCGGGCCGCGGCAGGCTGACGTCCAGGCTCGGGCGCAGGTCGTCGAGGAACCAGCCGTAGGCGCTCTGGTCCCAGTCGATCGGGCAGCCGAGGTCGATCCAGCGCGCGAACAGCATCTTCTCGTCCTCGCTCAACGGCGCCGCGCCGCTGCCCGGCGGCGGCATCATCAGGCCGGTGAAATCGAGGTCGGCGGCGTTGACGTCGGCGCCGGCGGGCAGGGTCGCCCGGTTGCCGGGCACCGCTTCGGTCGGGTGGTCGGCGTTGCGCCAGCCGTCGAGGCGCTGGCCGTACAGCTTCCACATCAGCAGGCTGCGCCGGCTCTGGAACATGCGCACGTAGCGGCTGGCGTTGCTCTGCCGCCAGGCCGGCCCGCCGACGTCGACCAGCGGCGGATAGCCCCAGCGCGCCCGCCGGTCGTCGGCGAGGCGGACGTAATCGCCGGGCAGACCGCCGACGCTGGCGTAGTCGTCGAGCACCAAGGCGCCCGGCGGGCTCGTCGCGCTGCGCGTGTGGCAGGGCACGCAACTGCGCTGCAGCAGCGGGCGGATGTCGCGCAGGAACTCGACCGTGATCAGCGGCGCGTTCACCGTGCGCAGGCTGGGGTTGCCCTGCGCATCCTTGCTCAGCAGCGGCGTCGTCGCGCCCAGGTCGGCGACCGGATACCCGGGCTGCGCCGCCGCCGTGGTGGCGAAGTCGAGCGGCAACTGGCTGTGGGCGTGGCAGCCGCCGCAGTCGGTCCGCACCTCGCCCGGCCGCACCTGGTGCCAGGTCTGGGCGGCGTTGAGCACCATGCCGTTGCGGTCGAGGGTCTGGAAGGTGAACGGCGAATCGGCCGGCACCTTGACGAGAAAGCTGGTGTCGGGGTTGCCCTCGCCGTCGAGCAGCGGCGCGCCGCCGGCGGCGAGCTTGCGCAGCGGGATCTCGCCCAGGATGCGCAGCTTCTCGCCGGCGTGCGAGGAGAAGCGCGAGCCGCCGCTGGGGCCGCCGTTGGGGCCGTAGCTGCGGTGCGTGTTCGGCTCCATGCCGACGATGCGGATCGCCCAGATGTCGCCGTTGTCGTATCTGCCGGCGTCGGCCCCCTGCCACTCCCAGTTGCTGCTCTGGCCGTTCTCGGCGGTGTTGAAGGCGTCGAGGCCATCGAAGGTGTCGGACCACGAGGGCACGAAGCCGGGGAAGCTCTCGCGCTTGTAGACGCTGCTGCTGCCGACCAGCCCGTACGGCGTGCCGGCCGGCAGCTCGGGGCGCAGGGCGCCGTCGTTGGGCAGCCACGGGATGGCGGCCGGCTCGGCGACGCCGTGCACCGCGGAGTACGGCACCACCGCGCGCGGCCAGGCTTCGTTGTAGTTGGGATCGTTCTTGATCGGCACCAACTGGCTCGGGTTGGTGACCGTGGCGGCGTTCGGGATCAGGTAGAGGCCGGCATCGTAGTAGGGGAGGGCGGTCGGCCGGTTGAGGTCGTTGCACGGGCCCGGCGACCAGACCACCAGCAGGTCGTTGTCGGGCGCGCCGCTCGGCTGGGTGAATTTGCCGACCCGCTTGCCGTTGCCGCCGATCGGCGCCGCCTCGTCCTCGCCGTGCGTGAACGGCGTCATGTTGAACAGGCCGCGCGGCGTGAAGGCCATGCGGAACGGGTACGGGAAGCCGCCGCCGACGGTCTGCGCGATCGCCGGGTTCTGCGCCGGGAAGGCGGAATGGAAGCGCGGCGTGCCGGGGGGCGGCTGCACCGGCAGGCGGAGCAGGGTGCCGAAGCCGTTGTTGTTGAGATTGTAGTAGTCGACCACCACCAGATCGGTGTTGGAGAGCTGGGTCATGAAGTGGAAGGCCTGGCCGCTGAGGAAGGCGCTGACCACCGGATCCCAGTGCCGGCCGTCGGGCCAGATCGACCAGATCCCCCACATGCGTTCGTCGCGCAGGCCCTGCGATTCGAGCGAGCTGAAGAGCAGGCGGCCGTCGACCAGCGGCGTCGGGTGCAGCGCGCTGCCGATGTTCATCGGCGCGATCTGGGTGACGTTGCCGCCGTCGGCGTCCATGACGAAGAGCTGCATGGTCGGCGTGGTGAGGCCGCGCGGCGGCACGAAGCCGTTGCGGTTGCTGGTGAAGGCGACGCGGCCGCCGGCGACCGGCGCCGGGCCGAGGTTGAGGATGCCGTACCCGAGGCGATCGTACTGGCTCGGCGGGTTGACGGGGTTCGATTCGTCGAACCGCCCGGCCCCGGTGTTGGGGGTGACCTCCTGGAAGGTGAGCTGCTCGATGGCGCGCGTCTGCAGGTTGATGCGGAAGATGTCGGCGCCGTTCCAGGGCAGATCGCGCTGCGCGTTGTAGCCCTGCGGCCGGGCATCGTAGAAGTAGCTGTAGTAGACCCACCGCGCGTCGAACGAGACGAACGGATCGGTGACCGCGCCGACGCCGCCGGCGACCAGCACCTCCTCGCGACCGTCCGGGTGCAGCAACATCAGGTCGGCGCCGGGATCGATCCTCGCCGGGTGCGCCACCTCCGGCCAGGTGGTGTTGGTGGCGTCGCCGAAGCGCGGCTGGCGCACGTAGACGATGTCGTACGACACCGCCCGCGCCGCCGGCGGCGCCAGCAGCACGGCGGCCAGCAGCGCACTCGATATGTCACGCCACCAACGCATGAAGTTCGCACCTTCAAGCCGAGCAACGCCGGTGCCACGGGCAGAGGGCCGCGGGGTGGCGAGCGACGGCGCGACCGGCGGGGGCGGCCGAGATATCCGGTTGGCGCCCCGGTGGCGCGCGGCGGCGGGTCAGCGCCGGACGTAGCGGCCGATGCGGGTTTCCTGGACGAAGGACGGCTCCCGTGTCGGGTCGGCGCCGCCGCAGCCGAGGCCCTGGTGGGCAAAGGACGGCGGGTCGCCGAGCAGCGCCGCGGCGGCGTCGCGCATCTCGCTGGCGATGCCGAAGGGGATCTTCTCGACCCGGTCGACGCCGCGCAGGCGGGCGATGAAGTCGCGACGCAGCCTGCGGACGACGCAGCCCTGGTCGACGCGGCGGCCGTCGGTGAACCTGGCCTCGGACCAGAGCAGGCGTTCGCCCCTGGGATCCCAGGCGAATTCGGGGATCACCCAGCCGTCGCTGCCGGAGCGGGTGAGGCGGCGCAGGCGGCCGGGCTGGAAGCGGGTGCGGGCGGCGTTCCACTCGAGCTCCATCTCGTAGAGGTCGGTGGCCTGCTCGAGGATCGGCTGCAGGAAGCTGTCGCTGAACACGAACAGGATGAGTTGGTAGTCGTAGCTCGCCGGCAGGTCGAGGAGCTGGGCGGTGTGGGCCCAGTCGTTGTGGGCGCCGGGAAGGTTGCGCGACGACATGAAGAGGATGCGCCGCATGTCCGGGGTGAAGATCGCCTGCTCGTCCCAGGCCGGGTCGAAGGTGAGACGGGTGCGGCGGCACGTGCCGCGGTCGCGATCGGGCAGACGGCAGAAGAAGAGCTCCGGGTTGATCGCCGTGTCGACGGTCTCGGTGTAGAGGAATCCCGAGCCGTCGGGCGCCCACCACTGGGTCTCGTACCAGTGGCCGTTGCCGGGGCGGACGACGTGCGCGCCGACCAGGCGCGGGCCGTCGGGGCCGTCGGGGTCGAAGCGGGCGACGCGAACGTCGGAGCGGCCGTTGCCGCCGTCGGCGGGGTTCCAGTTGAGCGAGGTCCAGGCGATGTGGGTGCCGTCGGGCGACCAGTAGGCGTGGAAGTTGTCGTGGAATTCGCCGTCGTTGGTGAGGTTGGTGCGCTGGCTGCCGTCGGGCCGCATCACCCACACCTCGGAGCCGATGCCGCCGAAGCCGGGGCCGCCGATCTTCACCTGGTGACCGGCCCAGGAGTGGAAGAGGATCCAGTCGCCGCCCGGGCGCACCACCGGCACCTGGTTCGGTCCCTCGAGGCCGCAGGTGAGGCAGACCGTGTCGCGGCCGTCGAGCCGCGAGCGGTAGATCTGGCGCGTGCCGTCGTTGTCCTCGTCGCGCGGCAGCGGGTCGTGCCAGACGACGGTGGCGTCGTCGAGCCAGTCCGGCGCCTGGCCGATGAGATAGGAATTGGTCTCGACCACGAAGCTGTCGGCGACCGCGGGCGCGGCGGCGATCAGCAGCGCGAACGCAAGAGCGACCACCATTCTGCTTCCCCCCGGCGCCCACCATGCTCCGGCCGGGGCGCGTTGCTCAAGCGCCGGAGCGCCACCCGGCAGCGACGACCGGGCTCCGCCAGCGCGGGGGATTCCCCGTCGGCTGACGGTCAGCGGTTCAGGCTGAAGCGCGCGTCCGCGTACCGCCCGAGGCGGCGCCACACCGTCCGGTTGATGGCGACGATGCCGAGCGACATGGTCAGCACGCCGGCCGCGAGGAGGGGGAAGTTGCCGGCGGCGGTGGCGGTGGTGATCAGCGAGCCGAGGCCGGGCGCGATCAGCGTGTCGCCGCGGTAGCGCACGTACTCGGCGACGATGCTGGCGTTCCAGGCGCCGCCGGCGGCGGTGATCAGACCGGTGATCAGGTAGGGGACGATCGCCGGCAGGTAGAGGGTGCGCCAGCGCGCCCAGCGGCCGAGGCCGCAGACCGCGGCGACCTCGCGCAGATCGTGCGGCATGGCGCCGGCGCCGGCGAGGACGTTGAAGAGGATGTACCACTGCGAGCCGAGCAGCATCAGCGCCACGCAGCCCCAGGCGAACGGCACGCCGGCGGCGAGGATGGCGAGGGTGACGAGGGGGAAGATCATCGGCGCCGGGAAGGCGGCGGCGACCTGGATGATCGGCTGCAGGATGCGGGTGCGGGCGGGGGAGAGGCCGATCCAGATGCCGACCGGCACCGTCCACAGGGCGCCGATGGCGAGCGCCGCGTAGGTGCGGAGGAAGGTGAGGCCGAGCGCGGCGGCGAGCTGGCGCCACTCGGCGGCGGTGAGCGCGTGCAGCATCGTCACCAGATGGGCGGCGCCGAGCAGCGCCAGCGCGGCGAAGCCGAGCCCGACCCCCGCGCCGAGCAGGCGGGACGCGGCGCGACCGCTCTCGCCGGCGGCAGCGGAGGGCGCGGCGGCGGCCCGACTCTCGAACAGGGCCAGCACCCGCGCCGCCCGCTGCTCCGCCCAGGCGATGGCGCGCGACCGCCGCAGCAGGGCGAGCACCCAGGAGGTGGCGCCGACGTCGGCCTCGGTCTCCTCGAGCTTGAACTTCTGCGCCCAGGCGAGCGCCGGGCGCCAGACGAGCTGGTCGACGACGACGATCATGACGATCATCGCCACGGTGGCGGCGGCCATGGCGCGGACGTCGCCGCGGTCGATGGCGACGCTCATGTACGACCCGATGCCGGGCAGGCGGAAGTCGTGGTCGCCGAGGGTGAACGCCTCGTTGACGGTGAGGAAGAACCAGCCCCCGGCCATCGACATCATCGAGTTCCACACCAGGCCGATCATCGCCGCCGGCACTTCGACGACGCTGAAGGTCTTCCACCAGCCGAAGCGGTAGACGCGCGCCGCCTCGCGCAGCTCGAGCGGGACGGCGCGCAGCGAGCCGTAGGACGAGAAGGTCATGTTCCACACCTGGCCGGTGAAGATCATCACCACGCAGGCGAGCTCGAGGCCGATGTTCGAGCCGGGGAACAGCGCCACCATGCCGAGCACCAGACCGGGGAGGAAGCCGAGCACGGGGATGCCCTGGAGGATGTCGAGCACCGGGATCATCACCCGCTCGGCCACGCGCCGGTGGGCGGCGATGCTGCCGTAGACGAGCGTGAAGGCGAGCGACAGCAGGTAGGCGGCGACGCCGCGCGCCAGCGACAGCAGGGTGTAGCCGGGGAGCGCGCACAGCGAGAGGTCGATGTCGACGGTCGGGCGCAGCGGCGCCGTCCAGCGGCGGGCGAGGGCGACGACGCCGGCCACCAGCGCCGCCAGCGCGACGACGATCAGCAGGTCGATCCACCACGCGCCCGCGATGGGCAACTCGCGGCGCTGCGGGCCGGGACGGCGGGCGAGCGGCATCGGCCAGCCTCGGGTGGGGCGCGGCGTCAGCGCGGCGCGTCGGGTGGCGCCGCCGATTCCGGGTCGAGGAACAGCGCGTCGTCGCTGGCGTCGTAGCGCAGCAGCTCGCCGTAACGGCTCCAGGTGACGATGGCGTCGAACAGCTCCGGCGTCGATTCGTTGGGCACGAAGCAGGCGAGCTCCTCGCGCACCACGTCGGCCGGCAGGCGCGCGCCGGGGGCCTGGCGCAGGCGATCGAACAGGAAGGCGAAGGTCGGGGTGCGCAGCAGTTGGCGCTGGAAGAGGCGCTTGCGGCCGTTCTCGTCGCTGGCGACGAGCTCGCGGCCGACCGGCGTCACCAGGACGTCCTGCTTCGGGGTCGCCACCAGCTCGAGCAGCTCGGCCGCCTTGACCACGAGGATGCTGCGTCCGAGGTCGAGCCGCAGGCGGTTCGCCAGCTCGAAGAGGTCGATGCGGTCGCCGTGGTCGTGCACCACCTCGAGCAGGCCGATGACCTCGTTGACCGAGACGTTGGGCACCGGCTCGAGGCGTGGCCGGCCGGCGGCGCGGCGCTCGTCGGGCAGGTGGATCGCGGTGATCGCGGCGTGGATCTCGTCGACCAGCTCGAGGAATGCCGGATCGCGGTACTCGCGCGGGTGCGGCAGCTCGTTCACCAGCACCTGCTTCACGCTCCCCGGGTTGGCGGCCATGATGAGGATGCGATCGGCGAGGAACACCGCCTCCTCGATCAGGTGGGTGATCAGCAACAGGCTCTTCAGGCCCATGCTGCCGCGCGACCACAGGCCGTAGACCTCGGAGCGCAGCGCCTCCGCGGTCAGCACGTCGAGCGCCGAGAAGGGCTCGTCCATGCACAGCAGCTCCGGCCCGCCGACCAGCGCCCTGGCGATGCCGACGCGCTGCTTCATGCCGCCCGACAGCTCCTTCGGATACGCCTCCTCGAAGCCCTCGAGGCCGACGAGGTCGATGGCGTGGCCGACGCGCTGCCGCGCCTCGGCGGCGGCGAGGCCGCGGCGATAGAGGCCGACGCCGACGTTGTCGGCGACGGTGAGCCACGGGTAGAGCGCGAAGCTCTGGAAGACGATCGCGGCGCCGGGGTGGAACCCGCGCAGCGGTTGGCCGTGGCAGAGCACCTCGCCTGTGGTCGGCGGAATCAGCCCGGTGAGGATGCGCAGCAGCGTCGACTTGCCGCAGCCCGACGGCCCGAGGACGGCGACCACCTCGCCGGCGGGGATCGCCAGGCTGACGTCGCGCAGCACCGGCAGGGCGCGGCCGTCGCTGGCGTACGACTTGCCCACCCCGCGCAGCTCGGCGAGCATCTCGGGAGGGGTGGGTGCCGCCGGCGCGCCGCTCACGGGGGTGTTCTAGTGCCGATCGGCGGGCGACGCCACAGCGCCGGCGTCGCGCCGGAATGGGATGCGGCGTCGGGTGGCCGAGGAAGGGCCGGTGCGCGGTTGGGGATCGCGACTGTTCACCCCAGCAGCGCCACGGCAGCGGCAACCTATTTCAGCGACGCGCCCCAGGCGCGCAGGATGGCGGCCTCGTCGTCGGCGCTGGTGGCCTTCTTGAAGCGGGCGCCGGAGACGCCGCGCACCCGGCGCTCGCACTCGGCCCAGGTCGGATGGCGCATGGCGACGCCGCCGACCAGGCTGAGGTAGGCGTAGGCGGGAGCGGACTTGCTGTTGCCGCTGCCGCTGCTCCGCTTCGGCACCGAGGTGTCCGCGGGGCGCTCGTGGATGGCGACGGGGTAGCCGGCGCGCGGTCCGTCGTAGAGGTCCGGGCGCTCGCCGGCGGCGAATCCGGTGGCGATCTCGTCGCAGCGCTCGTTGCCGGGGATGGCGGAGTGGCCGCGCACGTAGTGCCAGTGGATGCCGCCCCGCCCGCGCCCGGCGACCTCGAGGGCCAGCGCCTCCCAGAGCTCGCGGTTGAGCACCGGCTGTCCCTCGGCGGTCCGCCAGCCGCGGCGCCGCCAGCCATGGATCCACTCGGTGATGCCGCGGATGACGTAGGTCGAGTCGGTGTGCAGCTCGATCTTTCCCTCCACCCCGCGCGCCGCGCGCAGCGCCTCGATCACCCCGGTGAGCTCCATCTTGTTGTTGGTGGTGTGCGGCGCCCCGTCGCCGAGCTCGCGCACCCGCTCCTCGGTGGCGACGATCGCCCCCCAACCGCCGGGGCCGGGATTTCCCTTGGCGGCGCCGTCGGTGAAGATGGTGATCATTGCTGCAGGGATTGGGAGGTCGGGGTTGCGGGCTGGGGAGAAGAGCGCCCGATCTCCATGGCCGCCAACCCTTTCTTCCTCACCGCTGCAGCGGCCTGAACTTGATCCGGTGCGGCTGATCCGCATCGGTGCCCAGCCGCCGGTGCAGATCGGCGTCGTAGTCCTGGAAGTTGCCCTCGAACCACTCGATGTGGCTGTCGCCCTCGAAGGCGAGGATGTGGGTGGCGATGCGGTCGAGGAACCAGCGATCGTGGGAGATGACGACGACGCAGCCGGAGAAGCCGAGCAGGGCGTCCTCGAGGGCGCGCAGGGTGTCGACGTCGAGGTCGTTGGTCGGCTCGTCGAGCAGCAGGACGTTGCCACCGCGGCGGATCATCTTCGCCAGTTGGACGCGATTGCGCTCGCCGCCGGAGAGCAGGCCGACCTTCTTCTGCTGATCGGAGCCCTTGAAGGCGAACGAGGCGACGTAGGCGCGGGCCGGGATCTCGCGCTTGCCGACCTTGATGCGGTCGTCGCCCTGGCTGATCTCCTCGAACACCGTCTTGTCGGGATCGAGGGTGTCGCGCGACTGGTCGACGTAGGCGAGTTGCACCGTCTCGCCGATCCGCAGGGCGCCGGCGTCGGGCTGCTCCTGGCCGATGATCATGCGGAACAGCGTCGTCTTGCCGGCGCCGTTGGCGCCGATGACGCCGACGATGCCGCCCGGCGGCAGCGAGAAGGAGAGGTCGTCGATCAGCAGCCGGTCGCCGTAGCCCTTGCGCAGGCCCGTGGCCTCGACCACCAGGTCGCCGAGACGTGGCGGCGGCGGGATGGCGATCTCGACCGTCTCCGGGGCGCGGTTCTCCTCTTCGCCGCGCAGCGCCTCGTAGGCGCTGATGCGCGCCTTGCTCTTCGCCTGGCGGGCGCGCGGCGACATCTTGATCCACTCCAGCTCGCGCGACAGGGTGCGCTGGCGGGCCGAGGCCTGTTTCTCCTCGTGCTCCAGGCGCTCGCGCTTCTTGCCGAGCCAGGCGGAGTAGTTGCCCTCGAAGGGAATGCCGCGTCCGCGGTCGAGCTCGAGGATCCAGCCGGCGATGTTGTCGAGGAAGTAGCGGTCGTGGGTGACGGCGACGACGGTGCCCGGATACTCCTGGAGATGGCGCTCGAGCCAGGCCACCGACTCGGCGTCGAGGTGGTTGGTGGGCTCGTCGAGCAGCAGCAGGTCGGGCTTCTGCAGCAGCAGGCGGCAGAGGGCGACGCGGCGGCGCTCGCCGCCGGAGAGGGTGGAGACGTCGGCGTCGGGCGGCGGCAGGCGCAGCGCGTCCATGGCGATGTCGAGCTGGCGGTCGAGCTCCCAGGCGTTGGCGGCGTCGATCCGGTCCTGCAGCGCCGCCTGGCGGTCGAGCAGCTTGGTCATCTGCGCGTCGTCCATCGGCTCGGCGAGCTGCGCCGAGACCGCCTCGAAGTCGGTGAGCAGGGCGCGCGTGTCGGCCACCCCCTCCTCGACGTTGCCGAGCACGGTCTTGGCGGCGTCGAGCTGCGGCTCCTGCGGCAGGAAGCCGACCCGCACCCCGGCGGTCGGCTTGGCGTCGCCGGTGAACTCGCCGTCGACGCCGGCCATGATGCGCAGCAGGGTGCTCTTGCCGGCGCCGTTGGGGCCGAGAACGCCGATCTTGGCCCCGGGGAGGAAGGCGAGGGTGATGTCGTCGAGCAGGACGCGGTCGGCCACCGCCTTCCGCAGCTTGTGCATGGTGTAGACGAATTCGGGCACGGCGTCTCCTGTGGAAGCGGAGACACGTAGCGCATGCGTGACGCGGTAGCCAGCGGCCCTCCCGGCGCCGGGGGCGATCGCAGATGAGAGGGCGGCGGGGGCTGCGAGGCGGCGCGATTGCGCTACACTCGCGGCTGGAGCGCGCAGCACGGCATGAAGTGGGCATCGGCAGCGAGCGAGGAAGCGCGGCTCGAGCGAGCGATCGAGCGGGCCGCCGGCGTGCTCCGCGATGCGCTCGGCGGTTGCCGGCCGACGCTGGTGCTCGCGTTCATTTCGCCGCACCACGCGGCGGAACACGACCGCATCCCGGCGCGCATCGCCGAGGCCCTGCCGGGGGCGCTGCTGCTCGGCTGCTCGGGCGGCGGCGTGATCGGCGGCGGGCGCGAGATCGAGCGGCGCCCCGGCGTGTCGCTGACCGCGGCGTATCTTCCCGGGGTGGCGATGGCGCCGTTCCACCTCACCAACGACGCGGTGCCGGCGCCGGAGAGCGAGCCGGAGGCGCTGGCGCGCCTGGTCGCGGTCGATTCCGCCTCCGCGCCGCAGTTCGTGGTGCTCTCCGATCCCTTCACCTTCGACACCGAGAGCCTGATCCGCGGCCTCGACCGCGCCTATCCCGGCAGCACGACCGTCGGCGGCATCGCCAGCGGCGGCCGCGACGCCGGCAGCAACGCGCTGTTTCTCGGCGAGCGCGTGCACCGCAGCGGCGCCGTCGGCGTCGCCCTGAGCGGCAACGTGGCCGTCGACACCATCGTCGCCCAGGGCTGCCGGCCGGTGGGCGAGCCGATGTTCGTCACCGCCGGCGAGCGCAACGTCATCCGCGCCCTCGACGGCCGCTCGCCGCTCGCCGTCCTGCAGGAGCTGCACGACCGACTCGATCCGCGCGACCGCCAGCTCGCCCGCCACTCGCTGTTCGTCGGCATCGTCATGCGGGAGGATCGCCAGCAGTACGGGCAGGGCGACTTCCTCATCCGCAACCTGATCGGCATCGATCAGGCGTCGGGGGCGCTGGCGATCGGCGCCCTCGTCGACCCCAACGCGGTCGTGCAGTTCCACCTGCGTGACGCCGAGACCTCGGCGCACGATCTCGAAGCCCTGCTACAGCGATACTGCCGGGCGGATCCGCCACCGACCCCGGGCTCCCTGCTGTTCTCCTGCCTCGGTCGCGGTCAGTTCCTGTACGGCCGCCCCGATCACGACAGCGAGCTCTTCCGCCGCTACCTCGGCGACGTCCCGCTCGGCGGCTTCTTCTGCAACGGCGAGATCGGACCGGTGCACGGCGGCACCTTCCTGCACGGCTACACCAGCGCCTTCGCGCTCTTCCGCGGCCGCGAAGTGTGACGCCCGTTGGGGGGCGCCACGAACGGCAGGCCAGCTCCGGTCGTCGACGGTCGGAACGAAGGGCGTCGCAGGGACGCGTCGGCCTGCCCGCCGACCGCTACTCGAGGCGCGCCCGCTGCAACATGCCGCGGAAGGCGAGGCGCTGGCCGGCGAGCGTCAGGTCGGGACCGGTAGCCTTGAAGAACCAGGGCCCGCCCTCGCCCTCGATGACCGCGCCGAGCAGCCGCGAGTGCGGCTGCGCCGTCGCCGGCCCCATCCCCATCTGACCCGGCTGCAGCGTGCCCTCGGCGTCGACCCAGGTGACCCGCAGGCCGCCGGTGGTCTCGAAGGTCTCGCGCTGCGGGCCGGTCCCAGGATCCGGCGTGATCTGGGAGATCCAGCGCTGGATGTTGGCATCGATGTCTCCGCCCTGGCCGGCGCCGAAGTGGAACACCGCCAACTCGGCGGGCCCTCCCGGCCCAGCGATGATCGCCTGCGCGGCGCGCATCGACGAGGCCGGCGGCACCGACATCCATCCGGCCGGCAACTCGATTCGCAGGCCTTTGACGTCGAGCGGCGTTCCAGCCGACTCCCCGCCACGAATGCAGCCGAGGAAGCAGCTCATGACGGCTACCGCCACGATTAATCGCGACCGAACAGTCATTCATGGCTCCTTATTGAAGCTGGCAAAATCGCGGCCAGATCCGATCCGCTGCACGGACTTTCTCCACTCTGTTGCGGCACGATTAAGGATTTTGGCGGTTCGATGATGGGTTGCCGATTCTTTCTGAGGTGATAGCGGCAAGTTGCTGATTATTCGCGATTTATCCTTGGTCCGTCGATGCCCATTGTGTGGGCAATTCAACTCTGGGCCTACGCTGGAAAGGCTCCGGCAATCGTAGTCAACAGGTTATCCACAGAAAGGTGTGGCCAACTCGGTCGCGATTGGAAGAACGGCTACCGGTCAGTGGATAAGTATTCGGGTTAACCCTAACTGGGCGCGCCATCCTGACAACGGGGCGCCGTTCAGAGGGTCCAGTCGTCGCCGTCGGTGGCGCCGAAAGGTGGTGGTGGCAGCTCGGCGCGCTGCCCGCCGGCGGGCGCCGGCTCGCCGAGGTGTGGCGGTCGCGCGCCGCCGGAGCGCTCGAGTGACTTCAGCAGCTCCGGGACGGCGCGGCACGCCGCGGCGGCCCGGCTTCTGATGATCTGGTTGAGCTCGCCGAGGCGACCCGCCCAGCGCAGCGGATTGTCGCGATAGTCGGCGACCTCGTGCTGGATGCCGCGCAGGGCGCCGTGGAACTGGGCGATGCGCGCCGCCGTCTCGGCGTTGAAGAGGGTCAGGTCGCGCAGCGCGCCCTCGATGATGGGATGGTCGAGGGAGGGGAACGAGGTCGGCGTGTCGAGCGCCACGACCCGGCGCAGGACGGCGTCGATGCGCCGCAGCTCGAGGAGCATGGCGCTGGCGAGTGCGCGGCGGGCGCGCTGGCGTTCGCGGCGTTCGCCGGCGCGAGCGAGGCGGGCGCCGAGCCAGGCGGAGAGCAGGGCGAGGAGCACGCCGAGCACGACGTGCAGCAGGCCGGGGTCGAGCGCGCCGAGCGCCGCGCCTGCCGGCAGCGCGGCGACCGGCGGGGCCGGCGGCATGGTCGGCGGGAGCGCGGCGATGCGGGTGGGGGTGAGCGTCGGCTCGGCGGTGGGCGTCGCGCTGGGTGGCGCCGCGGTCGGCGTGTCGGCCGGGGTGTCGGTCGGCGGCGCGGTCGCGACCGCGGTATCGGTGGCGGTGGCGGTGGCGCGGCGCGTCGGTCGACGCGTCGGCGTATCGGCAACGCTCGTCGCCGTCTGCGCCGGCGCGCCGTCGGGCAACGGCTCGGCGGTGAGCGTGCCCGCGTCCTGGGCGAGCGCCTGGACGCCGCACAGCGCCGCCAGCGCGACCAGCATCCTCCAACGCCCCATCATCACGCGGCGCGCTGTACTACGGATCGTCCACGGAGGCCACAGAGGCGGAGACGGCTGGCGCTTCGTCGGCGCTCCGCTACATGCACGGCGAACCCAGGAGGAGGACCCCATGACGCGATCCACGATCCTGACCACCGCGGCGTTGGCGCTGGCGCTCGCCGGCGCACTCTGGGCGACGCACTCCGACGCCAAGACCAAGGGCGGCTGCACCGACGCCCAGGTCTGTTGCCGCTATCTGCAGGACGGCGCCACCGCGCTCGACTGCATGGACGCGAAGGCGTGCGCGGCCGCCGGCGGCAAGGAGGTGCCCAACAAAGCCCTGTGCGCCGAATAGCCGCCGCCGGCGCGGCCGCGGCGCGCCGCGCGCGTCGCGCCGCCGCGTTCAGTGGAAGAAGTGGCCGCCGTTCACGTCGAGCGCCTGGCCGGTGACGACGCGCGACAGGTCGGAGGCGAAGAAGAGCACCGCATCGGCGATCTCCTCCGATGTCGGAATGTGGTTGAGCGCGGTGCGCGCGGCGATCTGCCGGTAGATGTCGTCCGGCGTGACGCCCTGCTGCCTGGCGAGCGAGTTGAAGTAGCCCTCGAGCGCCGCGCCCCAGATGTAGCCGGGGACGACGCTGTTGACGCGGATCTTCTCCGGCCCGAGCTCGCGGGCGAGCGACTGGGCGGCGACCATCAGCGCGCCCTTCGACGACGCGTAGCTGGCGAAGCGCGGCTCGATGATCCGCATCGACATCGAGTTGATGAAGATGATCGACCCGCCGCCGCCGCGTTGGCGCATGTGGGTGACGACCGCCTGGGTGAGCTGCAGGGCGCCGAAGACGTTGACGTCGAACACCTTGCGCCACTCGGCGAGGTCGATGTCGGCGAACAGCGGCTCGACCCCGCCCCTGAAGGCGTTGTTGACGAGAATGTCGATGCGCCCGAGCTCCCTCAGCGCCGTGTCCACCAGCCGCCGGCTGTCCTCCGCCCTGGCGATGTCGGTCGGCACCTCGACCGCCCGCCGACCGAGGGCGCGCACCTCGGCGCCCACCGCCGCCAGCTTGTCGACGCCGCGCGCCGCCAGCACGACGTCGGCTCCCTCCCGGGCCAACGCCAGCGAGATGTCGCGCCCCATGCCGGGGCCGATGCCGGAGACGATGGCGACGCGATTCTCCAAGAGCATGTGCTTTCCTTCTGTCACCGCAGGGACGCGGAGGGGCGGCGATCGCCCGCCAGTCCGAGGCCTCCGTGCCTCCGCGTCTCCGCGGTGAAATTGGTCATTGGTTGATCAGTGGCAGGATGTCGGCGCCGAAAGCCGCGATCTGGTCGCACAGCTCGTCGCAGCTCCGGCTGCGGAATCGGATGCCGCAGTGCTGGACCCCGAGCGCCTTGATGCCGCGGAAGATCTCGGCCAGCTCGGCGGGCGAGCCGGTGCGGTCGTTGGGACCGAGGGCGAACGGCGCGCGGCCGATGTAGAGCCAGGGCGCGTTCATCCCGAGGTCGAGCGGCGCCTCGCCGCGGCGCGCCCGGCGGTGGTTCCGGATGAGCTCGATCGCCGCCGGCATGCCCATCTCCGGCACGCCCTGCGGCAGCCAGCCGTCGCCCCGCTCGGCGACGCGGCGCAGCGCCGGCGGCGTCGAGCCGCCGACCCAGATCGGCGGTCGCGGCCGCTGCAGCGGGCGCGGGCGCTGGCCGAGGTCGCGCACGCGCCACGTCGTGCCGGCGAAGGTCGGGTACTCGTCGCTCCAGGCGGCGACGATGAGATCGATGGCCTCGTCGAGCAGGGCGCCGCGGCGCGTGAAGTCGACGCCCAGCGCCGCGAACTCCGCTTCGACGTGCCCGGCGCCGACACCGAGGATGATCCGCCCGCCCGACAGCGCATCGAGGGTCGCGAACGCCTTGGCGGTGATCAGCGGATGCCGGTAGGGCGCCACCCACACGTACGACAGCAGGCGGACGCGCGTCGTCGCCGCGGCGAGGAAGCCGAGCGTGGCGACGGCGTCGTACCACGTCGTCGACATCGCCGCCGCGTGCGAGCGCGGCACCGCCACGTGATCCGACACCGCGAGATAGAAGAGCCCCGCCGCGTCGGCCGCGTGGGCGACGCGCCGCATCTCGGCCTGGCCGGCGGTGGCCTCCCACGGCTGCGCGAAGGTGGCGCTCTGCGCGGCCACCGGCAGTTGCATGCCGCAGACGAGCGTGCCGGCGGGGCAGATGGAGACGGCGGGGAAGGTCACGCGCTCACGACACCGCCGCCCGCGGGCCGCCGCTCGTGCGCAGCGCGGCTTCGCGATAGCGGGTCGTGCTGTGCACCGGGTCCTTGTCGAAACGCGGCTGCACCTCGGCGCCGAACAGGCGGACGGTTTCGAGCGCGGTCTCCTGCGCCATGGTGGAGGCGAGGATGCCGAAGATGATCTGGTCGCAGCCGATGTCGACGTACTGCTGCACCGCCCTGGCGCACTCGTCGGGGTCGCCGACGATGCGCTGGCCGCTGGCGATGCGCTCCTCGAGCTGTGCCGGGGTCGGATCGGGGATCAGCTTCGGCCACTCGGGGACGCCGGCGGGGCGCGGGAAGGTGTCGAGGTACCGGAAGACGAGGCTGGTGTGGTAGCCGCTGCCCATCGTCAGCGCGACCTCGCGGGCCCGCTTGCGGTCCTCCAGGCAGACCATCTGGGTGACGCAGGCGACGTTGTCGTTCACGTACTCGCCCACCGGCTCGGCGTGCCGGATGTTGTCCTTGTAGATGCGGATCAGCGGCTCGAAGTCCTTCGGCGAGCCCAGGCTGAAACACAGCGCGCCGAGGCCGAGTCGGCCCGCCTTCTCGAAGGTCGACGGGCTGCCGCACGCCACCCACAGCGGCGGATGCGGCTTGCTGTACGGCTTGGGCAGCACGTTGCGCTCGGGCATCGAGAAGTACGTGCCCTGGAAGCTGTAGCGGGTCTCGCGCCACATGCGCAGGATCTCGCGCAGCGATTCGTCGAACATGTTGCGCGTCGTCTCGCCGTCGGGAATGCTGAAGCCCTTGAATTCGGTGCTCGACGAGCCGCGGCCGGTGCCGAACTCGAAGCGGCCCTCGCTCAGGTGGTCGAGCATCGCCACCCGCTCGGCCATGCGCGCCGGGTGATTCACCGGCGGCGTGATGTTGTAGATCGCCGAGCCGACGTGGATGCGCTCGGTCTTGGCGGCGACGTAGGGCAGGAAGATCTCCGACGCCGAGATGTGCGAGTACTCCTCGAGGAAGTGATGCTCGACCGACCAGACGTACTTCCAGCCGGCGCGGTCGCAGGCGATCGCCACCTCGAGCTCGCGCATCAACCGGTCGTGCTCCGCGTTGACCGGATCGGCTTCCATTTCGTGGCGCGGCACGTGCGCCTGAACGAACAGTCCGAACTCCATCAGTCCTCCTGAAGCGCCGTGCATACTATAGGGGGTCGGGCTGCGCCATGGCGATGCGCACGCCTGGAGGGCCGCGCTTCCGCGCGGCCGGGCGACGCGGACGGCGTGGCAACGACCGCATCCCGGCGCCGCGGCCACGCCGAGGCGCTGCCGGCGATGCGGCACCAGGGCACGGCCGCGCGGGAGCGCGGCCCTCCAATCGCCGGTCCCATGTGATAGCGGATGGCCGCATGCCGGTGCGCTTCGATCTGCCGTCCGATCATCCGCACGTCGCCGTCGTCACCCTCGATCGGCCGGAACGCGCCAACGCGCTCGATCCGGCGATGCTGGTCGAGCTGGCGGCGGCCTGGCGGCGCATCGCCGGCGATCCCGAGATCCGCTGCGCCGTCCTCACCGGCGCGGGCGAGCGCGTCTTCTGCGCCGGCATGGACCTGCGCGCCACCATCCCGGCGGCGCAGGCCCTGGCGCGCGGCGAGCGCCTCGCGGCGGTCGACTTCGAGGGCCTGCGCAGCGTCGCCACCGCGACCCTGGCCGGCTTCGATCTCGACACGCCGTTGGTGTGCGCGATCAACGGCCACGCCCGCGCCGGCGGCTTCGACCTCATGCTGGCCTCGGAGATCCGGGTCGCGGTGCCGGCGGCGACCTTCGCCCTCGAGGAGGTGGCGCTCGGGCTCTATCCCACCGGTCACGCCAGCGTCCTGCTGGCGCGGCAGATCCCCTGGGCGCACGCGCACGAGCTGCTGCTCACGGCGCGGCCGATCGACGCCGAGCGGGCGCTGGCGATCGGGCTGCTCAACCGCCTCGTGCCGCCGGCGGAGCTCATGCCGACCGCGCTGGCGATCGCCGACGCGATCGCCGCCAACGCGCCGCTGGCGGTGCGCGCGACCCGCGCCGGGGTGCGCGAGCTGCTGTCGCTGCCGCTCGCCGAGGCCTATCGCCGCCAGGAGGAGCTCGGGCGGCCGCTACGCCGCAGCGAGGACGCGCGCGAGGCGCAGCGCGCGTTCGTCGAGAAGCGCCGCCCGGTCTGGCGCGGCCGCTAGCAGTCCGTTGAGAAACAGGCGGCGTAGCGAGGGCGAGGGATTGTGCGCCAGATCGAGGCGCCGAACCGGAGGCAAACCGGTCGGTTGTGTCGAGGATTCGGCAACGAAGAGCTGGCGCACAAGACCTGTCCGGAGTAGCCGACCTGCTGTTCGACGGGCTGCTAGCCTTGATGAGACAGAAAACTCCTCACCACGGAGGCACGGAGACACGGAGGGCTTGGTGCCATAGCGAAGGCGCGGGGCCTCTTTTCACTCGATTTCCAATGAACTTTGGGAGGACCACTGGGCGGGCTTCGAGATCAGTACTCTCCGTGCCTCCGTGGTGAAGGTCTTTTGTCGCATCAAGGCTAGCTGTGCCGGCCGCGCTCAGCGGCCGCTCGCCGCCGGCTCCGGCTCGTCGGCGGTCGCCAGGGGCAGCGACACGGTGACGGTGGTGCCCTCGCCGAGCGTGCTCTCGATGCCGATGTGGCCGCCGTGCGCGCCGACCAGGGCGCGGGCGATGAACAGGCCGAGGCCGGTGCCCTCGCGCGCCTGTCGGGTCATGCCGCGCCGATAGAGCTGGAAGACGCTCTCCAGCTCCTCGGGGGCGATGCCGGCGCCGGTGTCGCTGACCTGCAGCGTGATCGCCTCGGCGCTGCGGCCGGCGCGGAGGCCGATGCGGCCGCCCGGCGGCGTGAACTTGAGCGCGTTGTGCATCAGGTTGGTGAGCACGCGTTCGAGCGCCACCGGGTCGGCGGCGATGACGCCGAGGGCGTCGTCGACCCGGCGCTCGCAGGCGATGCGCGCGCGCGCCGCGGCGGCGCGGAACTGGTCGAGGACGCCGTCGATCAGCGTCGCGACGTCCACCGGCTTGCGCGTGATGCTGAGCTGTCCGGCCTCGATCTGGCCGAGGTTGAGGTAGTTCGCGACCAGGGTCAGCACGGCGCCGGCGTTCGCCTGGATGCGCGCCAGCAGGTCCTGCTGCTGCTCGTTCAGCGGCCCGACCTCGCCGAGCAGCTCGGCGAACCCGAGCACGATGCCGAGCGGGTTCTTGATGTCGTGGGTGAGCATGGCGAGGAACTGCTGGCGCTGGCGCGTCAGCTCCTGGCGGGCGCTGACGTCGCGGGCGATGCTCAGGAAGCCATCGCGGCCGTCGAAGCGCAGCGGGCGGCGCACCACCTCGACTGGAATCTCGCGGCCGCTGCGCGCCACCCAGGTCGTCTCGAAGGGCGCGTCGGCGCCGCGCGCCGGCGCGCCGCGCTCGACCTCGCCGAGGTCGCGGCCGACGCATTCGTCGACCGGCCACCCGAGATAGGCGGCGCCGATGCGGTTGACGTGGCGGATGGTGCCGTCGGCGTCGTGCAGGATGACGATCTCGGGGATCGCTTCGACCAGCGCCCGCCAGCGCGCATCGGCATCGCGCAGGGCGCGATTGCGTTCCTCGAGCCGCTCCTCGATGCGGATCATCGCCCGCTGGCGGCGCGCCGCGGCGGCGACCTCGAGCAGGCGCGTCGGGTCGGCGGGCCACGGCACGCTGGCGGCGGCGCCGTGGCGCGCCAGCCCCACCGCGTCGCCGCCGGCCGCCGGATCGACCAGCGCGATGGCGGCGGTCGGCGATCCCGCGGCCGTGACGGCGGACAGCAGCTCGGTCGCCGGCCCGTCCGGCAGGCGCTGATCGACGACGATCAGCTCGGGCTGCAGCGCCCGCCAGGCGGCGAGCGCCTCGGTGGCGCCGGCGGCGCAGTCGACCTGGTACCCGGCGCCCTGGAAGGCGGCGCGCAGGCGCTCGCGCTCCGCGGCGCTGGCGTGCGCGATCACCACCTGCGGCGCCGACTCGGGGCGGCGGCCGCTGAGCAGCGCCCGCGCATAGTCCTGCAGCGCCGAGGGCGCGAAGGGCGCGGCGAGGAAGCCGCTGGCGCCGAGCTCGAGGCTGCGCAGCTCCGCGTCGCTGCCGGAGAACGTCGCCGACACGACCAGGATCGGGATGTGGTTGCAGGCGCGGAGCTCCGGCGAGCGCAGCAAGCGGCAGAAGCGCCAGCCGTCGATGCCCGGCATGTGCAGGTCGGTGACGATCAGATCGACCGCCGGCGACTCGGCGAGCAGCGCCAGCGCCTCCTCCGCGCTGGCGCAGGTGCGCGTCGCGAATCCACCCTTGTCCAGCACCGCGGCGCTCAGCCGGAGCTGCGACGGATCGTCATTCACGATGAGCGCGACGGGACGGGGCATGTCCGGGTGACGACTATAATCGCTGCTCAGCGCATCGCATAGATCGAAAAAAGCAGGGGCGCGGCCGTGGGCCGCGTCCGGCCAGCGACCGGCCGTGGCGGCGCGAGGCCGGTGATCGTCGGTCGCGAGGGGAGAGACGACGATGCGCGCGGCGGCGCGGCGCGTCGCCGCGGCCTCACTGCACCACCATGCCGCCGTCGACGCGCAGCACCGCGCCGGTGATCCAGCGCGATTCGTCGGAGGCGAGGAAGACGGCGGCGTGGGCGACGTCGTCGATGGCGCCGACGCGGCCGAGCGGGATCCACATCGCGGTCTGGGCGCGCCCCTCCTCGCTGCCGAGGAACGGGGCATTGAGGTCGGTGGGCACCGGCCCCGGGGCGATGCAGTTGGCGCGCACCTGCTCGTGGCCGTATTCCGAGGCGAGGTAGTAGGTGAGGGTGACCAGGCCGCCCTTGGCGACGGCGTAGTCGGCGACGCCGGTCGGCGAGGCCTGGAAGGCGCCGTGCGAGGAGACGTTGATGATGGCGCCGCCGCCGCGCGCGACGAGGTGGGGCAGGGCGTATTTGGCGCAGAGGAACGGGCCGCGCAGGTTGATCGCCAGGGTGCGGTCCCACTCGTCGCTGGGCAGATCGGCGATGCGCCGGCCGTAGGCGATGACGGCGGCATTGTTGTAGAGCACGTCGAGGCCGCCGAAGTGCCGCGTCGCCGCCGCGACGGCGGCCGCGACCTGCGCCTCGTCGGCGACGTCGCAGTGGTGGAAGCGCGCCGCGTCGCCGAGCTCGGCGGCGAGGGCGCGGCCGGGCTCGGCGAGGACGTCGAGCAGCGCCACGCGGGCGCCCTCGGCGACGAAGCGCCGCGCCACGCCCGCGCCCTGGCCCTTGGCGGCGCCGGTGATGATCGCGATCTTGCCCGCGAGTCGACCGGCCATCTCACGCGCTCTCGTAGGGCAGCAGGGTGAGCGTCGGCGTCTGCACGATCTCGATCGGGAAGCCGTCGGGGTCGCGCACCACGCAGCATTCGATGCCGTTCACCAGGGTGGCGCGGGTCTCGGCGTCGACGGGCACTCCCTGGGCCCGCAGCTCGGCGAGGGTGGCGTCGAGGTCGGTGACGTAGAAGCTGAGGTGCGAATGTCCGATCTCGTTCGACGCCCGCCGCCGCGCCGCGCGCTCCGGCGGCGGGTTGGTGAAGGCGATGATCTCCATGCGGAAGCCGTCCCGCTGCATGAACACGCCGGTGAACTTCGCCCCCGGCACGCCCATCACCCGCGCCGTGGCGGCGTCGTCGAAGTCGAATTCGGCGACCACCGCGAAGCCCAGCACCTCGGTGTAGAACCGCTTCGAGCGGCCGAGGTCCGACACGCAATGCGAGTAGTGCAACAAACGCGCGTTCTTCATCTCCCGTGGCCTCCCTGCGCGCCCGCCCGCGGTCAGGCGTCGAGCCCGTACAGCCGCGCCGCGTTGCCGCCGCGCACCTTGTCCTGGGCGCTGGGCGGCAGCGCCAGGAGATGCTCCTCCAGCTCGCGCACGACGCCGGGGAAGGTGGCGTCGAGGTGCGGGTAGTCCGACGCCCAGACGATGCGGTCCTCGCCGATCACCGGCGCCAGCAGCGGCAGCGTCGTCTCGTCGGGATCGAAGGAGATGTAGCACTGGCGGCGGAAGTACTCGCTCGGCGTGGCGCGCAGCTCCGGCGCCATCCAGGCGTAGACCTTGGCGAAGTGGTCGAAGCGATCGAACCAGTGCGCCAGCCAGCCGCCGCCGGCCTCGAGGACGACGACGGTGAGCGTCGGGTGGCGTTCGAGCACGCCGCCGCACACCAGGTGGGAGAAGCCGATGTAGTTGTCGATGAAGAAGATCGAGGGGTGGCCCATGATCGGGGCGTCGAGGCGCAGGCCCTGGAAGGCGCCGGGCAGGTCGCCGGCGCCCGACGGGTGCAGCCCGATCGGCACGCCCATCTCGGCCGCCGCCGCCCAGAAGGGGTCGAAGTAGGGGTCGTGCAGGGCGCGGCTGCCGCAGGGATTGGGCCGGATGAAGGCGCCGCGCATGGCGAGCCCGCCGCAGGCGCGGCGCAGCTCGCGCACCGCCGCGTCGACGTCCTGCAATGGGATCGCGGCGACGCCGGTCAGCCGCCCGGGCGCGGCGCGGCAGTAGTCGGCGAGCCAGTCGTTGTAGACGCGGCAGCTCGCCTCGGCGAGCGCCGGATCGCGGATCGCCTCGAGAAAGAGACCGATCGACGGATAGAGCACGGCGACGTCGATGCCCTCGTCGTCCATGTCGACCAGCCGCCGCCGCGGATCGCTGCCGCCCGGCATCAGGTCGCGGTAGCGGACGCCCTTGCCGATGTCGTCGAACGGCCGCCCGGCCATGCCGACGCCGACGATGCCGAAGGGCAGCAGCGGCGCCCCTTCGAGGTGGACCTCCTCCTGCCGCGTGTCGGGGTTCCAGATCACCTGGAAGCCGCGATCGCGCAGCGCCGCTGGCAGCTCCCGCTGCCAGAGATCCGGCGGCTCGATGACGTGTCCGTCCGCATCGATGGTTTTCATTGCGCCTCCTGATCGCGCCCGGTGGAGCGGAGAACGGCGGACGCCGGGGGTGGCTCCGGGGCTCCGCGTGTCCGTGGGCGTCTACGTCTTCCGCAGCCGCGCCGACGGCCGCACCACGGCGCGGCGGATCAGCGTCGCCATCTCGGCCGCGCGCTCCTCCAGCGACGCGGCGCCGAAGGGGCCGCTGCGAAACGGCCGGCCGCGGTCGGGCAGCATGAGCTCGAACAGCACGATGCCGCCGATCGCCATGATGATCGCCATCGGCCGGTCGGCGTGGAACTCGCCGGCGGCGGCGCCGTCGGCGATGAACTGCATGAAGCGGCGGATGAAGTGGTCGAACACCGGCGGCGGCGCCGTCCCGGCGGTGCGCCAGGGCGCCAGGCGGTCGGCTTCGAGCAGGCCGTGGCAGAGGATGCGGGCGTTCAGCGGATCGCGACCATAGAAGTCGACCAGCGCCGCGACGAGCTGCTCGAGGCGCGCCGCGTAGGACGCCGGCGGCGCGTCGAACCAGCCCTCCGCCGCCCGCTGCAGGCGCTCGCCCAGGGCCTCGAAGACGGCGTGCAGCAGGACGCCCTTGTTGGCGAAGTAGTGGAACACCGTCGGCTTGGTGAGGCCGGTGCGGGCGGCGACGGTGGCGAAGCTGAGGCCGCTCGAGCCGCCGTCGGCGTAGAGGCGGCTCGCTTCCGCGATCAGACGGGCGCGCAGCAGCGGCGCCTGGCTCGGGCCGGGCGGCCGCCCGGGGCGACGGCGCGGCGCGGCGCGACCGGCGCGGCGCGCCGTCATGCCGCCACCGGCGGCGCGCCGTAGGCGGGCGGCCAGTACGGCGCCGGCACGAAGGCGCGGCGCAGGACGCGCTCGGGCATGATGGCGAGCGAATAGTCGCGGATGCCGGCGGCCATCAGCGCCGCCTCGCGCGCGTCGTTGGCGTAGCCACGGCGCGCGCTGGCGGCAAAGAGGAGCGCCAGGCGGCGGATCAGCGCCAGTTGCCAGCCGCGCATCGAACCGAGGAGGAAGGTGACGTGCCCGACCTCGTCGATCAGGATCTCGTCGAGCAGCAGGCGCACCCGGGCGGCGACCGCCGGGTGGGCGGCCAGCAGCTCCTCGCCCTGGCGCGCGAGCAGCGCGAAGGCGACGGTCCCCATGAGCTCGCCGGCGAGCAGCAGCATGTACGACGCCTGCCGCGGCAGGCGCGCCATCAGCTTCACCGACTGCTGGATCGGCCACGGCGGCGTGCGCAACTGGTAGTCGATGCCGAAGAGCGCCACCACCTCGCGCATGATGCGCGTGTGGTAGGTCTCCTCGAGGTCGGCGAAATCGCGCGGCTGCAACGCGCCGCCGGCGCCGAGCCCGTCGAACCCGCCGCGATCGAGCAGGTAGTCGACGCCCCAGCCCTCGCCTTCGTTGGCGCGCGCCACCTTCACCAGCCAGGCGATCAGCGGCGGGGCGCCGCCCAGCGGCTCGCGCGTGCGATGCCAGCGGGCGAATTCGGTCGGATCGATCGGCGGTCCGTCCCAGCGCGGCGCCGGCGTCGCGCGCAGGCGGGCGAAGAACGCCTCGCGCTCCGCCAGCGTGCGCGTCCGCAGGTCCGGCGCGCCGTCGCGCCGCAGGGCGAAGGCGACGAACTCGTCGGCGATGCGCCGCCGCTGATCCGCCGGCAGCGGCGCGAACAGGCGAGGGTCGAGCACGGCCGAGGGATATCAACCGCCCAGTCGATTGGTCAACGCGGAATCCGCCCCGCCGCCGCGATCGACGGCTGCGCGGGGGCTGGTGCCGTGTCCGCGTCCGTCGGCGTCGCGCCGGCCGCGCGTCTTGAACCGGCGCCGTCGCCCGGGCAGACACCCGGCGTGTCCGCCGCGCGTCTCCGCTCGATCGCCAGCGCGCTGATCGCCGCGCTGCTCCTGCTCGGGTTCGCCCGGCTGATGCGCGACGTGCCCTGGCCGCTGCTGGCGCTCTCCCTGGCGCCGGCGGCGATCGCGGCGGCCGTCGTGCTGCGCCTCGACCGCCGGTGGCAGCGCCGGCGGCGCCTGCTGCTCGGCGCCTTCCTGTGGGGCGCGGTCGCGGCGCCGGCGGTGGCGCTGCTGCTCAACCGGGCGGCGCGCGCCGGGCTCGGCGAACTGGCCGGCGCGGCGACGGCGACCTGGCTCGCCGGCGCGCTGGCCGCGCCGGCCATCGAGGAGATCGCCAAGGCGGCGGCGCTGGCGGCGCTGGCGCTGGGGTGGCGCGGCGCGCTGCGCGACGTGCGCGACGGCATCGTCGTCGGCGCCCTGATCGGCATCGGCTTCACCATGGCCGAGAACCTCTACTACTTCGCGCTCGCCGCGCTCGCCGGCGGCGCCGGCGGCCTCGCCGAGAGCGTCTACCTGCGCGCCGCGCTCGGCGGCCTGCTGCATCCGACGTTCACCGCCACCGCCGGCGCCGGCTTCGGGTGGGCGCCGCGCGGGCCGGACGCGCCGGCGATCGTCGCGCCGCTGCTCGGACTCCTGCTGGCGATCGGCCAGCACCTGCTGTGGAACGCCGTTGGCGCGCCATGGCTGAACGCGGCCCCGTGCGGCCCCGCCGCCGCGGCCTGCGGGCTCGACGGCCGGTTGTGGTACTGGCTCGTGGCCGCGCCGGCGATCGTGGCGCTGTTCCTCGCCCCGGGCCTGATCGGCCTGGCGCTGGCCGCGCGCCGGCGGGTGTGAGATGCGGCGGCGGGCCTGGCGACGGCGGAAGGAGCGCGGCGATGACGGACGAACGGGCGCGGCGGCTGAACGACTTCGGGCGTGATCGCCTGCCGGGGTTGCTCGGCCTGGAGATCCTCACCTGCACGGCGGAGCGCGTCACCGGCCGCATTCCGATCACCCCGCCGCTGATCGCCGGCACCGGCTTCCTCTGGGCGCCGGTGGTGATCGCGCTCGCCGACACGCTGTGCGCCTACGGCACGGGGGAGAACATGCCGGCCGGCGCGCGCAGCTTCACCACCGTCGAGCTGAAGACCAACTTCCTCGGCACCGTCGGCGTCGGCGCGACCATCCTCGGCGAGGCGACGCCGGTTCACCGCGGGCGGACGACCCAGGTGTGGGACGCGGTCGTCCGCGCCGACGGGCGGGAGCGACCGCTGGCGCTCTTCCGCTGCACCCAGATGATCCTCTACCCGGATCCCGCCGCCGGCGCGGCCACGTGAGACGAGCATCGCCAAGCTCCGCGGCGGTGCGCTAGGGTCGTCGTCGCATGGCCCCGGTCGACCGTCCGCCGCCGCTGGATCGCGCCGACGCCGCCGACGCCGATGGCGACCTGGAGCGCCGGGTGCGCATCGGCATCGCGTTGTGCGTCCTGCCGATCCTGCTCTTCGCGCTCTTCGACCTGCTGCTCCTGCCCGCCGCCGAGCTGCCCGTCTACTGGGGGATCAAGCTGGCGGCGCTGGCGGTGCTCGGCCTCTCGGTCGCGCTGCTGCGCCAGCGCCGGCCCTCGAGCCGGCGGCGCCTGGTCGCCGTCGGGCTGGGTTGCGTCACCGCCATGTACCTGCTGAGCACGACCTCGGCGATCCTGGCCCGCGACGCGGAGACCACGGGCATCATGTCGATGGCGGTCAGCCTGGCGACGGCGACCCTGCTGCCGTGGGGGGCGTGGCCGCAGCGCCTCGTCGTCGGCCTCGGCATCCTCTCCACCGCGCTGGCGCACCATTTCGGCGCCGGCGGGCTGCACGGCCTGCTGGGCTACCCGACCGTCGGCCTGTTGATCGGCATGGGCCTGTCGGTCCACGTCGCCGCCGAGCTCGAGCGCAGCCGCACCGCGCTCGCCCAACGGCGGGACGCGCAGCGCCGCGCCGCTGCCGAGGTGCGCCAGCTCAACGAGCGGCTCGAAGCGCGGGTGCGCGAGCGCACGGCGCAACTCGAACGGCTGAACGGCGAGCTGCAGGCCGAGATCGAGGAGCGCGGCCGCTATGCCGCCGAGCTGCGGCAGTCGCAGGCCGCCGCGTCGGCGCTGATCGAGAACGCCGAGGACGCGATCTGGGCGATCGACCGCGCCGGCCGGCTGCTGATCCGCAATGCGGCGGTGCGGCACCGCTACGCCGTCGCGACCGGCAGCGAGCTGACGAACCCGGACGACTACCCGGCGGCGGTGCGCCAGCATCTCGCCGCCTACTGGGCGCCGCTCTACGCCCGCGGCCTGGTGGGCGAGCGCTTCACCGACGAGCAGGTCATCGATGGGCCGCACGGCCGGCGCATCTTCGTCAACGCCTTCAACCCGATCGTCATCGACGGCGAGGTCGCCGGCCTCGCGGTGTTCAGCAGCGAGGTGACCGAGCAGCGGCGTTCGGAAGAGGCGGCGCGGCAGCGGCAGGCGGAGCTGACGCACGTGCAGCGGCTGTCGACGCTGGGCGAGATGGCCGCCGGCCTGGCGCACGAGATCAACCAGCCGCTGGCGGCGATCGTCAACTACGCCCGCGGCTGCGCCCGCCGGCTGCGCGGCGATCCGGGCAGCGTGCCCGAGGTGATGCCGGCGCTCGACAGCATCGCCACCGAGGCGCTGCGGGCCGGCGAGGTCATCCGCCGGCTGCGCCAACTGGTGCGCAAGGAGGCGCCGCGCCAGGAGACGATCGATCTCAACGCGCTGGTCGAGGAGGCGGCGCGGATCATCGAGCCGGAGGCGCGGCAGGCCGGCGTCGAGATCGAGGAGCTCTTCGCCGTGGCGCTGCCGGCGGTGGTCGGGGATCCGATCCAGGTGGAACAGGTGGTGCTCAACCTGCTGCGCAACGCGGTCGAGGCGATGAGCGGCGGCCCGCCGCGGCGGATCCTGCAGCTCACCACGCGGCCGACGGGAAGCGGCATGGCGGAGGTCGCGGTGCGCGACACCGGCCCCGGCGTCGCCGCCGGCGTGGCCGAGGCGATGTTCGAGCCCTTCGTCTCCACCAAGCCCAACGGCATCGGCGTGGGACTGTCGATCAGCCGCACCATCATCGAATCGCACCACGGGCGGCTGTGGGCGTCCGCCAACGCCGAGGGCGGCATGACCTTCCGCTTCGCCCTGCCGGCGGCGGGCGAGACGGCGGCGCGCGCCATTTCCGATGGCGTCGCGGCCGCGCCGGCGCGGCGCGACATCGGCGCGTCCGCCCCGCGCGGGGGCTGACGGAGGCCTCATGGCGGCGCCGGTCGACTTCTGGTTCGAATTCGCCAGCACCTATTCCTACCCGGCGGCAATGCGGGTCGAGGCGCTGGCCCGCGCCGCTGGCGTGCCGCTGCGCTGGCGCGCCTTCCTGCTCGGGCCGATCTTCGCCGCCCAGGGATGGAACGATTCGCCCTTCAACATCTACCCGGTCAAAGGCCGATACATGTGGCGCGACCTGGCGCGCCTCTGCGCCGCCGAGGGGCTGCCGCTGCGCCAGCCGAGCGCCTTTCCGCGCGGCAGCCTGCTCGCCGCCCGCATCGCCTGCGCCGCGGCCGATCTGCCGTGGATCGGCGCCTTCGTGCGCGGCATCTACCGCGCGAACTTCGCGTTCGATCGCGCCATCGGCGAGGCGGCGGTGGTGGCGGCGGTGCTGCGCGAGGTCGGCGTCGACGCCGACGTCTGGCTGGCGCGCGGCGCGGCCGATGACGCCAAGCAGCGGCTGCGCCTGCAGACCGACGAGGCGCGGGCGCGCGGCATCTTCGGCGCCCCGACGCTGACGGTCGGCGAGGAGGTGTTCTGGGGCAACGATCGCCTCGAGCAGGCGATCGCCCATGCCGCCGGCGATGCCGCCGATCCGCAGCGCGCCGAGGCCGTGCTGGCGTTCTGGTTCGGCGCGCCGGACGCCGATCCGGCGACCCGTCTCGCCCGGGCGGCGCGCTGGTTCGCCGCCGACCCCGGGTTCGACGCCGAGGTCGCGGCGGGCTTCGCCGCCGACCACGCCGCGGCGGTGCGCCGGCAGCGCGACGGCTGGGCGGCGACGGCGCGCGGTCGCCTGGCCCTGATCCTGCTCCTGGACCAGTTCTCGCGCCACCTGCACCGCGGCCGCGGCGAGGCGTTCGCCTCCGACCGGCACGCGCTGGCACTGGCGCTCGCCGGCCTCGACGCGGGGATTGACGCCGAGCTCGGCGATGCCGAACGCGCCTTCTTCTACATGCCGCTGCACCATGCCGAGGACCTCGCGGTGCAGGACCGCGCCGTCGCCGCCTTCACGGCGCTCGCCGAGCGCTGCCATCCCGACTGGCGGGGCCATGCCGCCGAGTTTCTCAGGTACGCGCGCGAGCACCGCGCGGTCATCGCCCGTTTCGGCCGCTTCCCGCACCGCAACGCGGCGTTGGGCCGCCACTCGACGTCCGAGGAACGCGCCTACCTCGACGCCGCCCCTCGCTATGGGCAGTGACGGCAGGGCCGCGCGCCGCCGTCGCCAGGCGATCCGCGGCGCGCCGGTCGTCTATGCCGCGTCGGGCGCCGTGTCGCGCCGCATCTCGTTGGTCGGGGCGAAGCCGAGCGCGGCGTAGAGAGCCCGGCCGTCGTCGGAGGCGTGCAGGCTGACGCGCGACACCCGCGCCGCGTCGCACCAGGCGAGGATCGCCGCCATGAGCCGCCGTGCCAGCCCGCGGCGGCGGTGCGTCGGCTCGGTGTACACGTTGAGCACGTACCCCTCCATCCCGCCTTCGAGATAGCCCGGGCGGGGCAGCAGCGATCGCAGCATGAGGCCGCCGCCGGCGACGACGCCGTCGGCGTCCTCGAGCACCCAGCCGCGGTAGCTGCCGTCGGCGAGCGCGGCGGCGAGGTGCCGGCGGCTCGCGGTTTCGAGCATCGCGCCGTCGGCGGCGCCGAGCGCGTTCATGTCGCGGAACATCGCCACGCGGTGATGGGCGACGACCGCGGCGTCGGCCACGGTCGCCTCGCGCAGCCGGTACACGGGTGGGGGCGCGGTCATGAGTCGGCCATGCCGACGGGCCGTCCGACGCGCAATGCCATCGTCCGTTCGTCGAAACGGACGCTCGCTTGCGCTCGCGGAACCGAGTCGCCAGAAGGCCGGGATGGACTGGGTGGGCAATCCGGAGCTCTGGATCGCGCTCCTGACGCTGACCGCGCTCGAGCTGGTGCTCGGCATCGACAACATCGTGTTCATCTCGATCCTGGCCGGCAAGCTGCCGCCGGCGCAGCAGGGGCGGGCTCGCCTGGTCGGCCTCGCCCTGGCGATGGTCACCCGCATCCTGCTGCTGCTGTCGCTCGCCTGGCTGGCGCGCCTCGGCGCGCCGCTGTTCACGGTGTGGGAGCGCGCCGTCTCCGGGCGCGATCTCATCCTGCTCCTCGGCGGCCTGTTCCTGCTCGCCAAGAGCACCCACGAGATCCACGACAAGCTGGAGGGGCACGGCGAGGGGGCGACGGCGGGCGCGGCGGGACCGACGTTCGCGGCCGTCATCGCGCAGATCGTCGCCCTCGACGTCGTCTTCTCGATCGACTCGGTGATCACCGCCGTCGGCATGGTGGATGCGATTCCCGTCATGGTCACGGCGGTGATCCTGGCGGTGTTCCTGATGATGGCGTTCTCGGGGCCGCTCAGCGTCTTCGTCGAGCGCCACCCGACGGTGAAGATGCTGGCCCTGAGCTTCCTGCTGCTGATCGGGGTGGCGCTGGTCGCCGACGGCCTGCACTTCCACATCCCGCGCGGCTACGTCTACTTCGCCATGGGCTTCTCGGTGATGGTGGAGATGCTCAACCTGCGCCTGCGCCGGGTGAGCGCGCCGCCGTTGCGGCTGCGCTCGCGCTACTGATCCGCTCCGCGGGCGCGCTCCGGGCGGTCGATCGGGTCACGCGGCGGCGACGGCGCCCGGCAGGCCGTCGAGCGGGTGCAGGGTGGGCACCCAGCGCAGCGGCGTCGGGCCGGGGGCGAGCTGCCAGCGGCAGCGGCGGAGCAGCAGCGAGGCGACGATCTTCGCCTCCAGTTGCGCGAAGGCGAGGCCGATGCACAGGCGCGGGCCGCCGCCGAAGCCGATCAGCGCGTAGGGCGTCGCCTTGTGCTCCTCGCGCGGCGGCAGGAAGCGGTCGGGATCGAAGCGCTCCGGATCGCGGTACACCTGCGGCAGGCGGTGGGTCACGTACGACGAGTAGATGACCATCGTGCCCGGCGGCAGGCGATAGCCGGCGACCTCGACGTCGCGCACGACGCCGCGCTGGCCGAGGCTGATCGGCGGCCGCAGGCGTTCGACCTCCTTGAAGACCGCATCGAGGCGCGTCAGGTCGCGCAGGTGGTCGACCCGCAAGGGGCCGTCGCCGACGACGCGGCGTTGTTCCTCGATCAGCCCGGCGGCGACGTGCGGGTGGTCGCGCAGGCTCATCAGGAACGAGGTCAGCAGCGAGGTGGTGGTCTCGTGGCCGGCGAACATCAGGATGACCGCCTGGTCGAGGAGCTCCTCGTCGCCGAGCGCCGCCCCGGCGTCGTCGCGCGCCGCCATGAGCAGGCCGAGCGCGTCGCTGCCCGGGGCGACGCGGCGGGCGGCGATGACCTCGCGGAGATAGGCGCGCAGCGCGTCGCGGGCGCGCAGGCCGCGGCCGTAGGTGGTCCAGCGCCAGCCGACGCGCAGGAAAGCGGCCGAGCCCTTGGCGAGCCGGTCGTTGAGCGCCCCGAGCTCGGCGAGGCGCAGATCGCCCTCGAGGCCGAGCACCAGGCGGGCCATGATCTCGAAGGTGAGCTGGCGGAAGCGTTCGTACATCGACGCCGGTCCGCTGCGCGTCCAGCGCTCGAGGTGCGCCGCCGCGGTGGCGTGCATGGTCTCGAAGTAGGTCTGGACGGCGCGCTGGTGGAAGGCCGGCATCATCAGCGTCCGGTTGCGCGCGTGCACCGCGCCGTCCTGGAAGAGCAGGCCGTCGCCGAGCACCTTGCGCACCATGGCGTAGCCGAGCGCGTGCGAGAAGTGCTCGCGGTGCGTCGCCAGCAGTTGGCGGTTGGCCTCGGGGCCGAGCAGCGCGACCAGGTTCATGCCGAAGAGGCGGGTGCGGAACACCGGTCCGTGCTGGCGATAGCCGCGCAGCAGGTACTCGCCGGGGTGGGAGAGAAATGCCCACGGCTGGCCCAGCCACGGGATGGTGGCCAGGGCGGGGATGTCGCCCGCCGGCCGCGGCTGGCTCGGCGCCTGCACGCCCATGACGCCCGCCGGTTAGCAGGCGCCGGTTCGCGAAGACAAGCCGCGGATCACGTCTCGAACAGCGCGCTCAGCCGCTGCAGCGAGCCCTCGTAGCGGTGGGCGACGTTCAGGTGGCCGCCGTCGAACTCCTCGTAGACGTGCGGCACGCCGAGCGCGGCGAGGCGATCGCTGTAGATGCGGTTGCCGAGCTGGAGGTGGTGTTCGTCCCAGCGGCCGCAGTCGAGGTAGTAGAGCCGCAGCCGGCGCAGCGCGTCGGCGTGGGCGGCGGCGAGGGTGATCGGGTCGTGCGCGAGCCAGCGCGCCCAGACGTCGTCGCGCAGCGCGCCGGTGCGCGGATCGAACGGCAGGTCGAAGCCGATCTCGCTGTCCGGGTTCGGCGCGTAGCACGCGGCCATCGCCAGCATGTTCACCAGCGTGAACCAGTGGCGGCCGCGTTCGTTGGGCGGCTGCGGGAAGCCGGCCAGGAAGCGCGCCGGCGAATGCTCGTAGCGCGCGAGCGCCGCCACCGCCGCGGGGATGTCGGCCTTGTAGCAGAGCTCGAAGTACTTGTCCCCGGAGTGGTCGACGGCGGCGGCGAACGTGTCCGGGTGCCGCATCGCCAGCACGGTGGCGCCGTAGCCGCCCGAGCTCTTGCCCATCACGGCGCGCCGTTCGCGCGCCGCGACGGTGCGAAAGGTCGCGTCGACGAACGGCACCAGCTCGTGGATCAGGTGATCCTCGTAGCGGCCGGTGGCGGCGGAGTTGATGTACTGGCTGCCGCCGAGCCGGGTGAGGCAGTCGGCGAGGACGACGATCATCGGCCGCACCGCGCCGTCGCGCACCAGGCGGTCGATGCGCTGCGGCAGCGTCTCGCCCCACAGCGACTCCGACAGCAGGTAGGTGCCGCCGCCGGCGAAGCCGGCGAGGAAGTAGACCACCGGGTAGCGGGCGTCGCCCGTCGCGTAGTCGGGCGGCAGGTAGATGGGGACGCGGCGCTCGGCCGGGTCGCCCATGGCGTTGCCGCGCAGGACCTCGCTGCGGACGGAGGCGATGGTGATCACGGGGCGATGCATAGCACGCGTCGCGCCCCGACGAGCCAGCCCGGCGCGACCCGCTTCCGCCCCGCCTGGCGACCCGGCATACTCCCCCGGCATGCCCTCCGTCGCCGACAGCTTCGGCCGGCCGCTGCGCAGCCTGCGCGTCTCGGTCACCGACCGCTGCAACCTGCGCTGCGCCTACTGCATGCCGGAGGAGCACTACGGCTGGCTGCCGCGCGCCGACATCCTCGACTTCGAGGAGATCGCGACCCTGGTCGACTGCTTCACCGCCTGCGGCGTCGACCGCGTCCGCCTCACCGGCGGCGAGCCCCTGCTGCGCCACGACCTGGCGACCCTGGTCCGCCTGCTGGCCGACAAGCCGGCGGTGCGCGACCTGGCGCTGACCACCAACGGCATCCTGCTCGCCGAACAGGCGACGGCGCTGCGCGCCGCGGGACTGCACCGCATCACCGTCAGTCTCGACACCCTGCGCGCGGACCGCTTCCGCGCCCTCACCCGACGCGACAGCCTGCCGCAGGTGCTGGAGGGGATCCGCGCCGCCGCCGCCGCCGGCTTCCGGCCGCTCAAGATCGACACCGTCGCCATGCGCGGCGTCAACGACGACGAGCTCGCCGACCTGATCGAGCTCGCCCGTCCGTTCGCCGCCGAGGTGCGCTTCATCGAGTACATGGACGTCGGCGGCGCGACCCACTGGTCGCCGGACAAGGTCCTGTCGCGCGCCGCCATCCTCGCCGACCTGGCGCGCCGCTACGGGGCGATCGAGCCGCTGCGCGAGGAGAGCTCGGCGCCGGCGGATCGCTATCGCCTGCCGGACGGCACCGTGTTCGGCGTCATCGCCTCGACGACGACGCCGTTCTGCCGCACCTGCGACCGGGCGCGGCTCACCGCCGACGGGATGTGGTACCTCTGCCTCTACGCCCGCATCGGCACCGATCTGCGCGCCGCGCTGCGCGGCGGCGCCTCGCGGCAGGACCTCATCGCGCGCATCGCCGCCGTCTGGGGCCGGCGCGACGACCGCGGCGCCGAGCGCCGGCTCGCCGAGCGCGACCGCGCCGCGCTGGTCCCCGCCGCCGAGCTGCAGCGCGATCCACACCTCGAGATGCACACCCGGGGCGGATGAGCGCGCGGCGCCGACGCGCGGACGCGCCGCGGCGGGACGCCGCGGCGTCGCGCTGAGCCCGCCGGCGGAGGGACGGATGCGGCGCCTCGCGCTGGTCCTCGTCGGCACGGCGGTGGCCCTGGCCGCGGTCGAGCTGGCGCTGCGCCTGCAGGGCGGCGTGCCCGAGGTCGCCAATCCCCTCTACAGTTTCCACGCCTCCGATCCGCAGCTCGGCTGGCGCGGGCGTCCCGACGTCCGCCTGCGCTTCCGGCGGCCCCAGTTCGACGTCGAGATCGCGCACGACGCCGCCGGCTGGCGCCTGCCGGACCCGCCCCCGCCCGCCGATCCGGCGCGGCGCGTGCTGGTGCTCGGCGACTCGTTCACCTGGGGGTGGGGCGTGCCGCAGGGCGCCGTCTACACCGACCACCTGCAGCGGGCCCTGCCGCGGGCGGCGATCGCCAACCGCGGCGTCAACGGCTTCGGCACCGGCCAGGAGTATCTGCTGCTGCGGCAGGAGCTGGCGGCGCGGCGTTACGACGTGGTCGTGCTGCAGTTCTTCTTCAACGACCTCGCCGACAACGTCGAGGGCAAGAGCGGCCGCCGCCCGCTCTTCCGCCTCGATGGCGATCGCCTGCTGCCGCCGGCGACCCCGCTGCGGCCGCTCACCGGCCCGCTGCACCAGTGGCTGAAGGACCACAGCCGCGCCTTTCTGTTGCTCGACTTCACCGCCCGCGCCCTCGGCGGCGGCAACGCCCCGGCGGCGCCGCTGCGCCCGACGGCGCAGGGCGCCGCGCCCCTCGACGACCGGCAGATCCCGGGCGCCGAGCTGACCGCGCGCCTGCTCGCCGCCATCGCCGACGCGGTCCACGGCCACGGCGCCCGCCTCGTCATCCTCTACGCGCCGCACCGCCTCGAGCTGACGGCGCCGGGCGCGCTGCCGCCGGTCGTGCGGGCGGCGCACGCCGTGGCGGAGCGGGCGGCGCTGGACGGAGGAGCCGCCTGGGTCGACCTGACGCCGGTGCTGTCGGGAGCGCGCGAGCCGGTGCTGTTCCCCGGCGACGAGCATTGGACGCCGGCCGGCCACGCGCTGGTCGCCCGCGCCCTGCTCGCCGCCGGCGCGCTCGAGTCACCAGCGAACTGACCGACCGTCGACCGCGTCGCCGGCTTCCCGGGCGCGGACGAGCGCCGTGGTCGGCGAGGCACGGCGCGCGCCGGCGCCGGCCCGCGGCTGCTCCGTGATCCGGGGCTCGCGGTGCCGCCGTGTCATCGCATGCGAGCGCGACCGGCCGAACGCGGCGCCCGCGGGCGGCCGAGCTCGTCGTCGAGCGTGAAGTACACGGTGGCGCCCTGTTCCGGCGCCCCTTCGGCCCAGATGGTTCCACCGTGGCGGCGCACGATGCGCTGCGCGGTGGCGAGGCCGATGCCCGTGCCGTCGAACTCGGCCGCGCTGTGCAGGCGTTGGAATGCTCCGAAGAGCTTGCCGGCGTCCTGCATGTCGAACCCGGCGCCGTCGTCGCGAACGAAGATGACGCGCGTCCCCTGGCGTTCGAGGACGCCGAGCTCGATGTGCGCGCGCTCGCGCCTGCCGGTGTACTTCCAGGCATTGCCAATCAGATTGCTCAACAGCACGCGCAGCAGCCGCGCATCGCCCTGCACGAGGAGCGACGGCGTGCAGACGACGTCGACCTGGCGATCGGGGTGGGCGCGTCGAAGCTCTTCGATGACGTCCCGCGCCACCGCACCCAGGTCGACGGGCTCCCGGCGCATCTCGCTGCGGGTCACCTGCGCCAGGCCGAGGAGGGCCTCGATCAGTTCCGTCATCTCTTTGGTGCCGGACCGGATCCGCTCGAGATAGTGGCGCATCGGCTCGTCCAGCGCCGCCGGCGCGTCCTCCAGCAGCGCCTGGCTGAAGCCGTCGATGCGGCGCAAAGGGGCGCGCAGGTCGTGCGACACGGAGTAGCTGAACGATTCCAGCTCCTGGTTGACGGCCTGCAACTGCGCCGTGCGTTCCGCCACCCGCTGTTCCAGGTCCGCGGCGTGCTGCTGCAGCTCGGTTCGGAGATGGGCCTGCTCGATCGCGATGGACAGTTGGTTCGCGACCTCGCGCAGCACCGTTCGATGTTCCGCCGTGAATGCCGCCGGCGCCGCGGCGCAGACCGTCATGATGCCGAGGAGGTGCTCGCCCGCGCCCAGCCGGTCGACCGAGGCGCTGCGCATGCCGGCGCGCCGGAGGTGCTGCAGGAACGGCGGATGGTCAGCGCGGTCGTTCAGGTCCTCGACCGCCAGGGCGGGGTGCGGCGCCAAGGCCTCGATCGATGACACCTCCTCGGCGGTGAGCTCGGAGACGTCGACGGCGTCGGATCCCGTCGCATGGGTCAGGCGCCGCCCGGTGTGCGCATCGCACAGAATGATCTGCGCCAGGTCGCAGGGCACCAGCGCGGCGATGTGGACGACCTGTGCCCGCGCCACCTCGTCCGGCGCCGCTTGCTCGAGGATCGCCCGGTCGATGGCGCAGAGCGTCTCCAGACGGAGCGCGTGCTGGCGCAACTGCTCGGCCGCGTGCCTGCGCTCGCTGATGTCCTCGATCGCGACGATGAGGTAGCGGGGCGCGTCGGCGTCGTCCCGCGCCGCCGAAACCGTCAGTCTCACCCACACCGTGCGCCCGTCCTTGCGCATCAGACGGCGCTCCAGCGCGTACGTCCGCATCGCGCCGGAGAGGACCGGGCCGACGAGGTCCAGGTCGGTGTGGATGTCGTCGGGATGGGCGTGATCCCGAAACCTCCGGGCCAGCAGCTCCTCACGAGAATAGCCCAGGATCTTGCAGAGCTTCGGGTTCACCCGCAGCCACCGTCCATCCAGCCCCTTCAGCGCGAACCCGATGGCCGCCTGCTCGAACATGCCGCGGAAACGACTCTCGCTCTCGCGCAACGCCGCTTCCGCTCGCGAGCGCTGCGCTTCCGACCCCTGCGCCAGTGCGGTCGTCCACCGGATCAGCGCCACGAACGTGACCACACTGGAGGTGACGAGCAGGGCGAGCCCGTACTCGGCGCCGAAGACGCCCGCCCGCTCCGCCGCCATGTGGATCCAGCCCAGCAGGATCGGCACCGTCACCGCGGAGACGAGCAGCCGGCGCGCCAGACTTCCCGCGGCGTTGTCCCGCAGCAGGGGGGCGATGACGGGGCCGTACGGCCGAGCGGCGAGCGCTCCGGCGGCCATCAGGAAGACGGTCGCGGCGGCGGTCAGGGTGACCGCCGGCGATTGCCCGAGGCGTCGCAGCGTTTCGGCGTGCAGGATGCCGCTGACGACGCCGAGCAGCGCCACGAGGAGCGCGAACACCGAAGCGATCTGTCCGAACACACCGCCCCGTGGCCGGTCGAGCAGCAACAGGCCGAGCCCCAGTAGCGCGGAAGCCAACGCCGTCTCCAGGGCCATCCGGTCGTCGATCGTATCGGGCGCGACGAGCCATGCGCGGTGGAGCAGCCAGTCGAGCGCGATGTCGTGCGCGATCAGATATCTGGCCAGGGTCACCATCCCCAGGATCGCGACCATCCCCGCGGCGATCCGGCCGACGAGCGCGGGCGGGTCGCGGCACAGAAGCCACAGCGACAGGCCGGCGACGCCCACGGCCAGGGCGGTATCCGCCGCCGGATTCGTCAGGCCCGCCGGCCCAGGACCATTCGGGTTCCGCAACAGCCACTCGGCCAGCAGCGCGGCACTGGCGACCATGCCGAGCGCGGCAGCGGCATGGACGAATCGGGTCGTGGGAACCAGCGGACCTTCGGTCGGCGGGACGCTCAGCAGGGAAGGGACGGACGGTTCCTGCCGAGAGGGCGCGTTCATCGCGCGTGCTCTACGCCACCAACCCGTTCGCACGGTGCGCGCGAAGAGGGGGCGTCGAGGTGACGCGACACGTGCCCATCTGGTCGGGTTCGATGGCTGCCATTTCTGCGCCCATTTCGAAAGAGCCTGCTGCGCTACATCGCACGCTCATGACGAATCCGGCGCTAGGGAAAGTGCCGTATAATCGATCCCCACGAGTACCTAGGTGAAGGGGCCGATCGGCCGTCGGGACGGGATCAATCGGGCAGCGAGCGGCGATGCCGCGCGGCTTCCAATCGGGGCACGAGCTGCCTGGGGAGGCGTGAGCGAACCGCATATTGCCCGCTGCCGCAGGGGTGGGTAGATCCCGGTCAACTACCTGATACAAAACGAGTCTTCGATATGCTGGTCTGGTCGTCGCGCTTCCCATCGCGGGCACGTTTGCTGGCTCGGGTCCTGCCGGTGGTCGTTGCGGCTGGGGCTCTCATCGTCTGGGCGGCGGGGGCCGATCGGCAGCGCGAGGTTCGGGTGCGCGAGCAACGCCTGATGCAGCTCGCGCGCGCGATCGCCGGAGGCGAGGAGGAGCTGCGCCAAGGCATGTCTGTGCCGCCGGAGGCCGGCGGTCCCGCCCCCGTGGGTGGGCAGGCGCGCTTCCTGCATCGTGCGCGAAACAGGATTCCCGGGTCCACCCTGACCGTCACCGACGCCGGCGGCATCATCGTCGCGCGGGATCCCGTCTCCCCGGATTGGCGGGTGGGAGACGTGGTGCCGGATGCGGCGCTGTTGCAGGCGGTGCGGACCCGCGACCATGGGCTCATCGAGGGCGGCTCGAGACCGGCGCCTGCGGTCTATGCCTTTGCGGCCGCCGCGAACGCGGCGGGGCGGAAGGACGTCGTGACCACGGTCGGCATGCCGAGGCGCCTTGTGTTTGCGGAGGTGGACCGGGCTCGGCGTCGCCTGCTGATCGCGGTGGCCGCGTCCGCCGCGCTGCTCTCGGCCGCCTGGTGGCTCGGCCGTCGGTCACTGCTGCCGCAGCCCCTGTTCGCGTGGGCCGGGTGGGCCGCGGGGGGCACGGCGGCGGCCGCGAGCCCGCCCGCGCCGCGTCCTGTGCCCGGTCGCGAGCGGGGTCAGGCCGAGATCCTGCAAACCATCGTCGACCACATTCCGGTCATGATCGCCTTCATCGACGATCGCGGCCGCACGCGGTGGGTCAACCGCGAGTGGCAGCGCGTGCTCGGGTGGTCGTTGGAGGAAGCGACCAGCCGCGACATCCTTCGCGAGATGTACCCCGATCCCGACGTGCGCCGGGAGGTGATGGCCTTTGCCATGGCCGGCAGCGGCGAGTGGGAGGACTTCCACACGCACACCAAGAACGGGGAGCCGATCGAGACGACATGGGCGAATGTCTGGCTGTCCGACGGCACCTGTATCGGACTGGGAATCAACACGACGGCGCTCAAGCGGGCGGAGGCCTCGCTGCGCCACCTCTCCGCGCAGTTGCTTCGCTCGCAAGACGAGGAGCGGCGCCGAATCGCGCGCGAGTTGCACGACACGACGGCGCAGAATCTCGCCGCGCTTCTGCTCAAATTGAAGCGCCTGGGGACGCCCATCGCCGCGCTCGGCGGCGACGCGCCGGACATCCTCGCCGACTGTTGGGCGCTCGCCGAGCAGTGTTCCAACGAGCTGCGCACGGTCACCTACCTGCTCCATCCGCCACTGCTCGACGAGCTCGGTCTGGCGGGTGCCGTGCGCGAATACGTCGACGGATTCGCGCGCCGGAGCGGCCTCCGCGCCGATCTGGAGATCGCATCCGACCTCGGGCGCTCGAGTCGCGCGAGCGAGCTCACCCTGTTCCGGGTCCTGCAGGAGGCCCTGAGCAACGCGCACCGCCACTCCGGCAGCCCGACGGTGTCGATCCGCCTGCTGCGCACGGCCGCGGAGGTCCGACTGGAGGTTCGCGATGCGGGCCGCGGCTTGGGCGCGCCCTCCGACGCGCCTCCCGCCGCGCAGGGCCGCGTCGGCGTCGGCATCGCCGGCATGCGCGAGCGCCTGCGTCACCTGGGCGGCCGACTGGAGATTGCGTCGAGCGAACGCGGGACGCGGATCACCGCCGTCCTGCCGTCCGCCGGCGATGAGCGCGCATGACGCGCACGACGCGGATTCTGATCGCCGACGATCACGGGGTGGTCCGTGAGGGGCTGCGACGGGTGCTCGAGGCGCAGCCGAGCTGCACCATCTGCGGCGAGGCCGCTACCGGCCGCGAGGCGGTCGCGAAAGCGAAGGCGCTGCGACCGGACGTCGTCGTGCTCGACATCGCGATGCCGGAGCTCAATGGGTTGGACGCGGCCCGACTCATCCGCAGGATGCTGCCCGCCACCGAGGTCCTGATCCTCACCATGCACGACTCGGAGGCACTGGCGCGCGAAGCCCTGGCGGCGGGGGCGCGCGGCTTCGTCCTGAAGACGGACGCCGCGGAGGTCCTCGGCAACGCGGTCGCGAACCTGAGCCGACATCAGCCGTACCTGACGGCGACGGCCACCTCCCTCGTCCTGGACGGGTTCCTGAACCCGGACCACGCCGGCAGCGGCAACACGCGGCGGGACCGCTTGACCGCGCGCGAGCGAGAGATCGTGCTCCTCCTCGCGGAGGGCCGCACGAACAAGGAGATCGCCGCGGCACTGGGGATCAGCGTCAATACCTGCGAGACCCATCGCTACAACATCATGCGCAAGCTCAATCTGCGCTCGCTGAGCGAGCTGGTGCGCTACGCCATCCGCGAGCACATCATCGAGCCGTAGGGCCGCCCGCGTCGAACCGGGTCGGCCACGTCGCGACGAGTGCTTCGATACGCCGCGCCTGGCTCCGCCGCCACGGTGGGCCGGGCGTCTCGCCGCTCGAGGATCCGCCTCGCCCGTCGGGGACGGAATCCTTCGCCTGCCGCGCCTCAGCACTTGAGCTGTCGCCGCGGCGGGCTATGGAATGAGTGGATCATCGTCGAAGCGGAGGGGTCATGCGACTCGCTGGCGCAATCGTGGTGACGACGTTGTGGTGGATGTCCGCCGCCGCTGCCCAGGGTCCGCCGGCGGCCTGCGACGCGGACCTGCAGCGCTTCTGCGCCAGCGCCCGGCCGGGCGGCGGGAGGATGATGCAGTGCCTGCGCCAGCACGGCTCCGAGCTGTCCCCGGCCTGCCAGGACGCGATCAGCAGCATGGGGCGCGGCGGCGGGCCGGCCGCTGGCGGCCGGTCGATGGGTGGCGCGCTGCGGCGCGACTGTGAGGCCGACATCGCCAGGCTCTGCAAGGACGTGGCGGCGGGGCAGGGCCGCATCGGCCAGTGCCTGCTGGGGCACGCGGATCAGCTTTCGCCCGCGTGCGCGGCGGCGCTCGCCAGCCGGCCGCACCGGCGGCTCACTCCCGGTGCGGCGCCGCCGCCCCCGACCGCCGAGCCGTGAACGCCGGCGGCCGGCGCGGCGTCGCGGAGCCGTGACGTGGTAGCGGAGCCGCGCGGGCTCACCAGCGACGAGGCGGCTCGTCGGCTCGCCGCGGTGGGGCCGAACGCGGTCCCCGAGCAGCGGCGCCATCTACTGCTCTCACTGGCGGCGAAGCTCTGGGGGCCCGTGCCCTGGATGCTCGAAGCGACCGTCGCGCTCGAGCTCGCCCTCGGCAGGCGCCTGGAAGCGGCGATCGTCGCCGTCCTCCTGGTGTTCAACGCCGTGATGAGCGGCATTCAGGAACGCCGCGCCCGCAGCGCGGTGGCGCTGCTGCGGCAGCGTCTGGTCGTGCAGGTGCGGGCGCTGCGCGACGGTCAGTGGTCGTTGGTGCCGGCCGAGACGATCGTGCCAGGCGACGTCGTCCACCTGCGGATGGGCGACATCGTTCCCGCCGACGTCGGGTTGGTCGACGGGCAGGTGTTGGTCGACCAGTCGGCGCTGACCGGCGAGTCGCTGCCGGTCGATCTGCGGGGCGGCGCGACCGCCTATGCCGGCGCGCAGGTCAAACGCGGCGAGGCGAGCGGCGAGGTGACCGCCACCGGCCAGCGCACGTTCTTCGGCCGCACCGCGGAGCTGGTGCAGTCGGCCAGAACGGCCAGTCATCTCCAGAGCCTCATCGTCAGCATCGTGACGTATCTCGTCGCCATGGACGTGGTGCTCATCGCCGCCCTGCTCGGGTATGCGGTCTTCGCCGGACTGCCGTATTCGGAGACGCTGCCGTTCGCCCTGATCCTGCTCGTCGCCTCGGTTCCGGTGGCGCTGCCCGCCACCTTCACGCTGGCGACCGCGCTCGGCGGGGTGGAGCTGGCGCGGCGCGGGGTGCTGGTGACCCGCCTCTCGGCGATCGAGGAGGCGGCGGCGATGGACGTGCTCTGCAGCGACAAGACCGGCACCATCACCGAGAACCGCCTGCGCGTCGCGGCCGTCCGGCCGCGGGCGCCGTTCAGCGAGCTGGATGTGCTCCGTTTCGCGGCCCAGGCGAGCGACGAGGCGACGCAGGACCCGATCGATCTCGCCATCCTCTCGCAGGCCCGGGAACGCGGCGTCGCCACGGCGATGGGGCGCCGGCAAGCCGTCGTTCCCTTCGACCCCGCGACCAAGATCGCCGAGACGGTCATCGAGTCGGACGGCCACGCGGTGCATACCCTCAAGGGCGCGCCGCGGGCGGTCCTGGCGCGACTCGCCGACCCGCCGGACGTGGAGGGCGACGTGCAGCGCTTGGGGGCCGAGGGCTACCGTGTGCTGGCCGTCGCGACGGGATCGCGGGACCGGCTCCAGTTGGTTGGCCTGGTGGCGCTGCACGATCCCCCCCGCGGCGATTCCCGCGCGCTGATCGCGGGGCTCGCCGACATGGGCGTGCGCGTCCTGCTCGTCACCGGTGACAGCCTGGCCACGGCGCGAACGGTCGCCGCCCAGGTGGGCATCGACGGACCCGCGTGCTCGGCGCAGGATCTGCGCCGCGGCGGCGCCGGCGCGACGGCCTACGGCGTCTTCGCCGAAGTCCTCCCGGAGGACAAGTTCAATCTGGTGCGCGCCCTGCAGGAGGCCGGCCACATCGTCGGCATGACCGGAGACGGCGTCAACGACGCGCCAGCCCTGACGCAGTCCGAGGTGGGCATCGCGGTGGCCAACGCCACGGACGTCGCCAAGGCGTCGGCCAGCCTCGTGCTCACCACCCCCGGCCTCACGGACATGCTGGCGGCGATCGAGACCAGCCGTCGCATCTATCAGCGCATGCTGACGTACACCCTGAACAAGATCATCAAGACGGTCGAGATCGCCTTCTTCCTGACTCTCGGCGTGATCGCGACCGGGACCTTCATCATCACCCCGCTGCTCGTGCTGCTGCTCCTCTTCACCAACGACTTCGTGACGATGTCGATCGCCACCGATCACGTGTCGTTCTCGCGCCGCCCGGATCGCTGGCGCATCCGCCCCCTGATGGAGAACGGGCTGATCCTCGCCAGCTTCATTCTGCTCCTCTCGCTGGCGGTGTTCTTCGTCGGCCGCGACGCGCTGCATCTCTCGCTGCCGCACCTGCACACGCTGGTCTTCCTGACGCTGGTCTTCACCGGTCAGGGCACCGTCTATCTCATCCGCGAGCGCGGTCACCTGTGGCAGTCGCGTCCGAGCCGGTGGATGGTGATCAGCTCGGTGGCCGACATCGTCATCGTCAGCCTTCTGGCGATCCGCGGCGTGCTCATGGCGCCCCTGCCGCTGGAAGTCGTCGCTGCCCTCTTGGCGACGGTCCTGGTCTATCTGGTGCTGCTCGACCTGCTCAAAGTCGCGATTCTCCGCCGCGGCAGCGGGGCGCGCTGATCAGGCGCCTGCCGTCGGCGGCGCGCGCGTCAGCGAGCCGGCCGTGGATCGGCAGCCGCGCGCAATGCCGCGGCGGCGGCCGCCGGATCGTCGGCGGCAAGCAGTGCGCGGATGACGGCGATGCCGTCGGCGCCGGCGGCGCGGACCGCGGCCGCGTTGGTGGCGTCGACCCCGCCGATGGCGAGCAGGGGCAGGGCGGGCGCGGCGCCGCGGGCGGCGGCGAGCGCGGCGAGCCCGAGCGGCGGCCCGAAGGCCGCCTTCGACGGCGTGGCGAAGATCGGGCCGAACACCGCGAAGTCGGCGCCGGCGGCGGCCGCCGCGGCGATCTCGTCGGGATGATGGGTCGAGACGCCGATCAGCCGCCGCGGCCCGAGCAGCGCCCGCGCCTCGGCGACGGCGAACGAGTGCCCGGGCAGGTGGACGCCGTCGGCGTCGCAGGCGAGCGCGACGTCGACGCGATCGTTGATCAGCAGCGCCGCGCCGGCGGCGCGGGTCGCGCCGCGCAGCGCGGTGGCGAGCGCCAGCAGCGGCCGCGTCGCGAGGTCGCGCTCGCGCACCTGCACCGCCCCGACGCAGCCGCGCAGCGCCGCCGTCACCACGTCGAGCAGCGGGCGGCCACGGGTCTGCATCCGATCGGTGACCAGATACAGGCCCCAGCGGCGCGGATCGCTCATCGCGGGAGCGCGCGGAACGTCGAGGTGCACGACGCCGCCCGACGGGGCGGCGTCGCCGCGCCGCCGCCGCCTCGCGCCGCGCTCATGGGCGTTCTTCGTGGATCAGTCCGTCCACTGGGCTCGACGCCGTCGCGTACAGCTTGCGCGGGATGCGCCCGGCGAGGAAGGCCTTGCGCCCGGCCTCGACGCCGAGGCGCATCGCCTCCGCCATCAGGATCGGGTCCTGCGCGCCGGCGATGGCGGTGTTGAGGAGCACGGCATGGCAGCCGAGCTCCATCGCCAGGGCGACGTCCGACGCCGTGCCGACGCCGGCGTCGACGATCACCGGCACCCGGCTCTGCTCGAGGATGATGCGCAGGTTGTACGGATTGCGGATGCCGAGCCCGGAGCCGATCGGCGCCGCCAGCGGCATCACCGCGGCGCAGCCGATCTCCTCGAGGCGTCTGCAGGCGACCGGATCGTCGGTGATGTAGGGCAGCACCGTGAAGCCCTCCTGCACCAGCACGCGCGCCGCCTCGATGGTCGCCGGCACGTCGGGGAAGAGGGTGCGCTCGTCGCCGATCACCTCGACCTTCACGAGCGAGCCGACCCCCGCCTCGCGCGCCAGGCGGGCGGTGCGGATGGCGTCGGCGGCGGTGTAGCAGCCGGCGGTGTTGGGCAGGATGGTGATGCGCGAGAGGTCGAGCGCGTCGAGCAGGTTCTCCTGCGTGGGATCGGTGATGTTCACGCGCCGCACGGCGACGGTGACGATCTCGGCGCCGGCGGCGTCGATCGCGGCGCGCGTCTGGGCGAAGTCCCGATACTTCCCGGTGCCGACGATGAGGCGCGAGCGGTACGTCTTGCCGCCCAGCTCGAACAGGTCCGCTGCCGCCGTCATGGGGCTCACCCTCCACCGATGAATTGCACGATCTCGACCACGTCGCCGTCGCGCAGCCGGCGCTGCGCCAGCTCGGCGCGCGGCACGACGTCGAGGTTGATCTCGACCGCGATGCGGCGCGCGCCGAGGCCCAGCTCGCGCACCAACTGCTCGACGGTGGCGCCGTCGGCCAGCTCGCGCGCGTCGCCGTTCACCGTGACGCGCATGGGCGATGAGTAGTCGCCGGACGGTTTCTTTACAACATGGGGGGCCTTTGGTAGGCGTCCGACCACAACATCTTCGATCGAAGCACCACCACACCACCAGCGTTTCGCAGCACCCGTGGGGATGAGGAGGCGAGCATGGGCAGGATCGAACGGGCCCTGGTGAGCGTCAGCGACAAGACCGGCCTGCTCGATTTCGCCAAGGGCCTGCACGCGCTCGGGGTCGAGATTCTCTCCACCGGCGGCACCGCCAAGGCGCTGGCCGACGCCGGCATCCCGGTGGTGCAGGTGAGCGCCTTCACCGGCTCGCCCGAGATCCTCGACGGGCGGGTGAAGACGCTGCACCCCAAGATCCACGGCGGCCTGCTCGCGCGCCGCGACGACCCGTCGCACCGCCAGCAGATGGCCGAGAACGGCATCCGCCCGATCGACCTCGTGGTGGTGAATCTCTATCCGTTCGAAGCGACGGTCGCGAAGCCCGGCTGCACGCTCGAGGAGGCGATCGAGAACATCGACATCGGCGGCCCGTCGATGATCCGCTCGGCGGCGAAGAACCACCACGACGTCGGGGTCGTCACCGATCCCGCCGACTACGGGCCGGTGCTCGAGGAGTTGCGCGCCGCCGGCGGCGCGCTCTCGGACGCGACGCGCGCCCGCCTGGCGCGGCGCGCCTTCCAGACCACGGCGCGCTACGACGGCGCCATCGCCGACTGGCTCGGCGCCCGCGACGCGACCCCGGAGGCGCCGTTCGGCGAGACCATCCACCTCGCGCTGCGCAAGGCGCAGGACCTGCGCTACGGCGAGAACCCGCACCAGAAGGCGGCGCTGTACGGCGACTTCTTCGCCGTCGTCCAGCAGCTCCACGGCAAGGAGCTGTCGTACAACAACATCATGGACACCAACGCGGCGCTGTGGCTGATGCGCGAGTTCCTCGACGCGCCGCCGACCGTCGCCATCCTCAAGCACAACACGCCGTGCGGCGTCGCCAGCGGCGCCACCGTTGCGGCGGCGTACCAGGCGGCGTACGCCACCGATCCCGAGTCGCCCTTCGGCGGCATCCTGATCGCCAACCAGGAGTGGACGCTCGAGCTCAGCGCGATCGTCGACGAGATCTTCACCGAGGTGCTGATCGCGCCGTCGTTCGCGCCCGACGCGCTCGAATTCCTCAGGAAGAAGAAGAACCGGCGCCTGATGACCTGGAATCCGCGGGCGATGGACGCGTCGGTGCGCGAGACGCGCAGCGTCGTCGGCGGCCTGCTGGTGCAGGACACCGACCGCGCGATGGAGGACGTGGCGACGGCGGCGGTGAAGACCCGCCGCGCCCCGACCGCCGACGAGCTGGCGGGGCTGCGCTTCGGCCTCAAGGTGGTGAAGCACGTGAAGTCGAACGCCATCGCCTTCGTGCAGAAGGACCGGACGTTGGCGTTGGGGGGTGGCGCGACCTCGCGCGTCGACCCGGTGCACGCGGCGCGCGCCAAGGCCGGGCGGGTCGGCATCTCGCTGCAGGGCTCGGTGCTCGCCAGCGACGCGTTCTTCCCGTTCCCCGACGGCATCGAGGAGGCCGCGGCGGCCGGCGCGACGGCGATCGTGCAGCCGGGCGGCAGCGTCCGCGACGACGAGGTCATCGCCGCCGCCGACCGGCTCGGCGTGGCGATGGTCTTCACCGGCGTGCGGCACTTCAGGCATTGAACGGGATGTCGCGCGGCGCAGCGAGGCAGCGGAGGGAGCCGGCGCCGCTGTCCGTTTCTCCGTGTGCAGGGATGGTATGAAGATTCTGGTTCTCGGCGGCGGCGGGCGCGAGCACGCGCTGGTGTGGAAGCTGCGGCAGTCGCCGTTGGTGGACCGCATCTGGTGCGCGCCGGGCAATGCCGGCATCGACGAGCTGGCCGAGCCGGTGGCGATCGATGTCACCGATCTGCCGGGCATCGTCGCCTTCGCGCGCGAGCACCAGGTCGACCTCGTCGTCCCCGGGCCCGAGCTGCCGCTGACCCTGGGCGTCATCGACGCGCTGCGCGACGCCGGCGTGCGCGGGTTCGGGCCGACGCGGGCGGCGGCGCAGCTCGAGGGCAGCAAGACGTTCGCCAAGGAGCTGATGCGGCGCGCCAAGGTGCCGACCGGCTTCTTCTCCAGCTTCACCGATCCCGACGAGGCGGTGCGCTACGTGCACGAGGTCGGGGCGCCGATCGTCGTCAAGGCGGACGGCCTGGCGGCGGGCAAGGGCGTGCTGCTCTGCGAGACGGCCGCCGAGGCCGAGAAGGCGATCGACGAGATCATGCGCTGGCGCACCTTCGGCGCGGCTGGCGACCGCCTGGTCATCGAGGAGCTCCTGGCGGGCGAGGAGGTGTCCTTCATGGCCCTCACCGACGGCGCCACGGTGCTGCCGCTGGCGTCGTCGCAGGACCACAAGCGCGCCTTCGACGGCGACGCCGGCCCGAACACCGGCGGCATGGGCGCCTACTCGCCGGCGCCGGTGCTGACGCCGGCGCTGCACGACCGCATCATGCGCGAGATCATGGAACCGGTGGTGCGGGCGCTCGCCGAGCGCAAGATCGTGTATACCGGCGTGCTCTACGCCGGCCTGATGATCACCGCCGAGGGGCCCAAGGTGCTGGAGTTCAACTGCCGCTTCGGCGACCCCGAGTGCCAGGCGCTGCTCATGCGCTTCGCCGGCGACCTGGCGGCGGTGATGGACGCCGTCGCGCGCGGGGCGCTCGCCGGCACGACGCTGGACTGGGATCCGCGGCCGGCGGTCTGCGTCGTGCTCGCCGCCGGCGGCTATCCGGGCAACTACGAACGCGGCAAGCCGATCCGCGGGCTCGAGGCGCTGCGCGACTGGCGCGACGGCATGGTGTTCCACGCCGGCACGGCGCGGCGCGATGGCGAGGTGGTGACCAACGGCGGCCGCGTCCTCGGCGTCACGGCGCTGGGGCGCGACGTCACCGCGGCGGCGGCGGCGGCCTATCGCGCCGTCGATCAGATCACGTGGGACGGAATGCATTGCCGGCGCGACATCGGCCATCGCGCCATGGAGCGGGAACGATGACGACAGCAGCGGCACGCGTGGCGGTGTTGATGGGCAGCGACAGCGACTGGGAGGTGATGAAGGGCGCCGTCGACCGCCTGCGGGCGTTCGGCATCGGCTGCGAGGTGCACGTCATGTCGGCGCACCGGACGCCGGCCCGGGTGACCGAATACGTCAGCGACGCGCCGCGGCGCGGCATCGCGGTGTTCATCGCCGGCGCCGGGGCCGCCGCGCACCTCGCCGGCGTCGTCGCCGCGCACACGACGCGGCCGGTGATCGGCGTGCCGCTCGACGCCACCAGCCTGCGCGGCCTCGATGCGCTGCTCTCGACGGTGCAGATGCCGAGCGGCATGCCGGTGGCCACCGTCGCCGTCGGCGGCGCCGAGAACGCCGGCATCCTGGCGGCCCAGATCCTCGCCGTCGGCGACGCCGAGCTGGCGGCCAAGCTGGATCGGTTCAAGCAGGACATGGCGGCGAAAGTGGCGGAGAAGGACGCCAAGCTGCAGGCCAAACTCTGAAGACATTCCACCGCCGAGGCGCGGAGCCGCTCGCCATGGAACGGGAAGCGCTCTGCGGCTCGGCGTCTCGGCGGTGAACGAAGGTGTTCCAATGATCGAATTCCGACCGTTTCGCGCCCTGCACTACGATGCCAACGTCGCCGGGCCGCTGGCCGACGTGATCGCGCCGCCCTACGACGTGATCGACGCCGCCGAGCTCGAGCGACTGTACGCCCGTAGCCCGCTCAACGTGGTGCGGCTGATCCTCAACACCGCGCCCGATCGCTATGCCGCATCGGCGGCGGCGCTCGAGGACTGGCGCGCCCGCGGCGTGCTGGTGCAGGACCGCGAGCCGGCGCTCTACTGGTACGTGCAGGACTTCGCGCTCGCCGACGGCAGCCGGCACCAGCGCAGCGGCCTGCTCGCCGCGGTGCGGCTGCAACCGTTCAGCAACGGCAACATCCTGCCGCACGAGCGCACCTTCGCCAGCGCCAAGGCGGACCGCCTGAAGCTGATGCAGGCCTGCCGGGCCAACCTGAGCCCGATCTTCGGCGTCTATCCGAATCGCGCCGCCGCCGCCGCGCCGGCCCGGGCGCTGGCGTCGTCGACCGCGCCCTGGATCGACGTCGAGGAGGGCGGCCAGCGGCATCGCGTCTGGCGCGTGCGCGACGCCGCCGCCATCGACCAGATCATCGCGGCGCTGCGCGACAGCAAGCTGTTCATCGCCGACGGCCACCATCGCTACGAAACCGCGCTCACCTATCGCGACCAGCGCCACGCCGCCGGCGACACCGCCCCGGACGCGCCGCACAACTTCATGCTGATGTACCTCTGCTCGATGGACGATCCGGGCCTGGTGGTGCTGCCGACCCACCGCCTGTGGCGCGGCGCCTTCGGCGAGGCGGCGCTGGAGCGGGCGGCGGCGCACTTCACCTTCGAGGCGGCCGACGCCGCGACCGTGCTCGCCCGCCTGGCGGCGGCGCGCGAGCCGGGGTGCATCGGCGTGCGCACGCCGACCAGGACGGGCGTGCTGCGCCTCAGGGATCTCGCCGCCGTCGACCGCGCGCTGCCCGCCATCCAGCCGATCATCCGCCACCTCGACGTGACGGTGCTCGACGGCTTCCTGCTCGGGCACGTGCTGGGGATCGACTGCGGGCGCGCCGGCCAGGACGGCGAGCTGCTCTACACGCACGACGACCGTCAGGCGCTGCAGGCGGTGGAGCGCGACGGCGTCAGCGCCGCCTTCCTGCTGCGCCGGCCGCGGATGAGCGAGGTGGCGGACGCCTGCCTGGCCGGCCAGGTGATGCCGCAGAAGTCGACGTACTTCTTTCCCAAGCTGCAGACCGGCCTGGTCTTCCACCTGCTCGACCCCGATGCCTGAGGAGACGGCCGTCGAGTGTTTCAGCGCCGACGAGCGACGGGCGCTGGAGCCGTACTTCACCACCCTCGACGGCCCGGTGTTCGCGCTGCGCAATCTGCCCGAGGTGGTGAAGGCGGCCCTGTTCGCCCGCTACTCGCGTTCGCCGAAGTCGCTGCGCCGCCTCTTCCTCGACGAGTTCCTCGACCGCGCCGGCGGCGGCCTCGGCGAGTCGGCGGTCGGCGTGCGACGCTCCGAGCAGCTCTTCCAGCGCGTGCTCGCCGAGTACGGCGACGACTCGGTGGCGCAGCTCGGCGGCGCCCATCTCGCCGTCGAGGGCGCCTCGAATCTGCTCACCAAGGCGCTCGAATGGGGCCGCCTGATGGCCTACCTCGAGCAGTCGACGCGCTACATCCCCTACACCCAGCGCGCCGACGGCCGCTGGCGCTACGTCGTGCCGGACGAGCTCGCCGGCTCGCCGCTGCGCGACCGCTACGTGGCGCTGCTCGACCGCTGCTTCGAGACCTATGCCGGCGCGCTGCCGGCGGCGATCGCGCTCTGCGAGCAGCGCCTGCCGCGGCCCGAGGGCGTCGGCGCCGCGGCGCACGCCGCCACCGTGCGCGCCCAGGCGCTCGACGCGCTGCGCGGCCTGCTGCCGGCGGCCACCCGCTCCAACGTCGGCATCTTCGGCAGCGGCCAGGGGTACGAGTCGCTGCTGCTCCACCTGCGCGCCCATCCGCTCGCCGAGGCGCGGGCCTGCGCCGAGGCGATCCGGCGCGAGCTCGAGCAGGTGATCCCGGCGTTCCTCAGCCGCGTCGACCGTCCGGATCGCGGCGGGGCGTGGACGGCCTACCTGCGTGACACCCGCGAGGCCACCGCGGCGCTCGCCAGCGAGCTGCTGGGCGAGACGGCGGCGGCGCCGGCGGAGATGGTGACGCTGACCGATTTCGATCCCGACGGCGAGGTGAAGGTGGTGGCGGCGGCGCTCTATGCCGCGACGTCGCTGCCCGATGCGCAGCTCCTGGCGGCGGCGCGCAGCCTGAGCGAGGCGCAGCGCGCCGCGCTGCTGCGCGCCTACGTCGGCGAGCGCCGGAACCGGCGCCACAAACCGGGGCGGGCCTTCGAGCGCGCCGTCTACCGCTTCGACGTCGTCGCCGACTACGGCGCCTTCCGCGACCTGCAGCGCCATCGCCTGTGCACGCTCGAGTGGCAGCGCCTGACGCCGGCGCTCGGCTACGTGCTGCCGGAGATCGTCGAGGCGATCGGCGCCGCCCCGGCGTGGCGGGCGCTGATGGCGGAGGCGGCGGAGCTGCACGCGGCGATCGCCGCCGCCGGGCTGCCCGATGTCGCCGCCTATGTCCTGCCGATGGCGCACCGGGTCCGCTTCTATCTCGAGTGCAACGCCCGCGAGGCGATGCACCTGATCGAGCTGCGCTCGACGCCGCAAGGGCATCCCGCCTATCGCGTCGTCGCCCAGGCGATGCACCGCCTGATCGCCGAGCGCGCCGGGCACCGCGCCATCGCGGCGGCGATGCGCTTCGTCGACCACTCTCCGGCCAGCAGCGGCCGCCTCGAGGCCGAACGGCGGAGCCGGGGGAGCTAGCCGCCGGGCACGACCCGTGGCCGAGGAGATGCCAGACGGCGGGGCGGCGCGGCGATGGTTCGCCACCGGGCGCGCGATCGGGCGGTTGGCCCGACCGTACCGGGGGCGCCTGGCGCTGGTCGGGCTGTTCGCGGCGCTCAGCACCGCCGCCGAGCTGGTGGAGCCGCTGATCTATCGCGTCGCGGTGAACGACGTCGCCGGCGTGTTCGTGCACCGGGCGGAGAAGGAGGACGGCGTCGAGGACATCGCCGCCGGCGCGGCGCCGCTGCCGGTCGCCGCGCACGGGCACGCGAAGCGCGTGGCGCATCGCCCCGGCTACGTCGCGCCGCGTACCGCCGAGGAGATGTTCCAGACCCTGCTCTGGGCGGTGATCCTGCTCTTCCTCACCGCCCTGGCGGCGCAACTGTTCGAGGTGCTGGCCGACAACGTCGCCGAGACGGCGGCCAACCGCATCGAGGAGGACTTCATCCGCTCGACGTTTCGCCACGTCCTGCGCCTGCGCCTGAGCTTTTTCGGCAGTCGCGCCAGCGGCGCGGTGGCGCAGCAGATCGATCAGTCCGACCAGGTGGCGCCGCTGGTGACGTCGTTCGCGAAGGAGATCCTGCCCGAGGCGTTCCGCACCATCGGCACCTTCGCGATCATGTTCACCCAGAGCCCGTCGCTCACCCTGGTGGCGCTGGCGACGCTGCCGGCGTACGTCGTCGTCGCGCTGCGCTCCGCCAGGCGATTGGAGAGCAACCTGCCGGCGTACTACCGCCTCTGGGAGGAGGTCGCGGCGCGGATCCGCGACGCCGTGAGCGCCATCAAGACCGTCAAGCTGAGCGGCGCCGAGGAGCGCGAGGTCGACCGACTCTCGGGCGTGGCGCGCGACGCCTACGAGACCTACCTGGAGCGCAACCGGCTGGCGAACCGCTACCTCTTCGTCCAGGTGGTCCTGCAGCGCCTCGGGCAGGCGATGGTCCTGGCGTACGGCGGCTGGCGGGTGTTCGAACGGCAACTGACGCCGGGCGACGTGGTGATGTTCGTCACCTATCTCGATCGCCTGTACGACCCGATCGACTCGCTGACCTCGCTGGCCAAGACCCTGCAGGAGCACACGCTGTCGCTCGCCCGGGCGATCGGCCTGCTCGCCCGCACCGACACCGAGCCGGTCGGGGCGACGCTGGCGCCAGGCCCGGGCCGAATCGAGCTCCGCGACGTGCGCTTCGGATACACGGCCGACCGCGAGGTGCTGCGCGGCGTGAGCTTCACCGCCGCGCCCGGCGAGCTGACGGCGCTGGTCGGTCCGTCGGGCGCCGGCAAGACGACGCTGGTCGATCTCCTGCTGCGGCTCTACGAGCTGAACGGCGGCGAGATCCGGATCGACGGCGTGCCGCTGTCCAGCACCGATCCCGCGGCGCTGCGGCAGGCGATCAGCGTCGTGTCCACCGATGGCGCGGTGTTCCGCGGCACGCTGGCGGACAACATCCGCTACAAGCGGCCCGCGGCCAGCGCGGCCGCGGTGGCCGCGGCGGCCGCGGCGGCTGGTTTGCAGCGGACGCTCGACCGCCTGCCGGCGGGCCTGGACACCGAGGTGGGCGAGGGCGGCGTCGGCCTCTCGGCCGGCGAACGGCAGCGCCTGCAGATCGCCCGCGCCTTCGTCTCCGAGCCGCGGATTCTGGTGCTCGACGAGGCGACGGCGAACCTCGACTACGCGACCGAGCTGGAGATCAAGGACGGCCTGGCGCGCCTGCGCCGCGGGCGCACGACGCTGGTCATCTCGCACCGCTACTCGATGGTGAGGGACGCCGACCACGTCATCGTCCTCGACGCCGGACGCGTCGTGGAGGACGGGACGCCGGCGGTGCTGCTGGCGAGCGGCGGCTGGTTCGCGCAGCTCGCGGCCAGCGACCTGGCGACGGGCGCGGTGGGGAGGGGCGACGCGGCGGCGCCCGGGGCGGTCGACGGCGACGCCGACCAGGATTCCGACGAGGATGCCGCGGCGGCGACCGAGGAGGAGGGCGAGTGACGGCCGCTCGCGCGCACCGGCTCGCCAGCGTCGCGGCGTGGTTGGTGCTGCTTGCCGCGCCCGCGCCGCTCGCCGCCCAGAGCGGCGGTGCCGCGCTCGCCACCGTGGTCGCCGCCTGGGTGGAGTTGACGCCGGACGGGGCCGCGGTGCGCGCCGTCACCACCGCCGCCACCTGTCCGCGCGCCGCCGTGGTCGCCGCGCCGGAGCAGCGGCCGACGCCGCGCGGCGTGCCGATGCGGGTGCGCGCGTTGCCGGCGCCGCCGGCGTTTCCGAATCTGACCTGCGAATGGCAGCCGCCGGCCGCGGCGCGCTGGGCGCGCGTCGCCGGCTGGCCGGCGGCGCTGCGCCTGCCGGCGCCCAACCCGCGGCGTCTCGTCGTGCTCGGCGACAGCGGCTGCCTCGGCGGCGATGCCCAGGACTGCGTCCGCGACTGGCCGTTCGCCGACATCGCCCGCCTGGCGGCGGCGCGGCAGCCGGACCTGGTGATCCACGTCGGCGACTACAACTACCGCGGCACCAACTGCGTCGCCTACGACGCCTGCTGCACGTACAACCCGGACACCTGCGCCTTCCCCGATTGTGGCGACGCCTGGACGACCTGGCGGGACGACTTCTTCACCCCGGCCGCGCCGCTGCTCGCCGCCGCGCCGTGGGTGATGGTGCGCGGCAACCACGAGCTGTGCAGCCGCGCCGGCAAGGGCTGGTTCCGCTACCTCGATCCCCGCTCGCCGCCGGGCGCCTGCGCCGCCAACCCGGTCGAGCAGCCGACGTTCACCGCGCCGTACGCGCTCGACCTCGGCGCGGCGCTGCGCCTGCTGGTGATCGACAGCGCCAACGCCTGCGGCGAGTTTTCGATCGGCGACCAGATCGCCACCTACCGCGACCAGTTCGCGCGCCTGGCGCAGCTCGCCGCCGCCGGGCGGGCGACGCGGACCTGGTTGGTCAGCCACAAGTCGCCGTGGAGCGTGCTGCGCGACGTCGCCGGCAGCCAGGTGGTGCTGAACCACACCCTGCAACAGGCATCCGCGAATCGGCTGCCGGCGGCGGTCTCGCTGGTGCTCGCCGGCCACGAACACCTCTTTCAGTCGCTGGCCTTCGCCGACACGAGCCACCCGCCGGTGCTCGTGGTCGGCACCGGCGGCGGCGAGCTGGACGATCCCACGCAGGTGCCGACGCAGGTGGAGAACCTGCGCGTCGGCAGCGACGGACCGACCATCGCCGCCGCGACCACGGTGCACGACCATGGCTACCTGTACCTGGAGCTCGGCGACGAGGGTTGGACGGGAACCTTTCACGACCGCTTCGACCAGCCGCTCGCCCGCTGCGCTTCCTCCGGCCACCCCGCGCCCTGCGCCCCGGCGGCGCCGTGAATCGAGGCCGGCGGTCGTTCATCCGCCGTGACTGATGGGCGGCGCCGGATGACGGGGCCGCCCGCCGCGGGAGGGATGTGCGGCGCTGCGCGCGCGGCGCGCCAGCGCCCGCCGTCATGGCCCGCCCTACCAGAGGATGGGCGCCGGGTAGCGGGCGATCGTCGGGTCCGGCGTGACGATGCGGAGGCCGAGCAGGATGGCCTGCGAGACCAGCCCGCGGTCGAACGGATCCCGGTGGAGGGGCGGCAGCAGCGCGTCGTGAGTGGCCGCGGCCGCGTCGAAGTCGAGAGGCTCGAGGCCGAGCCAGGATCGCCGGCTGGCGACGTAGCGCGGCGGCGGCTCCGGCAGGGGCAGGCGGCCGAGGCGATGTTTGATCGCGATCTCCCACGCCGACAGCGCGCTGAGATAGACGTCGTTGGCCGGGTCACGGCAGGCGTCGCGCGCCGTCGCCGACAGTTGGGGGTCATCGGCGGCGAGCCACAGGAAGGTGCACGTGTCGAGGAGGAGCTTCACTTCGATCCCTCGCGTCCTTCGAACGCATCCAGCAGCGCGTCCGGAAGCGGCTCGAAGAAGCTGGAGGGCACGACCATGCCGCGATCGATGCCGACCGGCCGCGGTTTCTCCGGCGGCTTCGGCACCGGGCGAATCTCGGCGACAGGGACGTTCCGTCGGCACAATACGATCGTCTCCCCCGCCTCGACGCGCTCGATGTAAGCAGAGAGATTCGCTTTCACTTCGGCAATGTTGACCCGGATCATGATCTCATTGTTGGTCATCTTTGTGTCCACCGCAATGGGGCGCGTTCAGCGTGGTACCCCGGGGCGGAGCCCATCGCGGCAGGTGTCGCGCGGGAGTGCAGCCCCCACGGAGGGGGCGGCGACACGGGTCAGGCGGCGCAGATGCGATTGCGGCCGGCGGCCTTGGCCCGGTAGAGCGCGTCGTCGGCGGCGCGGAAGAGGGCCTCGCCGGCGTTGGCTTCGGGGGAGGACAACGCGACGGCCGGCTCGCCAGGCGTCGCGTGGCAGGCGACCCCGACGCTGATCGACAGCGTGCCGACGGGGAGCGCGTGCCCGGCGAGCCGCGGCGCGAGGGCGTGGACGGCGTCGACCAGCTCGCGCGCGATGGCCTCGGCGCGGGCGAGTGGACAATCCGGCAGCGCGACGACGAATTCGTCGCCGCCGTAGCGGCAGGCGACGGCGTCCGCCGGCAGGGTGGCGGCGAGGATCGCGCCGACGGTGCGCACCGCCTCGGCGCCGGCGAGATGGCCGTGGCGGTCGTTGATCGACTTGAGGCGATCGAGATCGAGCACCAGCAGCGACAGCGGCGCGCGGCGCTGATGGGCGCGGCGCAGCCCCTGCGCCAGCCGCGCCTCGAAGGAGCGGAGGTTGTGCAGTCCGGTGAGATCGTCGGTGCTGGCCAGGTAGCGCAGGCGCTCGGCGTCGTCGCGCAGCTTCGCCACCACCACGCCGACGGCGATGAACAGCGCCACCTGCAGGATGTCGGCTTCGCCGCGCCGCGGGTCGTAGAGGAAGCCGTTGGCGAAGTGATAGAGCGCGATCGCCGCCAGCGCGGCGGCGACGCCGCCGCGCCGTCCGAAGACGAACGCCGCCAGCGCGATCGGGAGATAGTAGAGGTGCTGGACCGGCGCGTCGCCCGTCGAGCGGTCGAGAAGGAAGATCGCCGCCAGCATGGCGATCACCGCCGCGGCGATCAGGGCGCCGGTCGTGGCGGTCGGCCGGGTGGCGAGGCCCGGGGGATGGATCGTGTTCTCGGTCAGTCGCATCGGTCGGCAGGGGACGCGGGGCGCCGGCGGCGCGGGGTGGTGGCGAGACTCAGGGCAGGCGGCGCCAACTGTCGCCGCTGCGGTAGCCCTCGAGCATGCGCGCATAGTTGAGCCGCTCCCAGGCGTGCGGGTCGGGGGCCGAGCTGAGATTGAGGACGGCCCGCGCCTCGGCGGTCGAGCGATAGCCCTTCTCGTCGAGCCAGGCGGCGAGCTCGTCCCGAATCAGCGCCACGTGCCGCGGGCCGTGGGCCAGCAGGGCGGAGGCGAGCTGCACGACGTGGGCGCCGCAGAGCACCGCCTTGGCGGCGTCGCGGCCGGAATGGACGCCGCCGGTGCAGGCGAGCGACAGCCGCGGCGACGCGGTCGCCGACACCAGCGCCAGGGCGTGCAGGCGCAGCGGCAGCTCGGCCGGCGTGGAGAGGGCGAGGGTGCGGTCGACGTCCAGCTCGTCGAGGTCGACGTCGGGTTGATAGTAGCGGTTGAAGAGGGCGACGCCGCGCACGCCCGCCGTCTCGAGGCGGCGCACGAACGAGGGCAGCGAGGCGTAGAAGACGCTGAGCTTGACGGTCACCGGGATGGTCACCGTCGCGACCACCGCGGTCACCACCTCGAGTTGCCGCTGTTCGACGGCGGCGCCGGTTTCGTCGGGCGAGGTCGCGACGTCGTAGAGATTGAGCTCGAGGGCGCTGGCGCCGGCGGCCTCGAGGCGGCTGGCGTAGGCCGTCCAGCCCCCGGGGGTGGTGCCGTTCAGCGACGCGATCACCGGCACGTCGACGGCGCGGCGCAGGCGCTCGAGCTCGCCGAGGTAGGGCTCGACGTCCATCGAGACGATGCTCGCGGTGGGCAGCACGCTGCGCGCCTCGGCGTCGAGGTCGAGCCGCGTATCGACGAACCGGTGCGCCCCCATCTGCTCGTCGATGAGCTGCTCCTCGAAGAGCGAATGCATGACCACGGCGCCGGCGCCGGCGTCGACGGCGGCGGCGATGGCGGTCGGATCGCGCGACAGCGGGCAGGCGGCGACGACCAGCGGGCTGCGGAGGGACAGCCCGAGCCAGGGGGTGGCGAGATCAGCCATCGTGCGTCTCCGGCGGCGGCACGTGGATCCGCGCGAGCTGTTCGTAGAGGGCGCGCCGCTCCGCCACCGCCTGGCGCGCGGCTTCCAGGAGGGCGGCGTAGCGCTCCGGCGAGCGCAGCTCGACCATGCGGAAGCGCGGCTCGTTGGCCATGTAGGTCCCGATGTCGACCCGGGTCGGGGCGGAGTCGAGCGCCAGCGGCGCCTCGCCGCGCGCCGCCCGCCGCGGGTCGAAGCGATACAGCGGCCAGGCGCCGCTCTGGATGGCGAGCTTCTGCTGCGTCGGCGAGTGGGCGAGGTCGTAGCCGTGCGCGATGCACGGGCTGTGGGCGATGAGCAGCGACGGTCCGGGGTGCTGCTCCGCCTCGAGGAATGCCTGGATCGCCTGCGCGCTGTGGGTCTGCATGGCGATCGAGGCGACGTAGACGTGGCCGTAGCTCATCGCCAGCAGGCCGAGGTCCTTCTTGCGCGTCGCCTTGCCGGCGATCGCGAACTTGGCCGCGGCGCCGAGCGGCGTGGCCTTCGACTGCTGGCCGCCGGTATTCGAGTAGACCTCGGTGTCGAGGACGAGGACGTTGACGTTGCGGTGCGAGGCGAGGACGTGGTCGAGCCCGCCGTAGCCGATGTCGTACGCCCAGCCGTCGCCGCCGACGATCCAGACGCTGCGCGGCACCAGCGCCGCGGCGAGCTCGGCGAGGGCGCGCGCCTCGGCCGAGCCGTCGCGTTCGAGGAGGGCGCCGAGCTCGGCGACGCGCGCCCGCTGCGCGGCCAGCCAGGCGTCGCCGGCGCCGGCGGCGAGCAGATCGGCGACCAGCGCCGCCGGCAGCCGCGGCGCCAGCGCCTGCACCAGCCGGCGCGCCCGCTCGGCGCGCACGTCGAGCGCCAGGCGCATGCCGAAGCCGAATTCGGCGTTGTCCTCGAAGAGCGAGCTCGCCCACGCCGGGCCGCGGCCGTCGCGGTTGGTCGTGTAGGGCGTCGTCGGCAGGTTGCCGCCGTAGATCGACGAGCAGCCGGTGGCGTTGGCGATCAGCAGGTGGTCGCCGAAGAGCTGGGTCAGCAGCCGGATGTACGGCGTCTCGCCGCAGCCGGCGCAGGCGCCGGAGAACTCGAACAGGGGCGGGCGGTAGGCGGCGGTGCGGCGGGTCACCGGCAGATCGTCGAGCGGCGCCGAGCGCAGGGTGCGGAAGAAGGCGAACGCGGCCCGCTCCTCGTCGCGGTGTTCGGCGAGCGATCCCGGCACCAGCGCCTTGCGGCGCGGCTGCCGCTTGTCCTTGGCCGGGCACACCTCGACGCAGAGGCCGCAGCCGGTGCAGTCCTCGGGCGCGACCTGGACCGTGAAGCGCCGGCCGGCGAGCGCCGGCTCGAACGTCTCCGGCAGCGAACGGAAGCCCGGCGGCGCGCCGGCGAGCTGGGCCTCGTCGAAGACCAGCGTCTGGATGGCGGCGTGCGGACAGATCATCGAGCAGAAGTTGCACTGCACGCAGAGGCCCGGCTGCCAGATCGGGATGTCGAGCGCCAGGGTGCGCTTCTCGAACTGACTGGTGCCGGTCGGCCAGGTGCCGTCGGGCGGGAAGGCGCTCACCGGCAGCTCGTCGCCGCGGCCCTCGATCAGCAGGCGGGTCACCCGCTGCACGAAGTCGGGGGCGTGCGGCGGGACCGCGGGCGGGCGGCGGCGGGCGTGCGACGGCGCCGCGGGCAGCTCCACTTCGGTCAGCGCCGCCAGCGCGGCGTCGAGCGCCGCCAGGTTGCGGCGCACGACCTCGGGGCCGCGCCGCCCCCAGGTGTCCTCGATGGCGCGGCGGACGTGCGCCTTCGCCGCGTCGATCGGCAGCACCCCGGCGAGGGCGAAGAAGCAGATCTGCATCACGGTGTTGACCCGCCGGCCGAGGCCGGCGCGCTCGGCGACGCCGTAGCCGTCGATGACGAACAGCCGGCAGCCCTTCGCGATCAACTGCTCCTGGGCCTCGCGCGGCAGCGAGTCCCACACCGCCGCGCGCGCCGCCGAGCTGTTCAGCAGCACGGTGGCGCCGGGCAGTGCCGCGGCCAGCACGTCGCGGCGCTCGAGGAACTCGGGGTCGTGGATGGCGACGAAGTGGGCGCGCTGGATGCGGTAGGTCGAGCGGATCGGCCGCGGCCCGAAGCGCAGGTGCGACACGGTGGTCGCGCCCGACTTGCGCGAGTCGTACTCGAAGTGGCCCTGGGCGAAGAGCGGCGTCTCCTCGCCGATGATCTTGATGCTCGCCTTGTTCGCCGACACCGTGCCGTCCGAGCCGAGGCCGAAGAACAGCGCCCGCGAGACGTCGTCGGGCTCGATGTCGAGGCCGGCGTCGAACGGCAGCGACGAGCCCGAGACGTCGTCGCGGATGCCGATCGTGAAGCGGGGCCGCGGCGCCGCGGCGCGCATGTTGTCGAACACCGCCTGCAGCATCGCCGGCGTGAGCTCCTTCGACGCCAGGCCGTAGCGGCCGCCGAGCAGGCGGGGCAGGGCGGGGCGTCGGCCGTCGGCCGCCGCCTCCACCAGCGCCGAGGTCACCTCCTGCAGCAGGGGCTCGCCCGAGGAGCCCGGCTCCTTGGTGCGATCGAGCACGGTGACGACGCGCGCCGAGGCCGGCAGCGCGCGCAGCAGGTGCGCGGCCGAGAAGGGGCGGAAGAGCCGCACCTTGACGACGCCGACGCGCTCGCCGCGCCGCTGCAGGTGCTCGACGGTCTCGTGCGCGCACTCGGCGCCGGAGCCCATCATGACGATGACCGCCTCGGCGTCGGGATGACCGGCGTAGTCGAAGAGCCGGTAGGCGCGGCCGGTGCGGGCGGCGAAGCGGTGCATCATCCGCTCGAGCGCGGCCGGGAACGCGGCGTAGAAGGGCTCGCTCGCCTCGCGCGATTGGAAGAAGGCGTCCGCGTTCTGCGCCGTGCCGCGGATCACCGGGCGGTCGGGATCGAGCGCCCGGGCGCGGTGGGCCTGGATCGCGTCCTCGTCGAGCAGCGCGCGCAGATCGTCGTCGCTCAACGGCGCGACCTTGGTGATCTCGTGCGAGGTGCGGAAGCCGTCGAAGAAGTGCAGCACCGGCAGCCGCGCCGGCAGGGTGACCGCGTGCCCGATCGCCGCCAGGTCCTGCGCCTCCTGCGCCGAGCCGGAGCAGAGCAGCGCCATGCCGGTGCTGCGCGCGGCCATGACGTCGGAGTGGTCGCCGAAGATCGACAGCGCGTGCGTCGCCAGCGCCCGCGCCGCGACGTGCATGCAGAACGGCGTCAGCTCGCCGGCGATCCGGAAGAGATCGGGGAGCATGAGCAGCAGGCCCTGCGAGGCGGTGAAGGTGGTCGCCAGGGCGCCGGCCTGCAGCGCCCCGTGCACCGCGCCGGCGACGCCGGCCTCGGACTGCATCTCGACCACCTCGGGGACGCCGCCCCACAGGTTCGGCCGCCCGTCCGCCGCCCAGGCGTCGACGTGCTCGCCCATCACCGAGGCCGGGGTGATGGGGTAGATCGCCGCCACTTCGCTCAGCCGGTAGGCGACGTCGGCCACCGCCTCGTTCGCGTCCAGGGTTCGATAGCGGGCGGCGTCCGGCATCACCTGTTCCTTCGCGTGCAGGGGAACGACGGCTTCCTAGTAGCGATAGCGGATCTTCGGTGCCAGCCAGCGGTCGAAGAAGCCGGCGCCCGGCTTCCGCCGGCCCTCGAGCTCCTGCAGGTAGGCCTGCGCGGCTTCGAAGAGCTCGCCGGTGGCGACGCCCTCGCGCTCGGGGCCGATCTCGTCGAGGGTCACCATCGCCTGGCGCAGCAGGTTGAGGACGCCGCGGCCGCCGCCGCGGCGGAAGTGCAGGTGCATGGCGGTCGCCATCGTCATCAGCGCGCGCACCAGCGGTTGATCGTCGCCGGGCAGGCGGTTGAAGAGCGACTCGAGCGCCTCCTGGGCGACGAGGTAGTCGCCGCGGTTGTAGCGGTCGACGGCGTCGAGCAGCGCGGAGCGCTCGGTGGGATCCATGGCGCGATCGTAGCGCGTCGGGCTCACCGGGCAACGCGACGCCGGTCGAGCTTCCAGACGTCGCGCAGGTGGCCGTAGGTGAGGACGAACCAGAGGATGACGGGCCCGCCGACGAAGGTGAGCAGGCCGAGGAAGGTGCCGAGGATGTCGGTGAGGGCGCTGGGGGCGCCGACCAGCCACGGGTAGGAGACGAGGATCAGCAGGTCGAGGGCGAACAGCGCCGCGCCGCCGATGGCGGCGCTGGTGGCGACGCGGCGGACGCCGAGACCGGGCGTGGCGCCGAGCAGCGCCAACAGCGGCAGCAGGCCGAGCGCCAGTTGGTCGAGGCCGAGCGCGAGTCGGAGTTGGTCGTTGCCGCGGCGGAAATGGATCTCCTGCCGGCCGCCGCTGACGGTGCGGTCCTCGAGCGTCCAGCCGTTGAGCAGCGGACAGGCGAGCGCGGCGGCGACGCGCAGCGCCGTCGCGTAGGCGCGCGGCGCCGCCGTGAGCCAGCCGAGCGCGACCAGCACGGCGAAGACCAGCAGGAAGCGGGCGACGAAGCCGGCGCGGCCGATCATTGCGAATGCTCGACCCAGGTCATCGCATAGGCGACGGTGAGCACCAGGAAGAGGCCCTGCCAGACGTACTCGTGCATGGAGTCGAAGAGCCCCGGCCGCAGCTCGGCGACGCGCACCAGGAAGGCGATGCGCAGGACGTTGAGGATCTGCAGCGCGACCAGGCCGATGGCGGCGCCGAGCAGGCGTTGGCGCCATCTGGCCGGATAGGCGAGCAGGAAGACGAAGAGGATCAGCAGCACGTACACGCCGGTGCACTCGAAGTTGATGTGCACCAGCAGCGCGCCGACCGAGATCTCGTCGGCGTTGACGGACGCGCGGCCGCCGGTGAGCCCGGCCAGCCAGGCGGCGGCGGTCGCCAGCCCGCGCTGCGCCGGCCCGAGCCGCTCCGGCAGGGTCACCGCCCACGAGAGCACGCTCGCCGCCGCCAGGAAGAGGAAGAAGCGGAGCGCGAACGCCCGCGGCGGCGTCAGGCCGCCGTGCGGGGCGTCGTCGGCGGTGGGACGGGCCATGCGCGGCTGCGCGGGAGGGCCGGCGCGCCGGCCCTCCCGCGCGTCGGCCACTACTTCGGCGGCATCCGCAGCGCGCCGTCGAGGCGGATCGACTCGCCGTTCAGCATCGCGTTCTCGACGATGTGACGGGCGAGGGCGGCGAATTCCGGCGGCTTGCCGAGGCGCGACGGGAAGGGGATCTGCGCCGCCAGCGCGTTGCGCGCCGGATCGGGCAGCATCGCCAGCATCGGCGTGTCGAACGTGCCCGGCGCGATGGTGCAGATGCGGACGCCGATCGAGGCGAGGTCGCGGGCGATCGGCAGGGTCATGCCGACGACGCCGGCCTTCGATGCCGAGTAGGCCGCCTGGCCGATCTGGCCGTCGTAGGCGGCGACCGAGGCGGTGTTGATGATCACGCCGCGTTCGCCGTCTTCGTTCGGCGTGTTCTTCATCATCGCGGTGGCGCACAGGCGCAGCACGTTGAACGTGCCGATGAGGTTGATCTCGATCACCTTGGCGAAGATCTCGAGCGGCATCGGCCCTGCCTTGCCGGTGGTCTTCATCGCCGCCCCGGTGCCGGCGCAGTTGACGTTCACGTGGATGGCGCCGAAGTGGTTGAGGGTCTCGTCGACCGCCGCCTGGACCTCGCCCTCGCTGGTCACGTCGGCGGGCGAGAACGCGGCGCCGATCTCCCGCGCGACCGTCGCGCCGTCCGACTGCGGTCGATCGACGATCATCACCTTGCCGCCGCCGGCGAGCAGCTCTTTCACCGTCGCCAGCCCGAGGCCGGACGCGCCGCCGGTCACCAATGCCACTGATCCTGCAACCTTCATGGACCCCTCCTGGGAAAAATTCGCCCACACAGAACACAAATGGCCGCGAATGAACACCGAGGGGCAGGCGCGCGGGGCGGGCGCCTGCGCCGGCCCGGGGCGGCGCGGCCGGCGTGGCGGCGCCGCTCAGCAGCCGCTCAGGGCCTTGCTGACGGCGGCGATGAGCTCGTTGATGGCGACGCTGCCGTCGCCGTTGGCGTCGACCGCCGCGCAGGTGCCGACCGCGGCCGAGCCGAGGGCGATGTTGACGCCGCTGATCAGCTCGTTGATGGCGACGGTCCCGTCGCCGTTGCAGTCGCCGGCGCAGGCGGCGGGGAGGGGGGTGACGGTCGGCGTCGGCGTCGGCTGGTCGGCGCCGACCCGCACCATGAGGACGGTGATGTTGGAGGCGTCGCCGGTCGACTCGTTGTTCAGGTTGACGCTGTTGCCGGCGGCGAACAGGGCGTAGTCGCCGGGTGTATCGGGAGCAATCCAGATGAACGACCACGTCGCCTGGCCGTTGCCGTCGTTCTCGCGTGGGCCGGTATGGGTGAGCTCGAAGCGACCCTGCTCGCGATTCTCGGCCCGCCGCACGCCCGGGTCGTCGCCGACCGCCACGTCGCCGGCCGAGGCGGCGAAGTTGAAGCCGGCGCCGAGCTGCGACGGGCCCATGCTGGTCACCACGAGCTGGTAGGGCACGTGCGCCCCCGGTTCGACGGCCGTGGGACCGATGATGGCGATGCCCGGGGTCGGCGCGCCCTGGGCGTCGTGGCAGTCGGTGCAGCCGATGTCCGAGAAGCCGACGATGCCGCCGATTCGCGCCGCGGCCGGCGCGGCGAGCAGCCACAGGGATACGAGCGCGAGCAGCGCGGGACGGGCGGGCGACATCACGGCGGAACCTCCGGTCTGGTCGGATCACCCGACACTGCCCAACCCCGCGAGGTGAGGCAAACGACCCTCGGGACGCCCGCTCGGAGCCGCGACGCATGCGTACTGCCTAGGGAAAAACCCTTAGCGCACCGCGGGATGTTCCCAATGGACGGCGACGCCGCCGTGGGTGCACGCTACGGCAGAGGGCATGCCATGGCGGACAGGCTCGACGTGCTGATCATCGATCGCAACGACGACGACGCGTTCCTCGCGATGCGCATGCTGCGGCGCGCCGGCCTCGACCCGCATCCGGTGCGCGTCGAGACGCCGCGGCAGCTCGGCGAAGCGCTGGCGCGGTCCGCCTGGGATCTGGTGCTGTGCGACGGACTCTCTCCGATGCTGAGTCTCCCCGATGTCGTCGCGGCCGTGCACGACGCGCTGCCGCGCACGCCGGTGGTCGTGCTCTCGAGCCGCTGGCGGGAGGTCGACGAGATCGGCGACCGGATGGGCATCGCCGGCGTCATCGCCAAGGAGGCGCTCGATCGCCTGCCGTCGCTGGTGCGGCGCGTCCTCGCCGGCGACGTGCCGCGGCGGGCGACGCCCCTGCCGCGCCGTCCCGCCGCCGCCTGACGATTCCGCCGTCCCGCTTCCTTCGCCGGTCGACCGGGCGCGCTCGCCGCGCGCTTGCGCGGCGCCGGCGCCAGGTGCGACAGCAGGGCGCCGCTGCCGGCCGCGGCCGGCAGCCGATCGGGGGCGCAATGGAGATCGCAGGAAAAGTGGCGTTGGTGACCGGAGCCAGCCGCGGCGTCGGGCGGGCGGTGGCGGTCGCGTTGGCCGCGGCCGGCGCCGATGTCGCCTGCGCCGCGCGCGCCACCGACGGCGCGCCGCTGCCGCTGCCGGGGACGATCGACGAGACGGTGCGCGCCGTCGCGGCGACCGGCCGGCGCGGGCTGGCGGTGCCGACCAACCTCGCCGACCCCGAGCAGGTGGAGCGCATGGTGGCGGCGACGCTGGCGCGCTTCGGCCGCATCGACATCCTGGTGAACAACGCCGCTGTCACCTTCCCCGGCGATCTGGCGCTGCCGATGAAGCGCTGGGACCTCATCATGGCGGTGAACCTGCGGGCGGCGCTGCAGGCGACGCAGCTCGTCGCCGACGGCATGCGGGCGCGGCGCGAGGGCGCGATCATCAACGTCTCCTCGGCGGCGGCGCTCTTCCCGGTCTCCGGTCTGATGGCCTATGGCATGTCGAAGGCGGCGATGGAGCGCATGAGCGTCGACTGCGCCGAGCAACTGCGGCCCTTCGGCGTCGCGGTCAACACCTTCCGCATCGACGTGCCCGTCGCCTCGGAGGGGTTCGTCGCCAACCTGCCGGACCTCGACCACGGCGACTGGGAGCCGACCGCCGTGCCGGCCGAGGGCATCCTCTGGATGCTGCGCCAGCCGCCGCACTACACCGGCCACAACGTCGGCATGGTCGAGCTGCGCCAGCGCCACGGCATCATGCCGTCGCGCGCCAGCCGACCGTTCGTCGTCCCGCCCGGCCATCCCGCCCACGGCGGGGCTTCGGGGAGCGCGAACGACCACTGAACGCCGGCCCACCTTGCTTTACCGCTTCGCGGATTCGTTGTAGGACGCGGCTGTTTCGCTGCGCCGCACACCCGGCGGCGGGCGGCGCCGGGAGGATTCACATGCGGAGAGTCGTGTTGGGGATTGCGGCGGTGCTGGTCGTCGCCGTGCCGGCCGCGCACGCGGCCGGGGCGAAGAAGGCGGCCGCCAAGCCGGCGTCGGGTGCGCCGACCGAGTCCGACGAGAAGATCGCCGACGATCTCAAGGCGTTCTGCAAGAAATGGATGGGGTTCCTCGAGACCCGCGAACGCGACAACAAGCGCGGCGTCAAATGGCAGAACAGCGGCGGCAACGTGAAGGGCCAATACGTCGGCTACAGCGCCGACTACGACTGCACCCTCAAGGAGCGCTCCTCGAACGGGACGCCGGTCGCGACGATCGTCTACAAGGAATACCTCTACGAGTCGGCCGGTTCCTCCCAGGATGCCGCGCTGGCCGCCAAGCCGACCATCGTCGAGGCGACCGAGGTGACCGAGATCTTCCGCTACACCAAGGGCGAGTGGGTGTACTGACCCTCCGTCGGCGATGAAAGTCGGCATCGTCGGCTTCCCCCACGCGGGGAAGACCACCGTCTTCAACGCCCTGACCGGTCTGCACGCCGCGGTCGGGGGGTACAGCGACCCGGGCAAGCCCAACCTCGGCACCATCAAGGTGCCGGACGCCCGCCTCGAGCGCCTGCGGGAGATCTTCTCGCCGCGCAAGACGACCTACGCCGAGGTGGTGTTCGTCGACTTTCCGGGCGGCGAGCGCGGCGGCGTGCTCGACCAGGCGACCCTGGTGCAGATGCGCGACGCCGACGCCCTGGTGCAGGTGGTGCGCGGCTTCGCCGATCCGTCCCTGGCCGACGCGCCGGATCCGCTGCGCGACATCGGCGCCTTCCAGAGCGAGCTCGTGCTCGCCGACCTCGCCATCCTGGAGAAGCGCGCCGAGCGGCTGCGCAAGGAGAAGGGCAAGGAGCAGGAGGCCGAGCTGGTCGAGCGCTGCAAGGCCGCGCTCGAACAGGAGACGCCGCTGCGCCGCGTCGAGCTGTCGGCCGCCGAGGAGCGCGCCCTGTCGGGTTTCGGGCTGCTGTCGCGCCTGCCGCTCATGGTGGTGGTGAACGTTGCCGAGGGCGACGCCGCGGCGCCGCTCGCCGAACCGGTGCGCGCCGCGCTCGCGGCCGCCGGCCTGAGCGGCATCGCCATGTGCGCCCAGATCGAGATGGAGATCGCCGGCCTGGACGCCGCCGACCGCGGCGGCTTCCTCGCCGACCTCGGCCTCGCCGAACCGGCGCGCGATCGCTTCATCCAGGCCGCCTACGGGCTGCTCGACCTCATCAGCTTCCTCACCAGCGGCGAGGACGAGGTGCGCGCCTGGCCGATCCGCCGCGGCACCACCGCGGTGCGCGCCGCCGGCAAGATCCACAGCGACATCGAGCGCGGCTTCATCCGCGCCGAGGTGGTCGCCTACGACGACTTCGTCCGCCTCGGTTCCGAGGCGAAGTGCCGCGAGGCCGGCAAGCTGCGCCTCGAGGGCAAGGAGTACGTGGTCGCCGACGGCGACATCATCCACTTCCGATTCAATGTCTGACCCATCGCCACCACCGCGACACGGCGCGCTCCGCGACGCGGTGGGGTCCGCGCGCGTTCGCGCCGTGCTGGGCAACGTCGCGCTGCTGCTGCTGGCGCTGCCGGCGCTCGCCGACGGCGATGTCGAGCGCGGCAAGGCCGTCTTCGCGCTGGCCGCCGGGTGCGGCTGTCACAACGTGGCCGACGGCACGGTCGGTGGCGGCGGGCGCGAGATCGCGACGCCGTTCGGCACGTTCTACGGCACCAACATCACCCCGGACCGCGAGACCGGGATCGGCGACTGGACGGACGAGGAGATCATCGCCGCCATCCGCGAGGGCTATGCGCGCGGCAAGGGCGTCGAGGCGCCGGTGATGCCGTACTACCAGTACGCCGGGATGTCCGACGCCGACGCGCGGGCGCTGGTCGCCTATCTGCGGACGCTGCCGCCGGTGCGGCGGCAGAACCGCGACGCCGAGGTGTCGCTGCCGCTGCCGCGCCTCGCCTATCGCGCCTGGCGCTGGCTGTTCGCGCCGCGCATCACGCCGCCGGCCGAGACGCCGACCGATCCCACAGCGCGCGGCCGCTACCTGGCCGAGCACGTGTCGATCTGCGGCGACTGCCACACGCCGCGCACCCGCTTCGGCGCCTTCGTCGACGGCATGTACCTGGCGGGCACCGACGCCGGCCCGGACGGCAAGCCGGTGCCCAACATCACCTCCGACAGCGAGACCGGCCTCGGCAAGTGGCGCGAGGGCGCCTTCCTCGAGGTGCTGCAGACCGGCATGCTGCCCAACGCCGACAATGTCCAGGGGATGATGGGCGAGGTGGTCGACGGCTACGGCGGCGGTCCCGGCTACTCGCACGCGCCCGAATTCGAGTTGCGCTCGCTCGCGAAATACATGAAAAGCGTGCCGCCGGTGCGGCATCAGGTGAGGGACTGAGGCCGGTGGGGCCGGCGCCCGCGCCGCCGGCTCGGGCAACCGTCGACAAGGAGGGATCGATGCGTAGGACGGCGAGGGTGGTGGCCTTCCTGGCCACCGGAATGCTGGCGACGTGGTCGGCAGAGGTGCGAGCGGACGACATCACCAACAAGCTGCCGCCGGGGCCGATTCGCGAACGGCACGAGCTGATGGAAGAGATCGGCGACCAGGCGGAGAACATCAACAACGCCTTCAACGTCGGCTCCGAAGGCTTCGACACCTCGATCATTCAACGCGCCGGCACGACCATCGCGATGGACGCGCACCGGATTCCGGACCTCTTCCCGAAGGGCAGTACCGATCCCAATTCCCGCGCCCTGCCGAAGATCTGGGAGAACTGGGACGAGTTCGTGAAGCTGGCGAAGCAGCTCGAGGATCAGGCCCAGAAGGTCTCCGCCGCGGCCGGCGCCGAGGACGACGAGGACCTCAAGGGAAAGGTCAAGAAGATGTTCGCGACCTGCAAGAGCTGCCACGATCAGTTCCGCAAGCCGAAGGACGAGAAGAAGAAGTAGGAGTGCCGACCGTCCGTCGGACGGACGGGTGACCCGGATTCCCGATTCCGCGCGCGCGACCGCCCGGCAATGGCCGGTGGTCGCGCGCGCCGTCGTGCTCGCCGCTGCCCTGGCGGCGTCGCGCGCCACCGGCGCCGCGCCGCCGGCGCCACCGCCACCGCTGGCCTACCGCCTGGAGGCCCGCCTCGACGCCGAGGCCCGCACCGTCAGCGGTTCGCTGCGCGCCCGCTGGCGCAACCCCAGCCGCACGCCGGCGAGCGAGCTGTACCTGCACCTCTACCTGAACGCCTTCGCCGGCAACCGCACCACCCTGATGCGCGAGCTGGGCGCCGAGGCGGAGCGCTGGTGGCGGCGCCATCCCGACGGCTGGGGGCGGATCGACGTCGCCACCCTGCGGGTCGACGGCAACGACGTGCTCGGCCACCTGACCTACGTGCAGCCGGACGATGGCAACGCCGACGACCGCACGCTGGCGCGCGTCGCCCTGCCGGCGCCGGTGCCGCCGGGCGCCACCATCGAGCTCGAGAGCGACTTCGTCGCCACGCTGCCGCGGCTCTTCATGCGCAGCGGGCACGCGGCGCCGTTCTTCTTCGTCGCCCAGTGGTATCCGAAGCTCGCGGTGCGCGCCGCCGACGGCGACTGGCACGCCCACCAGTACCACGCGGCGAGCGAGTTCTTCGCCGACTTCGCGACCTACGACGCGACCCTGACGGTGCCCGCCGAGGCGGTGGTCGGCGCCACCGGCGTCACCACCGCCGATCGCGACAACGGCGACGGCACGCGCACCCTGGAGGTCCACGCCGAGCGGGTGCACGACTTCGCCTGGGCCGCCGACCCGCGGTTCCGCGTCGTCGAGGAGCGCCTCGCCGGCGTGCCGGTGCGCCTCCTCGTCCAGCCGCACCACCTGGCGCAGGCGCCGCGCTACCTCGGCGCCGTCGATGCCGCGCTCACCCGTTCGCAGGAATGGTTCGGCGCCTTTCCGTACCCGCAGCTCACGGTGGTCGACCCCGGCCCCGGCGGGCTCGGCGCCGCGGGCATGGAGTACCCGATGCTGATCACCGTCGGCACCACCTGGTGGATGCCGAGCGGCGTCCGCCTGCCCGAGGCGATCGCCGTGCACGAGACCGGACACCAGTACTGGTACGGCATGCTCGCCAGCGACGAGGTCAACGAGGCCTGGCTCGACGAGGGCGTCAACGCCTACGTCGAGGGGCTGATCATGGACGAGACCTACGGTCCCGGCAGCTACGTCGACATCGGCGATCTGCGGGTCGACGCCGTGCCGCTGGCCCGCGCCAGCTACCTCGCCGCGGGCTCGTGGGATCCGATCGCCACCCCGTCCTACCGCATGCTCGATCGCCAGGCCTACGCCGGCGTCACCTACGCCAAGACCAACCTGGTGCTGCGCACCCTCGGCGGGCTGCTGGGCGGTCAGGATCGGGTGCTCGCCGCGCTCGGCGCCTACGCCCGGCAGTACCGCTTCGCGCATCCCGGCGAGCGCGACTTCCGCGCCGCCTTCAGCGCCGCCACCGGCGGCGCGGCCGACGGCGTCCTCGAACAGCTCCTGCACGACACCGGCACGCTCGACTACGCCGTCGCCCGCATCGAGGTGCGCGAGGTGCCGCCGCCGCTGCCGGCCGCGTCGCCCGGCGGCGTGCCGTCCGCCGAGCCGCCGCGCTATCGCAGCGAGGTGGTGATCGAGCGCCGCGGCGAGCTGCGCGTGCCGGTCGACATCCGCGTCGTCTTCGACGACGGCGGCGAGACGCGCGAGACGTGGGACGGGCAGGGGCGCTGGTACCGCATCGACGTCACCAGCACCCGCCAGGCCACCTACGCGGTGGTCGACCCCGACGGCAAGCTGCCGCTCGACCGCAACCACCTGAACAACTCGCGCCTGCGCGATCCGGGCACCCGCGGCCCGTGGCGGCTCGGCGGTCGCTGGGGCCTGTGGCTGCAGGGCGCGCTGCTGACCCTGAGCGGCCTGTGAGACGCCGGTGACCTGGTCCGCCTATCTCGGCGGCTTTCGCGCCATGCTGCGCCGGTGGCCGCTGGTGCTGGCGCTGTGGCTGATCGGCGCCGCGTTCGGCCTGGCCTTCGCGCTCGCGGCGCAGGCCTGGCTGGCGACGGCGCTGGAGGGATCGCTGGCGACGCGCACGCTGGCGCACCACCTCGACCCCGACGTGCTGGTCGATCTCTGGTACCACCACGGCGAAGGGCTGCGCATGCTCGGCGTCGTCGCGGCGGTGCTGGGGGTGGCGCACGTGGCGCTGTGGTGGTGGCTCGACGGCGTGATCGTCGCCTCCGCCGTCGACGCCGAGGGCGAGCCGTGGGCCCGCGGCCTCGCCCTGGCGCCGGTGATGGCGCGCCTCTACGGCCTGGCGCTGCTGCTGGCGGCGTCGTGGAGCGGCGCCGTCGCCGGCCCGACCTGGGGGCTGCTGCGCAGCACCCGCGAGCATCCCGGCGCGTATGTCTGGGAGGCGATCGGGGCGGCGGCGCTGGCGCTCTGGCTGCTCGGCATGCTGGTGCTGGTCGCCGTGCACGATCAGGCGCGGCTGCGCGCCGCCGTCGCCGGTTCGTCGGCGTCCGGCGCCTACGCCTGGGCGCTGCGCTTCGTGTTGCGCGACGGCGAGGCGACGTTGCGCCTGGCGCTGCTGCTGCAGCTCACCGCCCTCGGCATCCTGGCGCTGTCGGAGGCGAGCAGCCTGGCGTGGCCGCTGCACGAGACCATCGGCCTCACCGCGACCCTGCTGCTCGGCGAGCTGTTCCTGCTCGCCCGCACCGCCATGCGCGTGTGGTTCTTCACCGCCCAGCGGCGATTGCAGCCGTAACGGCCGCCGGCGGCGCGCGGGCGCGACCGGGCGGGCGGTCGTGGAAACGCCGGCGCCGCCGGCTCTTCCGCCGCGCGGGCATGCGCGCTAAGCGGGAGCCGTGGACAAGGAGACGGCGTGAGCACGCAATCGGTCGCGGTCGGCATCGTCGGTGGATCGGGCTACTCGGGAGGCGAGCTGCTGCGCCTGCTGCTCGGCCATCCGCGGGCGCGCATCGCCTTCGTCACCTCGCGCGGCGACCGGTCGCTGCAGGCGATCCACCGCAACCTGGTCGGCACCGATCTGCGCTTCGTGCGCGAAGAGGAAGCGGGCGATGCCGACGTCGTCTTCCTCTGCACGCCGGCGCGCGAGTCGATGCAGAAGGCGCCCGACTGGCTGGCGCGCGGCGCCAAGGTGGTCGACATCGGCTCGGACTTCCGGCTCAAGGACCGCGCCACCTTCGAGCGCGTCTACAAGGCGGAGCACACCTGCTGGGAGCTGGTCGGCGAGGCGCCCTACGGCGCCACCGAGCTGCACCGGCCGGCGATCCGCGGCGCCCGGCTGGTCGCCAACCCCGGCTGCTTCGCCTACACGGCGATCCTCACCCTGGCGCCGCTGGTGCGGGCGGGGCTGATCGACCGCGAGCGGGTGGTCGTCGACGGCCTCTCCGGCACCTCGGGCGCCGGCGCCGAGCCGGTGACGCCCACCCACCACAGCGAGATCGGCAACGGCGTCTTCGCGTACAACGTCGTCGACCACCGCCACACCTACGAGATCGAGCAGGAGCTGAGCGGCGTCGCCGGCGCGCCGGTCACCGTGCACTTCACGCCCTACTACTGTCCCTTCACGCGCGGCATCCTCGCCGGCTGCCACGGCTTCCTCACCCGCGCCGTCAGCCGCGACGAGGTGCTGGCGTTGTACGAGGACTTCTACCGCGACGAGCCGTTCGTGCGCACCCTCGCCTTCGCCAAGGATCCGAAGGCGAGCTGGCAGTATCTCCCCTACCCGAGCGTCGCCTCGGTGGCGGGATCGAACTTCGTGCAGATCGGCGTCGACGTCGACGAGCGGCGGCGCCGGGTGGTCGCCTTCGGCGCGCTCGACAACCTGGGCAAGGGCGCCGCCTCCTCGGCGATCCAGAACATGAACTGCATGCTCGGCCTGCCCGAGGACAGCGGGCTGCGCGGCGTCGGCCTGCACCCCTAGGCGTCCGCGCGGGAGAGGCCATGATGCCCTGGCGCGCCCGGACGTCCGCGATCGCCGCGTTGCCGAGCCTCCGGCGTATCGCACGGATGCGCCGTCGGGTTCGGCGCCGCGCGCCCGCGGCGCCAGCCGCGCCTGGCCATCGGGCGCTCACACGGACGCACGCCTGAGGCGATGGGCTCCGCGATCCGCGTCGCCTCGAATTCGCTGCGCATCGCGCTCTGCGCGTTGTGGACCGGCGTCGTCGGCGCGGCGCTGCTGATCGCCATCTACCCGCGCTACTGGTACGGGCTGCTGCGCGCCCGCGCCGGGCGCGCCGACATCCTCGATCGCATGCTCGAGGCCAACGCGGCGCTGGCGAGCTGGGTGGCCAGGGACCTCTGGACCACCGTCCTGCTGGCCCTCACCGGCATCCGCCTGCGGGTGCGCGAGGCGGTGCCGATCGACTGGTCGCGCACCTACGTGGTGTGCGCCAACCACGCCAGCCTGTTCGACATCTTCGCGCTCATCCGCGCCCTGCCGCCGCCGTATCGCTTCGTCGCCAAGCGCGAGCTGACGCGCTGGCCGATCTTCGGCTGGCTGCTGCGGCCGGCGGGGCAGGTGATCGTCGACCGCGCCAACCACGCCGAGGCGATGCGCAGCGTCGCCGAGGCGGCGCTGCGCCGCATCCGCGGCCAGGTGGTCTTCTTCGTCGAGGGCACGCGCACCCGCAGCGGCGAGTTGCAGCCGTTCAAGAAGGGGGCGTTCCACTTCGCGGTCGGCAACCGCCTGCCGGTGCTGCCGGCGGCGATCCGCGGCAGCTTCGCGGCGCTGGCCCGGCACCCGTGGTGGCGGCTGCGGCCGGGGAACGTCATCGAGGTCCTCTTCTGCGCGCCGATCGACCCCCCGCCGGCGATCGCCGGCGCCGCGGTCGATTCGCTGCGCGATCTGACGCGCGACGCGATCGCCGGCGGCCTGGCCGGCTGAGGCCCTCGGACGCCGCCCGCGGCGACCGTCCGGATCGCGCCGGCGGCCGCTTGGCAACATTTGGGTTGTCTCGGCCGAGGCTGCGGGATAGGCACGGTCGTCGGGGGTACGGGGCATGCGCGTGTTGTCGTTCGGGGGACGTCTTGCCGTCGCCATGGTGTTGCTGGCGCCCTGGCCGGCATTGGCACAGGGCTCGTTCGTGAACTTCGAGAGCGGGCATGTCCGGCCCCTGGCGCTGTCGCCCGACGGCAACCGCCTGTTCGCCGTCAACACGCCCGACAACCGGCTGGAGATCTACGACGTCGATGCGGGTGGCCTGACGCTCGCCGCCGAGGTGGCGGTGGGCCTGGAGCCGGTCGCCGTGGCGAGCCGGGTGAACGCCGGCGGCCGGGTCGAGGCGTGGGTGGTGAACCATCTCTCGGACAGCGTCAGCATCGTCGAGGTCGATCCCGGCGACGTGACCCGGAGCCGGGTGACCCGCACCCTGCTGGTCGGCGACGAGCCGCGCGACATCGTCTTCGCCGGCGCGGGATTCAACCGCGCCTTCGTCACCACCGCGCGCCGCGGCCAGAACCTGCCCGGCACGGTGCCGGCGAACCTGACCACCGCCGGCACGGCGCGGGCGCTGGTCTGGGCCTTCGACGCCAACGCGCCCGGCGCGGCGCTCGGTGGCACGCCACTGTCCGTCATCCAGTGCCTCAGCGACACCCCGCGCGCGCTGGCGGTGTCGCCCGACGGCACCCGCGTCTACGCCGCCGCCTTCCAGTCCGGCAACCGCACCACCGCGCTCAGCGAGGGCGTGGTGACCAACAACGGCGGCCTGCCGCCGCCGCCGCCGGGCGCGACCGCGAACCCGCCCGACACCGGCCTGATCGTCAAGTTCAACCCCGCGAACAGCCGCTGGGAGGACGAGATCAGCCGCGACTGGACGGCGCGGGTGCCGTTCACGCTCCCCGACCGCGACGTCTTCATCATCAACGCCACCGCCAATCCGCCGGCGCTGCTGGCGAGCAACAACACCGTCGTCGGCGTCGGCACGATTCTCTTCAACATGGCGGTGCGCCCCGACAACGGGAAGATCTACGTCAGCAACCTCGAATCGCGGAACCACGTCCGCTTCGAACCGCTGGCCGCCGGCGGCGTCCAGGGGCACATCGCGGAGAGCCGCATCACCATCATCAACGGCACCACGCCGACGGCGCGGCACCTGAACCCGCACGTCGACTACGCCGTCGCCACCGGCTCGCAGGCGGAGCGCGACCAGAGCCTCGCCTTCCCGACCGACATGGTGTTCGCGCCCAACGGCCTCACCCTGTTCGTCGCCGCCTTCGGGTCGGGCAAGGTCGCCGCCATCGACACCAACGCGCTCGAGGCCGGCACGGTCAGCGAACAGCAGGTGGCGGTGGGGAACGGGCCGAGCGGTGTCGTGCTCGACGCCGCCCGCGACCGCCTCTACGTCATGAACCGCATCGATCACACGATCTCGGTGGTGAGCGACGCGAGCAACGCGGCGCGCGCCCAGACCGCCGTCGTGCCGCTGCGCTTCGACCCGTCGCCGCCGGCCGCGAAGCTCGGCCGGCGCTTCCTCTACGACGCCCACGACACCTCGGGGCACGGCGACAGCGCCTGCGCCAGTTGTCACATCTTCGGCGATTTCGACAGCCTGGCGTGGGATCTCGGCGATCCCTTCGGCGCCATCGTCGCCAATCCCAATCCCTTCCGCATCGGCAGCGGCGGGCCGTTCCATCCCATGAAGGGGCCGATGACGACGCAGAGCCTGCGCGGCATGGCCGACGCCGGTCCGATGCACTGGCGCGGCGATCGCACCGGCGGCACCAACGGCGGCGATCCGCTCAACGAGGATCTCGCCTTCAAGGAGTTCAATCCCGCCTTCGTGGGCCTGCTCGGCCGCGACAGCGAGCTGACGGCGAGCGAGATGCAGGAGTTCACCGACTTCATCCTCAGCGTCCGCTATCCGCCGAATCCGGTGCGGGCGCTGACCGACGTCGCGACGGTCGCGGAGAGCGCCGGCGCGAGCTTCTTCACCGATCAGGTCGTCGACGCCGGCGTGCTCACCTGCGCGCTCTGTCACGCGCTGCCGTTCGGCACCGACGGCTTCTCGTCGTTCGAAGGCGAGCCGCAGGAGTTCAAGATCGCCCACCTGCGCAACGCCTACCAGAAGGTCGGCATGTTCGGCAGCGCCGGCAATCAGGTGCGCGGCTTCGGCTTCCTGCACGACGGCAGCGTGCCGACCGTGTTCAACTTCCTCCAGGCGGGCGTCTTCACCTTCGGGAGCAACGCCAACACCAAGCGGCGCAACCTGGAGGCGTTCATCCTCGCCTTCGACACCGGCCTGAAGCCGGCGGTCGGGCAGCAGGTGTCGGTGACCCCGAGCAGCGTCGCCGATTCGACCGTCATCGCCCGCATCGATCTCCTGATCGGCCGCGACGACGCCGGCGATTGCGATCTGGTGGTGAAGGGCGTCAGCGGCGGCGAGGCGCGCGGCTGGGTGTACGCCGGCGGCAACAGCTTCCGCAGCGACCGCGTCAGCGAGCCACTGATCGACAAGACGGCCCTGCGCGCGCTGGCCGGCAGCGCCGGCCAGGAGCAGGTGTACACCTGCGTGCCGCCGGGCTCCGGGCAGCGCATCGGCATCGACCGCGACCTCGACAACCGCTTCGACCGCGACGAGCTCGACGCCGGCTCCGATCCGGCCGATCCGCTGAGTCTGCCGGAGGGCACGGCGACGCCGACCTTCACGCCCACCGCGGTGCCGCCGACGGCGACGATGACGTTCACCCGCACGGCGACCGGCACGCCGACCGGCACGGCGACCGCGACCATCACCAGCACGCCGGCGTCGACCGCCACCGGCACGCCCACCGCGCTGGCGCCGACCGCCACGCCCACGACCGTGGCGCCGACGGCCACGCCGACGCCGACCGTGGGCCCGCAGCTCGTCTGCAGCGGCGGCGTGGCGCTCGCGAACGTGAAGCTGAAGATCGCCCGCAACGCGCTGCCCGCCGGCGACGAGAAGCTCTTCCTCAAGGGCGAGCTGCGGCTACCGTCGCTGCTGCCGGCAATCGATCCATCGGTCAACGGCTTCAGCCTGCAGGTGCGCGACCGCGGCACCGGTCAGCCGCTGCTGACCCGCTTCGTGCCGCCGGGCGCCTCGACCCCGGGGTGGGCGCGCGGCGGCTCCGCCTGGAAGTTCTCCGATCGCGACGGCGGGCTCGCCGGCGGCGTCAGCAAGGTCATGCTCAAGGACCGCAGCAGCCGGACGCCGGGTCTCTTCCAGTTCACCGTCCGCGGCAAGGGCAACGACTTCCGCGTCGCCAGCGAGAACCTCGAGCTGGTGGTGGTCCTCGGCAGCCAGCCGCAGGGCGCCGCCGGCCAGTGCGGCAGCGCGACGTTCAATCCCGGCGGCGCGCCCGCGCCGGCCTGTGCCGCGTTGGGATCGACCCTGCGGTGCGACTGAGCAATCGGGCCTCGTGCTGACGGGTGACGGGCTCGTCCGTCAGCACGAGGCCGTCGGCTACTTCGGCTCCGCGCCGCCGCTCGGCGCCGGGGCGGGCTGCCCGCCCTGCGTGCTCTCGTCGGGGCGCACCACGATGTCGACGCGGCGGTTCTGCTGCCGGCCCTCCGGCGTCGCGTTGGAGGCGACCGGATTGGAAGCGCCGGCGCCGAAGGTGGCGATGCGCGCCGGGTTGACGCCGTTGGCGACCAGCTCGTCGGCGACCGCCTGGGCGCGCTCCTTCGACAGGCGGTCGTTGAGCTCGTCGCTACCGCGGCTGTCGGTGTTGCCGGTGATGGCGACGGTGGTGCGCGGATAGCGGTCGAGGATGCCGGCCAGCTCGCGCAGCTTGCTGCGGGCGCCGGGCTGCAGGGTCGCCTTGCCGGAATCGAAGAGGACGTCGCTGCCGAGCGACAGGTAGATGGTCTCCTGCTCCTTGCGCAGGCGGTCGTTCTGGTCGACGACCCTCTGCATCTCCTCGGCCTGCTTGTCCATGTAGTTGCCCATCAGGCCGCCGCCGACGGCGCCGACCGCGGCGCCGATCGCCGCCCCCTTCCAGGCGCCCGAGCCGCCGCCGGCGATGGCGCCGATCGCCGAGCCCGCCGCGGCGCCGGCGGCCGTGCCGTAGACGGCGCCCTTGGTGGTGCGACTCTGCTGTTCCCAGGCGGCGCAGCCGCCGAGCAGGGCGATGCTGGCGCTGACTGCCGCAGCGCGCTGGATCCTCGAAGCCATTCCTGTCCTCTCCCGTGGCGCGAAGGCGCTACTCGATCTCGTAGGTGACCTGCAGGGTGGCGGTGACGTCGACGTCGCTGGCCTCGACCGGCGGCGGCACGCTCTCGGCCATCGCCACCATGCCGGCGCGGGCGAAGGTCTTCGGCATGATGATCGGGCCGCCGCCCGTGCTCGCCGAGAGCACGCGGCCGAGCGCGACCCCGAGGGCCGCCGCGGCCGCCGCGGCCTGCCGTTTGGCGTCGGCGCCGGCGCGCGCCAGCGCCTGCGACTGCGCCTCGGCGCGCTCCTCGAGCGTGAACTGGAGGTCGTTGGCGCGGTTGGCGCCGGCGCTGGTGGCGGCGTCGATGAGCGCGCCGACCGCCTTCACATCGTGCAGCTCGACCCGCACCAGATTGCTCGCGATGTAGCCGGTGATCTTCGGCGGCGCCTGGCTGGCGCGGTCGCGCTGTTCGTACACCGGCGACAGCGAGTATTGCGTCGTCGCCACCGTGTCGCGGGCGCCGATCTTCTGCTTGATCGCGTCGACCAGCGCCGTGCTCTTCCTGGCGTTGTCGGCGACCGCGGCGGCGGCGGTGGGGGCGGTGGTCTCGACCCCGAACGACACCACCGCCAGGTCCGGCGCGGCGCTCACCCGCCCCTCGCCGGTCACCGCGATGGTCCGCGGCGGCGGCGCGTCGTCGGCGAGGACGGGCGTGCTCAGGGCAACCAGGGCCAGCAGCATCGGCAGTCGCGTCATGCGACGAAGATACGGAAGGCGCGATGCGCCCGCAATGCGCGCGGGGGGAGCCGCGGACGAGGCGCCACGGCGCGTCGCGCCTCAGATCTCGCCGCTGCGTTCCAGCCAGGCGCGCCGGCAGCCGCGGTTGCGGCAGAACCAGTGGCTGCCGTCGAAGAAGGCGGTCACGCAGCGCTGCTCGCCACCCTGCAGGCGGACGATGGGGTGCGGTTCGCCGCAGTGCCCGCAGTGGACGACGCTCGGGCCGGCGGCGGGGCGCGCCGCGGCGCGCCGCCGTCGGCGGGGCATGCCGAATTCGATGACGGATCCCATGAGGCGTAGACGGTGAAATCCAGGCGCCTACTAGCTTTGCCGGCCTTTGTGAAGGGGATGCAGGGGCATTTCCCTTCGATTCGTGTAGACTCCCGGCGATGGCGCGGCCGCCCGGCAGTCCCGATCGCGACTTTCTCGACGTGCGCACCCACGGCTTCGCCCGGGTCGCCGTCTGCGTGCCGCCGGTGCGGGTCGCCGACCCCGCCTTCAACGCCGCCGCGCACCTCGAGCAGCTCGAGACGGTGCACCGCGCCGGCGCCCATTACGCGCTCTGCCCCGAGCTCGGCCTCAGCGCCTATACCTGCGGCGACCTGTTCTTCCAGGAGTCGCTGCTCGCCGGGGTGCGTGCCGCCCTCGCGGAGCTGGCCCACGCCAGCGCCGACTGGAACCTGCTGTTCACGGTCGGCGCGCCGCTGGCGATCGAGGGGCTGCTCTTCAACTGCGCCGTCACCCTCTACCGCGGCCGCGTCCTGGCGGTGGCGCCGAAATCGTACCCGCCGAGCTACCGCGAGTTCTACGAGCTGCGCTGGTTCCGGCCCGCCGCCGAGACGGCGGTGCGCGAGTTGTCGCTGCTCGGCGGCGACGTGCCGTTCGGCACCGACGTGCTCATCCGACTGCCCCACCTGCCGGGGTTCGTGCTGCACACCGACGTCTGCGAGGATCTCTGGGTGCCGGTGCCGCCGAGCACGCTGGCGGCGCTGGCCGGCGCCACCGTGCTCGCCAATCTCTCGGCCTCGAACATCACCGTCGGCAAGTGGGAGTATCGCCAGGAGCTGGTGCGCAACTCGTCGGCCCGCAATCTCGCGGTGCAAATGTACTCCGCCGCCGGCTTCGGCGAGTCGACCTCCGACCTGGCGTGGGACGGCCACGGCATGGTGGCCGAGCGCGGGCGGCTGATCGCCGAGACGCACCGGTTCATGCTCGGCGGCACGCACGTCGAGGTCGACGTCGACCTGCAGGCGCTCCTCCAGGATCGCATGCGGCAGACGTCGTTCGGCGCCAACGCGCGCGATCACGGGCGCGCCGTGCGCATCGTCGACTGCGGGCCGGCGGCGGACGCGCGCCCGCGCGCCACCTGGGAGCGCTTCGAGCGCCGCGTCGACGCCCGGCCGTTCGTCCCCGCCGACGCGGCGGAGCGCGACGTCCGCTGCCGCGAGGTCTTCCTGATCCAGGCGAGCGCGCTCGCCCGCCGGCTGCACGCGCTGCCGCCGGCGGCGCGCCGCATCGTCATCGGCGTCTCGGGCGGCCAGGATTCGACGCACGCGCTGCTGGTCGCCGCGCACGCCCTCGATCTGCTCCACCTGGAGCGCGGCCGGCTGCTGGCGATCACCATGCCGGGCTTCGGCACCACCGCCCGCACCCGCGGCAACGCCGAGCGCCTGGCGCGGGCGCTGCACGCCAGCTTCCAGGAGATCCCGATCACCGGCATCGGCGAGGCGGTCTACGCCGCCATCGGCCATCCGCCGGAGCGGGAGGACCTGACGTTCGAGAACGTGCAGGCCTGGCTGCGCACGCTGCTCCTGTTCGCCACCGCCTCGCAGCAGCGCGGCATCAATCTCGGCACCGGCGATCTCTCGGAGATCGCGCTCGGCTGGTGCACCTACGGCGGCGATCATCTGTCGCACTACGGCGTCAACGCCGGCGTGCCGAAGTCGCTGATCAGCTACCTGATCGCCTGGGCCGCCGACGTCATCTTCGCCGGCGACGCCGCGGTGCAGGCGGTGCTGCGCGACGTGCTGGCGACGCCGATCAGCCCCGAGCTGCTGCGGCCGCGCGACGGCGAGATCGTGCAGGTGTCGGAGGACGTCGTCGGTCCCTACGAGCTGCACGACTTCTTCCTCTACCACGTGCTCCGCTTCGGCGCCGGGCCGCGCCGCCTGGCGCGCCTGGCGCTGCATGCCTTCGACGGGCGCTACGACCTGGCGACCATCCGCCGCTGGCTGCTGGTCTTCGTGCAGCGCTTCTTCGCCAACCAGTTCAAGCGCGAGGCGCTGCCCGACGGCCCCAAGGTCGGCTCCGGCGGCAGCCTCTCGCCGCGCGGCGACTGGCGCATGCCGTCCGACGCCTCGCCGGCGCTCTGGCTGGCGGAGGCGGAGTCGGTGCCGGTCGACTAGTCCCGCCTGGCGTCGCCCGCGCGGGCGCCAGGGTTGGCAACTCTTCGCCCGAGCGGGCAGAGTGCGTCCAGCGCAACACGCTTCGCCACGGGGGTCGCAATGCGTTCGAGGGTCCGTCGCTGGATTGCCATCTGCGCGCTGGTCGCGCCCGTCCTCCTGCCGCGCGCGGGCAGCGCGTGCGTCGGCGACTGCAACGACGATCGGCGCGTCACGATCGACGAGCTGGTGCGGGCGGTCACCATCGCCCTCGGCGGCGACGCCATCGGGGTCTGCGACGCCATCGACAACAATCGCGACGGCGTGGTGGGGATCAACGAGCTGGTGCGCGGAGTCACCAAGGCGCTGTCCGGCTGCGGCGGCGGCCCCGCCGGCGAGGTGCTGTTCAGCCCGCAGAACAACCAGCTCGACGAGTACGATCTGGCGAGCGGGGCGGTGACGACGACCGTCCCCAACACCCACGCCAACATCAACGGCCAGATCTGCCTGCTGCCGGGCGGCGCCGGCAGCTACGTCGGCGGCGAGGACACCGGCCAGCCGGCGGTCCGTCCGGGGTGGGCGATCTTCTCGGCCGACGGCACCTTCCTGCAGAAGATTCCCCTTCCGGCGTTCGACAACGAGACCACCAACCCCGATCCGATCGGCTGCGTGGTCGACGCCGACGGGCGGCTGTTCGGCAGCGCCATCGGCTCCCAGGGCGGCGCCGACGGCCATCTCGTCGTGTTCTTCCCCCCGGACTACACCACCAGTTGCACGCTCGACGGCGGCCTGCGGACGCCCGGTCTGATGACCAGCGACGACGACGGCAACCTCTACGTCGCCGAGGCGGGGCCGCCGGGTCGGGTGCAGCGCTATGCGGCGCCGTTCCCCGCCAACGCCGACGAGTGCGACACGGTGGTGCCAGTGAAGACGCCGTTCATCGCCTACAGCGACGCGGTCGCATCCCTCGGCGTGGCGCGCGGTCGCGATGGCCACTTCTTCGTCTCGCAGGTGGTCGGCCTCGCCGGGCGGGACGCCGGCATCCGCGAGCACGCCGCCGACGGCACCTTCCTCCGCGAGGTGCTGCCGCCGGGCGATTGGGGCAACCCGGCCGGCATGGCCTTCGACTCGCAGGGCACGCTCTACTACGCCGACCTCGGGCTGAACGAGCAGAACGAGGACGTCGCCGGCGCCGGCACGCTGCGCCGCGTCACCTTCGACGACGCCGGCCGGCCGTCCGAGCCGGAGCTGATGCGACGCGGCATCAGCTTCCCCGACGGCCTGGCCGTGCTGCCGTCGCGCGCCGACGAGTGGCTCACCCTCGGCGGCAGCATCCGCCGCACCTACTTCAATCCGCGCGAACGGGCGCTCAATGCCGGCACGGCGCCGCAGTTGGTCAACAAGTGGCGCTACATGACCGGCGGCATGATCAGCGCCCAGGCCGCGGTCACCTGGGTGGACCTGCCGGGCGAGGGCCGGACGCAGATCGTCATCGTCCCCTCGTGGGATCGCTACGTGTACGCGCTGCGCGCCGAGAACGGCAGCCTGGCGTGGCGCTATCTCATGAAGCCGCAGCCGGGCACCTACTATCCGTACGCCGGCTCGCCGACGGTGGCCTGGATCGACGGCCAGCAGCGCGTCTACGTCCCGGGCGGCGAGACGCTCTACTGCCTCGACGCCACCACCGGCGCCGAGCTCTGGCAGTTCGACGCCGGCACCGGCTGCACCACCTGCACGACGCGCGAGGAGCGCAACCAGATCGAATCGACGCCGGCGGTGGTCGACGGCCTGGTGCTGCTCGGCATGGACACCAATGACGGCGTTCCCGGCAAGGGCGCCATCTTCGCGTTGCGCGCCGACGACGGCCGCCTCGCCTGGTGGTTCGACGTCGTCACCACCGCCACCTGCCGGCCCTTCGCCGAGGACAACATCCGCCGCTTCGACGGCTTCCACAGCGCCGAGGCGCTCGGCCTGCCGGAGGGATTCCTGGAGAGCCGGCCGGGCTGCGACTTCGACCGCACCAGCATCGGCTGCGGCAACATCTGGTCGTCGATGGCGGTCGACATGCGGCGGCGCCAGCTCTACACGGTATCGAGCAACTGCGACGTCGACGACGATCCCAACACGCCGCAGCCGCCGGTGACGCCGCCGCTCGAGGAGGCGATCATCGCGCTGACCCTCGACGGCGACCTGGCCTGGAGCTGGCGGCCCCGCGAGGTGGATCCCGACGATCTCGACTTCGGCGCCGTGCCGAATCTCTTCGAGGCGGAGATCGGCGGCGCGGTGCGCGACCTGGTCGGCGTCGGCGGCAAGGACGGCACCTACTACGCGCTCGACCGCGGCGGCGTGAACCAGATCAGCGGCGTCGTCGAGCCATACTGGGCGACCAACGTCGTTCCCGGCGGGCCGATCGGCGGCATCATCGGCTCGGCCTCGGTGGGCGAGGGCATCGCGGTGTTCAGCACCGGCTTCGGCTTCAGCATCAGCCGGCCGCAGAAGCCGTCGGTGCACGCGCTGAACCTCAGCGACGGCAGCGTCCGCTGGCAGGACTCGAGCGCCGACACGTCGTACGCGCCGTGCATGGGCGTGCCCGGGCTGGCGCTGTGCGGCGGCACGCCGCGCCCCAACATCAACGTGTTCGATCGCCAGGGCGGCTCGCTGCTCAAGTCCGTGCTCGCCGCCCCGGTGCCGAGCGGCGTCGCCGCCGGCGCCACCATCGTCGGCGGCCAGATGTTCGTCGGCGCCGGCACCGGCGCGTTCAACGAGGGCGCGGATGCCGACCGCGAAGCCCGGCGCGACACGCCGCTGTCGGCCTTCTGCATCCAGGGCTCGCCCGGATGCGTGCCGAACACCTGCAACGACGGCAATCCGTGCACCTACGACTACCGCGACCGCGGCGGCACCTGCCGCAGCGAACCCGGCGCCGAGGGCCTCGACTGCCGGGTCGGCGAGCAGAACGGCCAGTGCGCCGCGGGGGTGTGCGTCGTCGGGGCGGCGGGGTAGCCGCCCGTCGCGCGGCGAGCGGCCGCAGGCCCTCAGCGGAGCGCGGCGGCGCGGCGCTGGGCGAAGAGCCAGGCCCACAGGGCCGGATCGTCGTAGGCGCGCACCCAGGAGTCGTGGCCGACGCCTGGGTAGATCGTCATCGCCGGCGCGCCGCCGGCGGCCAGCAGCGCGTCGTGGATGCGCTGCGCGTTCTCGACCGGGACGATCGGGTCGTCGGCGCCGTGGAAGATCCACACCGGCACGTGCGCGAAGCGCTCGGCGGCGACGATCGCGGCGCCGATGCCGCCGCAGATCGGCACCGCGGCCGCGAAGGTGTCGGGGTAGGCGGCGAGCGTGTCCCACACCGCGTAGCCGCCCATGCTGAGACCGGTGAGATAGACGCGATCGTCGTCGACCGGATGGCGGCGGCGCAGCGCGTCGACCAGCGCCTGCACGGCGTGCGGGTCCCACGCCGCGTGCTCGGGCGCCTGCGGGCTGGCGACGATGGCGGGGAAGCGGCGGCCCTCGGCGATCAGCTTCGGCGGGCCGTTGCGCGCCACGACGTCGAGATCGTCGCCGCGCTCGCCCGAGCCGTGCAGGAAGACCAGCAGCGGCCAGCGCCCGCCGGCCGCGGGCTCGCCCTCCGGCAGCGACAGCCGGTAGCGATAGCCGAGCGCGAGCGTCACCTCGGCGTGAAACTCGGCGTCGATCCACGGACTGGGCATGGTGCGGACTCATAGGCGGCGCCCTGGCGGCGGGCAAGCGCGCCGGCGCGTCGCGCTTCACACGCGCCGCCGCCGCTGCTAAGCCGACCCTCGTATTCCCCACACAGGTCGAGGAGGCACCCCACAGTGGCAGCACCACCGCTGGCATTCGAGGCAGGCTTTACCGTTGGCGAGCAGATCGAGGCGCGCGCCGTCCACCCGGAGGCGTCGAAGAAGACGGTGCTCATGCAGGGCGACCGGCGCTGGACATACGCGCAATTCCGCGACGAGTCGGTGCGCATGGCGCACTTCCTCCTGCGCCGCCTCGGCTCCATCGATGAGCGGCGGCCCGGCCACGTGGCGATGGTGCTGGAGAACCACCTCGAGCTGCTGGCGCTGTACGGCGGCTGCGCCTTCGGCGGCCTGACGCTGTTCGGCGTCAACACCGGGCTGCGCGGCGAGGTGCTGACCGGGGTGCTGAACCAGTCGCGCGCCCGCCTGCTGGTGGTGGACGAGCGCTTCTGGCCCGAGGTCGAGCGCATCCGGCGCGACCTCACCCATCTCGCGCCGGAAAACGTGCTCATCCTCAAGACCGGGGCCGGCGACGTCGACCCCGCGGCCGACCTCGTCGCCTGCGTCGAGCGCGAGGTCGCGCCCGCCGGGCGGTCGCTCGAGGCGCCGCCGGTGACGGTGACCAGCGACACCAACCTGATGGTGATCTACACGTCGGGCACCACCGGCCTGCCGAAGGGGATCAACAACAACCACACCAAACTGTGCGCCACCGGCTTCGGCGTCAGCGCCAACCTCGGGCTCGGCGCCGACGACATCGGCTACGCCTGCATGCCGCTGTTCCACTCCAACGCCATGTTCGTCGGCTTCATGCCGGCCTTCTGGGTGGGTGGCGGCATGGCGCTGCGCGAGCGCTTCAGCGCCAGCCAGTTCGTGCCCGACGTCCTCCGCTACGGCGTCACCTTCTGGAACTACGTCGGCGAGCCGGTGCACTACGTCCTGGCGGCGATCGAGAAGCAGTACGGCGGCGACGAGGCGCGCATCAAGGCGGAGATCACCGACAACCCGAAGAACCACTTCCGCTACGCGGTCGGCAACGGCGCCGCGCCGCCGGACATCGATCGGTTCATGGAGTGGATGGGGCTCGAGGACATGTTCGAGCTCTACGGCTCGACCGAGGCGGCGATCAGCACCTTCCGCCGCAAGGGCGATCCGCGCGGCAGCGTCGGCGAGGTGCTGGACGCCGCGGTGAAGATCCTCGGTCCGGACGGCGCGGAGTGCCCGCCGGCCGAGCTCGGCGCCGACGGCAAGCTGCTGAATTACGAGCAGTGCGTCGGCGAGATCTGCCGCGTCGCCGCCGACACCGGTCTCTTCCAGGGCTACTTCGACAATCCCAAGGCCAACAGCGAGAAGTTCCGCGACGGCGTCTACCACTCGGGCGACCTCGGCCACATCCTGGTCGTCGACGGCCGCCGCTTCCTCTTCTTCGACGGCCGCACCGACGACTGGATCCGCAAGGACGGCGAGAACTTCTCCGCCGGTCAGGTCGGCCGCATCCTCTCCGAGCACCCGGACGTGCAGCTCGCCGTCGCCTACGGCGTGCCGTGCTCGGTGTCGGACGAGCTGGTGATGGCGACGATCAAGCTGCGCGACGGCGCCCGCTTCGATCCCAAGGGCTTCTTCGACTGGTGCGAGGCGCAGGTGAACGGCGCCAGCATGGACCGCAAGTGGTTCCCCGACTTCGTCCGCGTGGTCGGCGACTTCGAGTTCACGCAGACGCAGAAGGTGCTGGTGCGCAACTACAAGAAGACGCACTTCGACCTGAGCCGCCTGCCGGCGAACGAGCCGGTCTATTGGCGGCAGCGCGGCGATACCGCGTTCAGACCGTTCACCGCCGCCGACTACGCGGCGCTGCGCGACGAGTTCAGGGAGCGCGAGAAGCTCGAGCTGCTGGACCGCTGAGCCGCCGCTGCCCGCGCCGCGGCCGGGTACTGTCCTAATCTCGATACGACAAAAACCCTTCACCACGGAGGCACGGAGACACGGAGGGCTCGGTGCCATAGCGAAGGCGCGGGGCCTCTTCTCACTCCATTTCTGATGAACTTTGGGATGAACGCTGAGCGGGCTTCGAGATCAGTGCTCTCCGTGTCTCCGTGCCTCCGTGGTGAAAGTCCTTCGTCACATCAGGGCTAAGGCTCAGATTAGGACACTACCCGCGGCCGAGTCCGCGGGTGTCGTTCGTCCGCGGGGCCTCTGTGGCGGCGGCGCGGGGTTCGCTAGAGGTCCGGCGTGGACGACGGGAGCGGACTGACCGCCGCGGAGGCGGCGCGGCGACTGGCCGCCGACGGCCCGAACCAGTTGCCCGCCGACGAGGCGCGCGGCCTGCTGCACCTCGCCTTGGAGGTGGTGCGCGAGCCGATGGTCGGGCTGCTGCTGGCGGCGGGGGCGATCTACCTCGCGCTCGGCTCGGTCGGCGAGGCGGTGGTGCTCGGGGTCGGCATCCTGCTGATCATCGCCATCGAACTCTACCAGGAGTGGCGGGCCGAACGCGCGCTGGCGGCGTTGCGCCAGTTGTCGAGCCCGCGGGCGCTGGTGCTGCGCGACGGCGAACCGACGCGGATCGCCGGCCGGGAGGTCGTGGTGGGCGACGTCGCCCTGCTCGCCGAGGGCGATCGCGTGCCGGCCGACGGCGTCCTGCTCGAGGCCGAGCACCTCGCGGTCGACGAGTCGCTCCTCACCGGCGAGGCGCTGGGCGTCGACAAGCGCGCCGATCCGGCGGCGTTCGCCATGGCGCCGCCGGGCGGCGACGCCACGCCGTTCGTCTATTCGGGGACGCTGGTGACCCGCGGCCGCGGGCGCCTGCTGGTGCGCGCCACCGGCCGCGACTCGGCCATCGGCCGCATCGGCGCCTCGCTGTCGGCGGTCGAGGGCGAGGACACGCCGCTGCACCGCGAGATCCGCCGCGTGGTGCTGGTCGCGGCCGTGTTCGGCGTCGCCGTCTGCCTGCTCGTCGCGGTGCTCTATGCCGGTCTGGTCGGCAGTTGGCTGCAGGGACTGCTCGCCGGCGTCGCATTGGCGATTTCGATGACGCCGGAGGAGTTCCCGGTCGTCCTCACCGTCTTCCTCGCCCTCGGCGCGTGGCGCCTGTCGCGCCGCAACGTGCTGACCCGTCGTTCCCTGGCGATCGAGGCGCTGGGGGCGGCGACCGTGCTCTGCGCCGACAAGACCGGCACCATCACCCGCAACCGCATGGCGGTGGCGCAGCTCGACGTCGGCGGCGAGCGCCTGGCAGTCGCCGCCGAAGGGCCGGTGACGCTCCCCGAGCGTTTCCACGACCTCGCCGAGGCGCTGCGCCTGGCCAGCCAGCGCGACCCGGTGGACCCGATGGAGCGCGCCTGCGACGAGCTCACCGCCCGCGCCCTCGCCGGCACCGAGCACGTCCACGACGACTGGGAGCGGCTGCGCGAGTATCCGCTCGCGCGCGACCGGCTGGCGCTCTCGGAGGTCTGGCGCGCCCCCGACGCGCGGCGGGCGCTGATCGCCGCCAAGGGCGCGCCGGAGGCGATCGCCGATCTCTGCCACCTGGACGCCGCGGCGAGCGAGCGGATGGCGGCGCGGGTGGCCGCGATGGCCGCCGACGGCCTGCGCGTGCTCGGCGTGGCGCGCGCCTACTGCGAGGCCGCCGAGCTGCCCGCGGATCCGCACCAGTTCGATTTCGACTGCCTCGGGCTCGTCGGGCTGGCCGACCCGCCGCGCGCCGACGTGCGGCAGGCGGTCGCCGAGAGCCGGCGGGCCGGCGTGCGGGTGGTGATGATCACCGGCGACCATCCGCTGACCGCCGAGCGCATCGCGGCCGAGATCGGCCTCGCCGAGGGCGCGGCGCTGGTCGGCGCCGAGCTCGATGCGCTCGACGACGCGGCGCTCGCCGCCCGCCTGCGCACCACCCAGGTCTTCGCCCGCGTCCTGCCCGAACAGAAGCTGCGCCTGGTGAACGCCCTCAAGGCCGCGGGCGCGGTGGTGGCGATGACCGGCGATGGCGTCAACGACGCCCCGGCGCTGAAGGCGGCGCACATCGGCATCGCCATGGGCGGCCGCGGCAGCGACGTCGCGCGCGAGGCCGCCGCGGTGGTGCTGCTCGACGACGCCTTCGCGTCGATCGTCGCCGGCATCCGCATGGGCCGCCGCATCTACGACAACCTGCGGCGCGCCATGGTGTTCATCATCGCGGTGCACATCCCGATCGCCGGCGTGGCGCTGATCCCGCTGCTGCTCAAGTGGCCGCTGGTGCTGTCGCCGCTGCACATCGCCTTTCTCGAGCTGGTGATCGATCCCGCCTGCGCGCTGGCGTTCGAGTCGGAGGCGGAGGAGCCGGACATCATGGATCGACCGCCGCGCCCGGCCGGCGAGCCCCTGCTGTCGCGCGCCATGGTGACGTCCGGGGTCCTGCAGGGGCTCGGCGTCGTCGGCGCCGTGCTGGCGGTGTTCGCGGTGGCGCTGGCGCGGGGGCTCGAGCCCGCCGACGCGCGGACCCTGACCTTCGCGACCCTGGTGCTGTCCTACGTCGGCCTCATCCTCAGCAACCGCTCCCTGCACCGCAGCCTGCTCAGCACCCTGCGCGTCGCCAATCCCACCGCCTGGCTGGTCTGCGGCGGCGCCGTCGCGCTGCTCGCCCTCGTCATCCTCCTGCCGCCGGTGCGCGCCGCCTTTCAGTTCACCGTCCTGCACCCGCTCGACGTCGCGGTCTGCGTCGGCGCCGCGACCGCCGCGACCGTCGCGTTCGAGGTGATGAAGTGGGCCGGCAGGCGCCGCTCCGGCGACGCGCCACGGCCGCGGCGCCCGCCTGCGGGCGGTCCGTCCGAGTAGACGCCAGGATGTCCCGGCGCGGCCGGCGCCGCGAAACCACGGCGGAGCCGCGCCACGGATCCGGACGCATCCCTGGGGGCGGGCGGGATGCCAGCCGCCTCCGCGAGTCGATGCTGGCATCCCGCGGCGGACCGCGACGCTATCGCACCAGCGGCAGGACGTCCTTGGCGAGGCGCTCGATCAGGCCGGGCTCGCGGGCGGAGAAGACGATCTGCGACACGCCCCAGTCGCGCTCCCGGCGTGCGATCTCGGCGGCGACCGCGTCCGGGGTGCCGACCAGGGCGAGCGGCGCCCGCGGCACCGCGTCGGCCGGGATGCGGAAGAAGCCGGCCAGCGCTTCGCAGGCGTTGCGGGTCTGCTCGGCCGAGTCGGTGAGCATGGTGGTGAAGGCGACGTTGCTGATGCGGATGGCGTCGCCGTCGCGGCCGTGGCGCGCCGCCTCCTCGCGCAGGAAACGGACCCTGGCGCGGAAGCTCTCGTCGGTGAGCTTGGCCGCCTCGGCGGTGGAGATGTAGCCGTTGGCGCCGACCGCGGCGATGATGTTCACCACGTCGGCGTGCTTGGCGGCGACCCGCAGCAGCCCCTTGCCGCCGCCGCCGAGCAGGATCTCGGGTTGGCGCGCCGGCTTCGGCGACAGGATCGCGTCCCGCAGTTGGTAATGCCGCCCGGTGAAGGTGGTGCGTTCCTGGCTCCACAGCATCTTCATCACCGTCAGCGCCTCGTCGAGCATCTCGAGACGCGTCGGCATGTCGGGGTAGGGGATGCCGGTCATGGCGAACTCGGTCGCCGTCCAGCCGGTGCCGATGCCGCAGAAGGCGCGGCCGCCGCTCAGGTGGTCGAGCGTCAGGATGCCCTGCGCGGTGATCGCCGGATGGCGGAACAGGTTGCAGAGCACGAGGTGCCCGACCCGGACGCGGCTGGTCGCTTCGAGCAGCAGCGCCGCCCGCACCATGGCGTCGTAGGACGGCCAACTGGTGTCGATCTGCTTCTCCGGGCCCTCGTAGACGATGTGATCGGCGAGCATCAGGACGCCGAAGCCGAGGGCTTCGGCCTGGGTGGCCAGCGCCTTCATCTCGGCCAGGCCGGCACTGCTGATCTGCACTCCGAATTCCATGTTCTCTCCTCCGTGCGCCTCAGTGGTCCGCCGCGCTGATGCGGCGGGTGCCCAGCTCGAAGTCGAGGTCGACGCGATGGCCCTCGACGTCGATCGCCGTGCGCGGCGATCCGTACGCGGTCTGCGACCAGGGGTTGTCGCGGCGCGGGAAGTCGCGGATCGGCAGCGCGATGCCATCGCGCGTGAACGGCGCCTGCCAGCCGAAGGCGAGCCGTCCCTGGCTGGGGGAATCGTAGGTGACGTCGAAGCCGTCGAGCCGACCGTCCACCGGCGGTCGCGGCGCCACGCTGACGGCGGCGCCGGCGACGGCGGCGCGGAAGGCGTCGAAGCTGCCCCAGTCGGCGGCGCGTCCGCATTCGATGATCCAGACGTTGTCCGGACCGCCGTTGGCTCGCAGGTCGAACGGCCGGGTCATGCCATTGGTCGCCACCAGCGCCGGGTCGACGACGATCCATTCGGTCGGTCGATACGAGTAGAGGGCGGCGTAGCCGTCGGCTCTGCGGACGAACGTCCACGGCCCGTCCTGCGCCACCTCGTCGAAGTGGTCCTGCGGCACGTAGGCGTGTGTGTAGGGTTCGTAGCGGAAGCCATCGAGCGGCGGCGGGTTCATGCCCGGGTACTGCGGCGCGTAGATGTGGATGGCCACGTTCTCGACCTGTGCGCTGCGCGGCAGCGACGCCTCGCCCGTCCAGTAGCCGGGATCGGGGTCGTCGCGCCAGGCGGTCGACTGCACGATCGGCACCGCCGGATGCTGCGTGAACAGGATCGCATCGGCGCCGAAGGTCGCCTGCCAGGCGTGGATCTGGCCGCCGAGCGCCCCCGGACGGTGATCGAGCGCGCTCGACAGCAGGTAGTCCGCCGTGCGGTACGTGTAGGTGTTGACCTCTTCCAGCAGGCCGAAGTTGATCAGCGGGCCGAGCAGCGCCGACAGCTTCTGCGCCGCGACGATGTCGGCGGTCAGCGGCCGCAGGGCGCGGAAGCGCGAGAAGAGCTGGGTGTCCCACAGGTCGTACTGGTCGATGGTCTGCACGGTGAGCGGCACCACCTCCCAGGCGGTGAGCGCCTGCATCCCCCACCAGATCGGCAGGTCGCGCGGATCGCTGAACGAGTAGCCGCCCGGCGCCACGGGATGCTCGACGTAGGGGCCGTTCTCGGCGAGCGGCAGGCTCATGCGTTCGCGATCGATGAGCGTGGCGGAGCTGCGGCCGGCGCGCCAGATCGCCTCCGGCAGGCGATAGCGCGTCGCCCGCGCCTGGAACACCGCGGCGCTGTCGCCGATCGAGGTGTAGTCGCCCTCGCTGCGGTCGAAGAGCAGACGGACGACGTTCCAGGTGTCGTCGTCGCGCCCGCTCATCTTGTCCTTCTTGTACGAGCGGCCGTGGGTGACGCCGAAGTTGCCGCGGTGGGTGTGGACGGCGAGATCGAAGAGCAGCACGTCGAGCATCGCCGCGGCGCGCTGCTGGATGGCCGGGTCGGCGGCGAATTCCGCCAGGGTCAGCAGCGCGTCGTGATCCTCCTGGTAGTAGACGTTGGAGTGCCACTCGGTGAAGCCGTAGCGGGCGCGGAAGTCGAGCCACTGCAGGAGCAGGTCGCGCGCGTGCGCCAGGTGCTCGGCGCCGCTGCGGCCATCGCGGCCGATGGCGCGGTCGGGATAGCGCTGCGCCACCAGGTACTCGATGGCGTGGTAGAGCGCCTGGTGATTCTCGGTCCAGTAGTAGGATTCGTCGATCGCGCCCTCGGGGGTCGGCTCGGTGTACCAGAACTTGAACGTCAACAGCGCCTGCTCGACCTTCTCGCTCAGCCCCGGGGCGAGCAGCGGGTCATCGGCGTAGTCGTAGAGCACGGTGACCAGCTCGATGGCCTCGAAATCGCGCGTGTCCTGCAGGGTCTCGAGCTTGCGGAAGATGGCGTCCCAGGCATCCGCCGGCACCGCGCCGGGAGTGACGGCGAACGTCGGGTCGACGCGAGCCCGCTGCATGTGGGCGATGACGTTGGTGATGCTGCCGGGCAACAGCCGGGTGGTCGCGTAGCGCAGGTAGTCGAGCTGGCGCTGGCGGGCGATCGCCGCCGCGACGAACCCGTCAGGGGTATCGGTCGGTGTCGCGCTGGGCGGCGGCGTCGCGCTCGCCGTCGCGGTCGAGCTCGCCGTCGCGGTGGCGCTCGGCGGCGCGGTGGCGGTGGGGCGGGCGGTGACGCCGTGGGTCGCCGTTGGAATCGCGGTCGCGGTCTCGGTCGCGCTCGCGGTGTGGGTCGCGCTGGGCAGCGCGCTCGGGGTGGCGCGCGGCGCGGCGTCGGAGTCGCCGCAGGCGGCGAGGGCGGCGGCGAGGAGGAGGACGAGAAGCAGACGGGCGGGCGTCATCACCGGCGCCGCTCGACCAGCTCGCGCTCGGCGCGCTCGGGGTCTGCCACCTGCGGCGAGGGTGGGGGCCATCTCCCGAAATGCGCCCGGTTCGGCCTCCCCTTCACCGGCGCGCGGCGGCCACGTCGCCGCGCTGCCGTGTGCCGGCGGCGGCGCCAGCCGAGCGAACGCCGCCTGCAGCGACCCCATCCCGCACTCGAATCACAGCGCCGGGATTGTTTCCACCGCCGCGGCTCCGCGCGCGGCTTGGCTCAGTCGCGATCCGGGGCGGTCGTCCGCGCCGCTCAGCCGCGGCCGATCAGCGCCCGTGGGGCGTTCCAGAACACCTGCTTGGCCACCCAGAACGGCGCGCCGCCGATGATGTAGGCGGCGCTGCCGGCGAGCTCGCCGGCGCGGCCGGCGCAGGCGGCCGCGACGGTGCCGTAGCCGGCGCCGACGCTGAGGCCGCGCAGCAGGTCGAAGGGCGTGCACACCGCTGTGGCGGCGCCGCCGAACAGGATCATGGTCGGCATGCCGACGACGTTGGCGGGGACGGTGACGAAGGGGCCCTCGCCGGCGAAGGTCGGCAGCTCGATGCGACGCGCCCAGTCCCCGGGTTGGTCGGCGTGGACCGGCGCCGCCCAGACGACGACCGCGGCGACGAGCGCTGCCAGCCTCCCCATGCGTCCGGCGCCATACCAGGCGGGTTGGCGGCTGGCCAGCCACCAGGGGCGGCGAGGCGGTCTACGACGGCAGCAGCGCCGCGACACCGGGTCGCATCGGCCGTCCGGCGGCGAGGCGCGCGGCGTCGGGCAGGATGGTTCGTTCGAGCTGCTCCTCGAGCGCCGGCAACAGGGCGCAGATGCGCTGCAGGTGTCCGACCTCGGCCATCAGCGCCTCGACGTGCTGGCGCGTCCAGCCGCTCGGCGGGGCATGGCGCACGGCATCGGCGGCGGCGACGAAGGCGGCGAGCGGCGCGTCGAGCGCGCGCCGCTCGCCGCCGGCGACCGCGCGGGCGGCGGCGCAGGCGGCGGCGTGGCGCGGCGAGCCGGGACGGTCGCGATGGTGGCGGGCGTCGAGCATCGCCAGCAGGCGCTGCAGGCGGGCGCGGAGGGCCGCGTCGAGGACGGCGTGCGGCGCCGCGGCGGCGGCGGGCAGTGGCGGTCGGTCGCGGCGCGAACGGCGGGCGAGGGCGAGGCGGTGGGCGATGCGCCGCACCTGGCCGGCCGCCTGCGCGGCGGCATCGGGGTCGACGCCGCTGGCAGCGCCTTCGTAGCGCGCCTCTTCGATCAGGCGCAGGACATCGGCGAGCGCCGCCGTGATCTGCTCCTGCAGGGCGCGGGCGCGGGCCGCCGGCGGCGCCGGCGCCGCGTGCGGCGGGTGGGCGTCGAGCAGCAGGCGCAGCAGGTCGGCGAAGCGGCCGACGATCTGGCGCCCGGCGTAGTCGGGGGCGAGGATCGCGAAGACGCCGAACAGCGTCGCGGCGCCGATCACGGTGCCGAAGAAGCGCCACAGCGCCTCGTGCGGATCGGTGACCGGGCGCTGCGCCACCATGATGATCATGAACGTGATCGCGCTCTGCTGGCCGAGGTAGGCATAGCGCACGCCGCCCAGGGCGACGTAGGCGCAGGGCAGCATCAGCAGGAAGAAGAAGAGCAGCCACAGGGCGACGTCGTTGGTGTTGGCCATGAAGGCGATGACGGTCAGCACCGCCACGACGCCGCCGAGCAGGACGCCGCCGAGGCGCAGCCAGGTCTGGCGCAGGGTCGCCCCGTAGCTGCCCTGGGCGAGGATGAGCGGGTTCAGCACCGCGGTCTCCAGCGCCGGCTGGTGCGCGACGACGCCGATCAGCAGCGACAGCGTGCAGGCGAGGCCGATCTTCGCCGCGAACTGCGCCGCGTAGGCGTCAAATGGCGGCAGCAGGCGTCTCGGCGCCGGCGGCCCGCCATCCGGCGGCAGCGCCTCGCGCGCCTCGGGCGGGGCGTGCAGCACCTCGGCGGCGCCCTGCAACGCCTGCGCGAAGCCGTGAAAGGTGGCGGACTCGGCGACGTCCACCGTCGCCACCGCCGGCGTCCCGGCAGACGCCTGCTCGCGCGCGAGCAGGGCGGCGACCAGGGCGTCGAAATCCGGCCACGGCGCCGCCGGCGCCAGATCGTGCGCCAGCAGCGCCGTCGGCGTGTGCGCGGCGAGCGCGTAGGCGCCGAGGGCGTCGTCGACGGCGTCGAGCAGCGCGCCCAGCTCGCGATCGCACAGGCGGCGCATGGTGCGGCCGCCGGGCAGCCGCGAGAGCTGGTCGGCGGTCTCGACGAACAGCGCCAGGCGCTCGCCGGCGGTGATGAGCGAGACGAAGGCGCGCGCGAGCTCGGGGTCGCCGTGCTGCATGCGCACAAGCGACAGCAGTTGCAGGTGCGTCGCCAGGGCCGACAGCGGCGGCGTCTCGGCGCCGGTCGGCAGCGGCTCGGCGGCGCGGAAGCGCGCCCCGGCCGCGGCGAGGACCCGGCGCAGCCGGGTGAAGTGCGCCGCCAGCGCGACGGCCAGCCGCTGGCGCGGCGGCGGCAGGGCGCGCAGGAACCAGAAGCCCGCCGACACCAGGATGCCGATGGCGAAGCCGACGCCGAGGGTCAGCGCCGTCTCGCCGATCCGCAGGGGCGCGAAGATGCCGCCGTAGGTGACGACCACCACCATCAGCGCCAGGCAGTAGCCGGCGACGGGATTCTGGCGGATCGGCACCATGTACATGAGGGCGGTGATGACGAGGAAGAACGCCGGCAGCAGCAGCCACGGCACCTGCACGGCGACGCCGGCGAGCCAGACGCCGGCGATGCCGCCGCCGGCGATCGCCGCCAGGCGCAGCAGCAGCAGCGCGACGCTGTGGGCGGTGGTCGGCAGGGCGCCGCGGAAGGCCAGCAGCGGCGCCGGGAAGGTGGCGAACTGCAGCGCCGTCGCCACCAGCAGGCCGACGCTCGAGCAGGCGGCGACGAGCAGCGACTGCCGCCAGCGGCCGGGCGTCGGCGCCAGCTCCTGGCGCAGCGCGGCGGGGAAGAGGGGCGCCGGACGCGGCACGTCAGCGCCCGCCGCGCACCGTCACCACCGCGGTCTGGCCCATGCGGAACGGGCGGTCCGGATCGCGCTCCTCGAGCACGATGCGCACCGGGAAGCGCTGGGCGAGGCGCACCCAGTTCAACGTCGGCTCGGTGGCCGGCAGGACGCCGACGCTGGCGCCGTTGCGCTGGTAGAGCGCCCAGCCGATGCCCTGCACGCGGCCGCGGAAGCGGCGCGCCGGGTAGCTCACCAGGTAGACCTCGGCCGGCATGCCGGGCGCGATGTGGGTGAGGAACGACTCGCGGAAATTGGCCATCACGTACCACTCGCGGTCGTCCACCAGCGCGAACACCTCCTCGCCCTTGTTGGCGTACTGGCCGACGGCGATGTTCAGATTGGTGACGTAGCCGTCGAACGGCGCCCGCACCGAGCAGTAGCCGACGTTGAGCGCCGCGTCGTCGACCGCCGCCTGCGCCGCCTGGCGGCGCGCGTTGACGTCGCCGAGCTGGCCGAGCAGGTCCTGCTGCCGGCGCAGCTCGGCGCGCGCGGCGGCGACGGCGGCGCGCGCCGCCCGCGCCTTGCTGCGCGCATCCTCGACCTGGTCGCGGGTGACGAACTGGCTGGCGAGCAGCGGCTCGACGCGGCGCAGGTAGTCGTCGGCGTACTGCGCCTCCGCCTCGCGCGCCGCCACCGTGGCGGCGGCGGCGTCGACCGCCTGCTGATAGCCGCGGATCTCGAGATCGGTGAGCGCGAGCTGGGCGCGGGCCTGGTCGAGCACCGCCTCGTAGGGGCGCGGGTCGACGACGAAGAGCAGATCCCCGGCCTGCACCCGCTGGTTGTCGACGATCGGCAGGGCGACGATCGGCCCGCCGACGTGCGGCGCGATGCCGATGGTGTTGGCGCGGACGTAGGCGTCGTCGGTGCGCGGCTCGTCGTAGAGGAGGCGGTAGACGACCGCGCCCATGGCGATGGTGGCGATGACGATGCCGGCGCCGAGCAGGCGACCGGTGAGGCGCAGCACGGTGTCGCGCGCCGCCGCCACGTCAGGCCCGGAAGAAGAGCAGCCAGGCGCTCATGCCGAGCAGCAGCGCCAGGCAGCCGTAGACCACGGGCAACGGGCCGAGGTGGGGCTCGAGGCCGAGGCGCGCGAAGAGCAGGCGGAAGGCGACGGTGAGCGCGATGCCGATCAGCAGACAGAGCATCCACGACGGGAAGAACGCGCCCTCGAGGTCGAAGAGCGGATCGTAGCCCGGCACCAGCGCCGCCGCGGCGAGGATTGGCCGCCGCGCCGCCGTCGTATATGCACGGCGCCGCACGGCGGTGGCGGGTGGGCGAGGCGTCCCGGCGAACATGGCGACTCTAGAGACACGAACGCTCGGGCGGAGTAAAGCCCGCGCCGCGGCGGCGCTGCTCGGCGCGCTGCTCGCCGGCTGTGGGGTCTGGCAGGCGCCGCCCGACGTGCGCCGCGCCTGGGCGCCGGAGGCGCTGGCGCCGCCGCGGGCGCACGAGAGCTGGCAGCCGAGCGAGCCGGCGGCGGCGCCGCGGCCGGCGCCGGACGCCTCACGGGAGGCGCTGCAGGCGCCGCCCGACCCGGCCGAGGTCTACGACCTGCCGGCGCTGATCGACCTCGCGCTGCGCAACAACCCCGACACCCGCGCCGCCTGGGAGTCGGCGCGCCAGGCCGCCGCCGCCTACGGCCGATCGCTGGCGCCGTACTACCCGACGCTGCGCGCCGAGGCCGGCGCCCGGCCGGTGAAGCGCAATCTCGAGGCGGTGCCGGACGCGCCGCTGACCGTGCACCTGCACGCCTTCGAACCCGAGATCGCCCTGACCTACACGCTGCTCGACTTCGGTCGCACGGCGCAGTCGGCGGAGCGCGCCCGCCAGCAACTGTTGGCGGCCAACTTCCGCTTCAACCGGCGGCTGCAGGACGTGGTGTTCGCGACGCAGCGCGCGTTCTACCGGCTCGACGCGGCGAAGGGCCTGGAGACGGCAGCCGACCGCAACCTGGATCTGGCGCGGACGGTGCTGGCAGCGTCCGAGCAGCGTCTGGCGGTCGGGCTTGCCACCAAGCCCGAGGTCCTGCTGGCGCGCCAGCTCGACGCCCAGGCCCGCTACGACGTCGAGAACGCGGTGGTCGGGGTGAAGAACGGCGAGGCCGACCTGGCGCTGGCGCTCGGCGTCCGCGCCGATCGGCCGCTGCGCATCGAACCGCTGGCGGCGCAGGCGCCGGAGACGCTCGCCGAGGCCGTCGAATCGGTCATCGCCGACGCCCTGCGCGACCGCCCCGACCTGGCGGCGCGCGCCGCCGAGCTGCGCGCCGCCGAGGCCCAGGTGGCGAAGGCGCGCGCCGACTTCCTGCCGACGATCGGCTTCCGCGGCGCCTACGGCCAGCAGATCTGGAACTACCAGGCCGCCGCCATGTCGAACCTGCGCGCCAACGAGCCCACCTACGACACCCTGTTCACCCTCGACTGGCCGCTGTTCACCGGCTTCGAGCGCGCCAACGCGCTGCGCGAAGCCGAGCACGCCACCGCCGCGGCGCGCGCCGAGCTGGCGGCGAGCGAGCTCGATGCGGTGGCCGGCGTCTGGCGCAGCTATCACGACTATCGCGCCGCGGTGCGCAAGGTGGAGTTCGCGGCGGCGTTGCTCGCCGCCTCGGAGGACGCCTATGCGAGCACCTTCGCGACCTACAAGGTCGGCCTCAGCGACATCGTCGAGCTGCTCACCGCCGCCCGCGATCTCGCCGCCGCCCGCTACACCGTCGTGCTGTCGCGGGCCGAGATGCTCACCACCGCCGCCGCCGTCGCCTACGCCGCCGGCGCCGTGAAACCGTGAGCGGGTAGGGTGCTCAGAGGCCGAGGTCGAGCGCGCGCGCCTTGGCGAACCGCTGGCTCACGTCCGGCCAGTCGACGAGCTTCCAGAAGGCGCGCACCCAGTCCCCCTTCGCGGCCTGGTACTGCAGGTAGTAGGCGTGCTCCCACATGTCGAGCACCAGCAGCGGCACGGTGCCGTTGCCGATGTTGCCCTGGTGGTCGTGCACCTGCTCGACGACCAGGCACCGGCCCACCGGCTCCCAGGCGAGGGTGCTCCAGCCCGAGCCCTGGATGTTCTTCGCCGCTTCGCTCGCCTGCTGCTGCATGGCCTCGAAGGAGCCGAAGGCCTCGTGGATCGCCGCCGCCAGCTCGCCCTCGGGGCGGCCGCCGCCGCGCGGCGAGAGGTTCTTCCACATCAGCGAGTGCAGCACGTGGCCGGAGAGGTGGAAGGCCAGGTTCTTCTGCAACTGATTGATGGCGGCGAAATCCTCGCGGGCGCGCGCCTCCGCCAGTGTCTCCAGGGTCGCGTTGGCGCCCTTCACGTAGGCCGCGTGGTGCGTGTCGTGGTGCAGCTCGAGCACCCTGGCGGCGTAGTGCGGCTCGAGCGCCGCGTAGTCGTACGGCAGGTCCGGCAGCGTGTAGGTCATCGCGTCTCCTCTCGTGGGTGTCTCTCAGCGTACACCCCGGGGGACGGATGGCGACGACGGCGCCGCGCTTTTCTCAGCGGCGCTGCCGCCGGTAGACGGCGAAGCGCAGGGCGAGCGCGGCGAGCAGGGCGCCGGCGGGAATCGCGTACCAGGCGGATTCGACGAGCGCCCGCGGCAGGTACGAGATCGCGAAGATGAGCCAGAGGTAGTACATGCCGGTCCGGTGCAGGAGCTGCCAGCGCCGGCGGCCGAGCCAGGCGACGGCGCCGTCGAACGACGTCGCCGCCATGGCGAACAGCAGCACGTAGCCGAGGCCGCCGAAGATCAGGGTCGTGGCGCCGCGCGAGAAGTCGGGCGACAGCGCCACCACCATCAGGATGCCGACGAGATGGATGGCGTGCGAGGTCGCGAACGACACCCCGACGTAGCGTCGGTTGGCGAGCAGCCAGGCGGTGAACGGCGTGCGCCACAGCGGGCGGAGCGACGAGGCGACGAAGGCGGCGAGGAAGAAGAGCAGGGAGGTCTTGGCGCTGGTGCGCACCACCGCGTGCCAGCCCTCGAGGCCGCCGCCGAGCAGGGTGTAGGCGAAGCTGCAGACGGTCGCGGTGAGGACGGTCGCCGTGAGGGTCAGCGGCCAGCCGCGGCGGAACGAGGCGCCGCCGGCGTCGTAGGTCGCAGTGGGCGCGGGCTGGGCCATGCGCCTCGCCGTCTAGTCCATGATGAGGGCGACGACAACCGCTGCGTCCGCGCGACGATCCGACGAGCGTGGGCGGCGCTTTGACGGCCGGCGCCGTGGGGTGCCAAAGACGCCGGCGGAGGGGCGAGGCGTGCGACGAATCGGACGGTGGCTGTTGCGATCGCTGATCGGTCTGATCCTGTTCGCGGCCGGCGGCCTGTGGTGGGCGCACCGGGCGATCGACGCGGAACGGGCGCCGCTGCCGGCGGTGGCCGACATCGCCGGCGCGCGCCCGGTCGACGATCCGCCGCTGCGCCTGTCGATCATCAATACCGCCAGCCAGCCGATGGCGCGCGCCGGGGTGCTCGAGGCCGACCGCGATCCCGATCCCGGCGCGCCCTTCGTCATGAGCCATCCGTCGTTCGTCCTCGAATGGGCGGACGGCCGCATCCTGCTCATCGACACCGGCATGACCGCCGAGCAGGCGATCGCCTTCGGCAAGCCGATCGAGATGATCCGCGATGCGCAGCCGATGCAGCCCCACCGCTCGACGGCCGAGGCGCTCGGCATCGACGCGGCGCGCGTCCGCGGCGTCATCTTCACCCACCCGCACACCGATCACACCGGCGGCATCGGCGCGCTCTGCGCGCGCGTCGACCACGACGTCGCCGTGTTCATGACCATCGCCCAGGCGCAGCGCCCCAACTACACCACCCGCCCCGGGCTGGCGCAGATCCGCGACGCCGCCTGCGCGCGGCCGGTGGGTCTCGACGGCGGGCCGTTGATGCCGGTGCCCGGGTTCCCCGGCGTCTCGGTCATCGACGCCGGCGGGCACACGCCCGGCAGCCAGATCGTCATCGCCCAGGTGGGCAGCGGCGACGGACAGCGGCGCTACGTGTTCGTCGGCGACATCGTCAACAACGCGGACGGCATCGAACACGACATTCCCAAGCCCTGGGTCTACCGCACCTTCATCATCCCCGAGTCGGAATCCCGCCAGCAGGAGCTGCGCCGCTTCCTCAAGCGGCTCGAGGACGAGGCGCACGCCGTCCCGCTGGTGTCGCACGATCAACTGTCGCTCGAGCGCAGCGGCGTCGAGAGCTGGCAGTGAGCGCGGCGCCGGGGCTCAGCGCCCTCGACCACGTGGTCGTCGCCGTCCGCGATCTCCCCGCCGCGGCGCGCGCCTACGGCGCGCTCTACGGCCGCGCCTCCTCGTGGCAGGGCGTGCACCCGGGGTGGGGGACCGCGAACGTCCTCTTCCGCCTCGCCAACACCTACGTCGAGCTGATCGCGCCCGCCGGCGAGGGGCCGCTCGCCGCGGCGCTGCGCGGCCACCTCGAGGTCCACGGCGAGGGGCCGTACGCCCTCGCGTTCGCCACCGCCGACGCGGCGGCCTGCGCCGCCGCGCTGCGCGCCGCCGGCATCGCGGCCGGCGACCCGACGCCGGGCAGCGGGCGCGATACGGCGAGCGGCGCCGAACGGCGCTGGCGCACCGTCGTCCTGCCGCCCGCCGACACGCGCGGCGTGCCGCTCCTGATCATCCAGCACGACGCGCCGTCCGCGGCGCTGCCGCCGGCGGCGATCGCCGGCGATCCGCGGGCGGCGGTCGACGGCATCGACCACGTCGTGGTGATGACCGCCGATGCCGAGGCGGCGATCGCGCTCTACCGCGATCGCCTCGGCCTGCGCCTGGCGTTCGACCGCACCTTCGAGCCGCGCGGGGTGCGGCTCCTCTTCTTCCGCCTCGCCGGCATCACCGTGGAGCTGGCGGCGCCGCTGGGCGCCGCGGCCGCGCCGGATCGCTTCTGGGGCATCTCCTACCGCGTTGCCGACATCGACGCCGCGCGCGCCCGCCTGCTCGCCGCCGGCTTCGACGTCTCCGAGGCGCGCCCCGGCCACAAACCGGGGACGCGCGTCTGCACCGTCCGCCGCGAGACCCACGGCGTCGCCACGCTCCTCATCGCCGCCGCCCCCTGACGTCCGGCGAGCCGCCGCCGCGTCCGTGGGCGCCGCCCCTGGCGCCGCGGCGCGGCCACGACGCGCGCCGGATGCGACTCGTCTCCGTGCCGCCGGTCCGCCCTGTCCGACGCGCCAATGGCGAAATCGGCAGCGCGCCGGCGCGGCGCCGCTCGCGAGATCGGGTGCCGCGGGATCAGGCCACCGCCGCCGGGCCCTGGAGGGCTGCTCACGCGGCGCGCCGGCGCCGCAGCGATTCGTCCAGGAGCAGCTTGATGAGCGCCTGGTAGGGAACGTCCCGCGCCGAAGCGTACGCCTTCAGTTGGTTGAGCAGCGCCGAGGGCAGCCGGATCGACACCACCTGGGTGGGGGGGACGGGCGGCAGCTCGAGCCCGATCTGTTTCAGCGTCAGGGGCTTCGTCGTGTCGACCATGCCCGAGGTGTCTCGCGTATCGTAATCCGTGATCGCCGGCCGCCGCCGCGTCGCGGCGCTAGGCTTTCGTTTCATAGATCGTTCTCTCCCTTCGCGAGGCGGGGCGCGCCGTGATCACGCGGACCCGGCCGCCCCTGTGGGTGAAGCCGACCATCAGCACTCGAGCTTCGAGGCTTCGTCCGTACAGGATGTAGCGCGCCTCGCGCACGCTGGAGTGCTGCCGGTCTTCGAACAGGCGAACGTGGGGATCGTAGAAGGCGCTCTCCGCCTCGAGGCGGGACACGCCGTGCTTCGCCTCGTTCTTCTGGACGTTCCACTGATCCCAGTCGAAGACGACCTGCGCCATGCGCCGCCGCAGACGCTACCAAGGGAGGGATGTAGCGTCAAACACTACACGTTCGGTCCGTGTGGCATCGCCGCCCGCTGGGCGGCGAGCGCGGCGTTGCTCCCCCGGTCGGCGTTCCCGGGCGACGGGGGGCGATGGGGTCGGCCCGGGTTAGCGGACCGCCGTCCACGGGGCCCACCAGAGCATCGGGGCGAGCCAGATCAGGATCGGCGCGACGGCGAAGGCCGCGACGGCGGCGCGCAGCTCGCGCGACAGCAGCGGGAAGGCGAGCAGCAGGGCCACCTGGGCGCCGAGGCCGACGCGGGCCAGGGCGAGGACGTGCAGGTAGGTCTGCGCCGGGGCGCTCAGCACCAGCAGCGCGTTGAGGGCGATCAGCCAGGCGAACGGGCTTGCGGGCTCGCGGACGATCCACGCCAGGGCGCCGGGCGCGAGCGCGGCGAGCGGCAGGGCGACCAGGACGAGCGCCGCGAGCCGCCCGGGATCGGCGTCGGCGATCGGGAAGGCGCCGGCGAGCGGCAATTGCAGCAGGCTGGCGACGCCGGTCGCCGGCCCCGGCAGGGCGGCGATCAGGTACGCCTGCCAGGCGAGGATCGGCAGGGCGGTGGCGGCGAGCGCGAGGGCGTCGCCCCAGCGCCGCCGCGCCAGGGCGGCGGCCGCCAGCGCGGCGGCGAAGAGCACGGCCGACTCGCGCGCCAGCGGCGCCAGCGCCAGCAGGATGCCGCCGGCGCGGAGCCGGCGCTCGAGCCAGGCGATGGCGCCGGCCGCCGCCAGCCCGTACGCCAGCGGCTCGGTGCAGTCGCGCGAGTAGGCGAATAGCAGTCCGGCGCCGCCGGCATAGGCGAGCGCCCACCACGGCGAGGTGTCGCGCGCCGCCAGCCAGCGCGCCAGGAGCGCGGTGCCGGCGACCACCGCGAGGTAGTTGATCGCCAGCATCGCCCACGGCAGCAGCGCCGGGTGGCCGCCGCTCAGGCCGGCCGCGAGCAGCGGGTAGAGGATGCGCGCCATGCGGTAGCCGGGCGCGTCGAGATGGGGGATCGCGGCCCAGCCGTCGCGCGCCAGGTAGTACACGAACTGCCCATCGTAGCCGGTGCGGCCGTCGACCACCCCCTCGCTCCAGCGCTCGCCGATCCACACGAACCACAGCGGCGAGCCACCGTGCAGCGCCAGGGCGAGCAGCGTGAAGCCGGCATAGCCGGCGGCGGCGACGAGGACGGGGCGGCGCGGGGAGGGCATGGCAGCGGGCGGCGGATCGCGTATAGCTGAAGGCGATGGCGTTGGCTCGCGGCGGCGAGCCGGCGGCCATGTGCCATACGCCAGTGGCCACGGGCCAGGAGGGCAGGGCATGGATGCTCCGGGAGCCGGCGGTGCCGGCGCGGTGTCGGTGCGGATCGGTGAGCGGGCGGCGAACGGCGGGCCGCCGATGCCGCGCGCCGAGGACCCGATGACCGTGGTGATCTTCGGCGCCTCGGGCGATCTCGCCAAGCGCAAGCTGATGCCGGCCCTCTACCACCTCTGCGAGGCGGGCTGCCTGCCGGAGCGCTTCGCGATCGTCGGCATGGCGCGCACGCCGATGTCCGACGAGGTCTACCGCGACGCGATGGCGGAGGTGCTGGGCGAGCGCACCGGCCGGGCGGTCGATCGCCAGCACCCGCTGCTGCAGGCGCTCCACTACCACGCCGGCGCCGGCGACGATCCGGCGGCGATGGCGGCGCTCGCGGCGCGGGTCGAGGCGATCGAGCGCGAACGCCAGTTGCCCGGCCACCGCCTCTTCTACCTGTCGGTGGCGCCGGCGCTGTTCCCGCGCATCGTCGCCGGCCTCGCCAGCGGCGGCCTGCTGCGCCCGCCGTCGGCGCCGCAGTGGTCGCGGGTGATCATCGAGAAGCCGTTCGGCCGCGACCTGGCGAGCGCCATCGCGCTCACCGCCGACATCCGTCGCGTCCTGGACGAGAGCCAGATCTACCGCATCGACCACTACCTCGGGAAAGAGACGGTGCAGAACATCCTCGCCTTCCGCTTCGGCAATTCGATCTTCGAGCCGCTGTTCAACCGCCGGTACGTGGACAGCGTGCAGATCACCGTCGCCGAGACGCTCGGCATGGAGGGCGGCCGCGGCGCCTACTACGACACCGCCGGCGTGTTGCGCGACATGGTGCAGAACCACATGATGCAGCTCCTCTGCCTGCTCGCCATGGAGCCGCCGGCGGCGATCGATGGCCAGGCGGTGCGCGACGAGAAGGTGAAGGTGCTGCGGGCGCTGCTGCCGATGTCGCCGGAGGAGGTGGCGCAGGCGACGGTGCGCGGCCAGTACGGCGTCGGCCAGTGCCGGGGCGAGATCGTCCCCGGCTACCGCCAGGAGAAGGGCGTCGATCCGCAGTCGACCACCGAGACCTTCGTCGCCCTGCGCACCTACGTGGACAACTGGCGCTGGGCCGGCGTGCCGTTCCTGCTGCGCTCGGGCAAACGCCTGGCGGCGCAGGTGTCGGAGATCGCGGTGCGCTTCAAGCGGCCGCCGATGCTGCTGTTCAGCGAGATGGCGCAGCGCGAGGGGGTGGCGCCGCCGGAGCCGCGGTCGAACTACCTGGTGCTGCGGATCCAGCCGAACGAGGGCATCAGCCTGTCCTTCGCCAGCAAGCGGCCGGGCATGCGCATGCAGCTCGACGACGTGACGATGGATTTCCTCTACGACACCACCTTCGACGAGCGGTCGCCCGAGGCCTACGAGCGGCTGCTGCTCGACGCCCTGCGCGGCGACGCGGCCCTGTTCACCCGCTCCGACGAGGTCGAGTACGCCTGGCGCTTCGCCACCTCGGTGCTCGAGGGCTGGGCGCAGATGCCGCGGCCGTCGTTTCCGAACTACTACCCGTTCAGCGACGGACCGGAGGAGGCGAGCCACCTCATGCCGGGCACGGCGCACTGGCGCAGCCTGGCGTCGGCGGCGCGCAGCGGCGGGCCCTGCTGAGGATCCGTGGCGCGCTGGGTTCTCGCCGGCGACGTCGGCGGCACGAAGACCAATCTCGCCATCTACGGGGTCGCGGCGTCGGGGGCGTTGACGCTCGGGCGCGAGGCCTCGCTGCCGAGCCGCGGCGCGGCGAGCCTGGAGGCGCTGATCGGACAGTTTCTCGCCGCCGGCGGCGAGGCGGTCGCCGCGGCCGCCTTCGGCATCGCCGGGCCGGTGCTCGGCGGCGTCGTCGACGTCACCAACCTGCCGTGGCACGTCGAGGCGCCGGCGCTGGCGCGCCGCATCGGCTGTCCCGCGGTGCGCCTGCTCAACGATCTGGAGACCACCGCCTACGGCGCGCTGCACCTCGACGACGCGAGCCTGCTGGTGCTCAGCGCCGGTTCGCCGTTCCCCGGCAACCGCGCCGTCATCGCCGCCGGCACCGGGCTGGGGCAGGGGCTGCTGTTCTGGGACGGCGCCCGTTACCACCCGTCGGCGAGCGAGGGGGGGCACGTCGACTTCGGGCCGCGCGACGCGCGCGAGGACGCGCTGGCGCAGTTCCTGCGGCCGCGGGTCGGGCGCGTCACCTGGGAGCGCGTGCTCTCCGGCCCCGGTCTGCACAACCTCTTCGCGTTTCTCGTCGAGGGCGAGGGGCGCCGCATCGAGCCCGCGGTGCAGGCGCGGCTCGCCGCCGGGGATGCGAGCGCGGTCATCGGCGAGCTCGGCGTGTCCGGCGGGTGCCCGGTGTGCGTCGAGGCGGTGGAGCTGTTCGTGTCGCTCTACGGATCGCAGGCCGGCAATCTGGCGCTCAGCGCGCTGGCGGTGGGCGGGGTCTACGTCGGCGGCGGCATCGTCACCAAGCTGCTGCCGAAGATCACCGGCGGCAGCTTCCTGCGCGCCTTCCTCGACAAGGCGCCGCACCAGGCGCTGCTGCGACGCATGCCGCTGTCGGTGATCCTGACGCCGAAGGCGTCGCTGCTCGGCGCCGCCCACGTCGCCGCGGAGATGCTGTGACGCCGCGCTCGCCGCGGCCGGCGCCGGCGCGCCGAAGGGAGGCGTGACATGGGCGCGGACGATGCGCGCCGCTACGTCATCCACGGCGGCGCCCGCGGCGTCGACCGCTTGCGGATCCTCGGGCGGGTGGTGGCGCCGACGACGCGGGCGCTGCTCGAACGCGCCGGCGTCGGCCCGGGCATGGCGTGTCTCGACGTCGGCTGCGGCGGCGGCGACAGCACGGCGGAGCTGGCGCGGCTCGTCGCGCCGGACGGGCGGGTGGTCGCCATCGACGCCGACGCCGCCGCGGTCGATCTCGCGCGCCGCACCGCCGCGGCGCGCGGTCTCGCGCACGTCGAATTCCGCGTCGGCCTCGCCGGCGAGGGCGCCACGGCGCCGGAATTCGACGTCGGGTATGCGCGCTTCCTGCTCACCCATCTGCGCGATCCGGCCGCTGCCGTCGCCTGGATGCGCGCCCATCTGCGCCCCGGCGGCGTGCTGGTGCTCGAGGACATCGATTTCCGCGGCCACTTCTGCCACCCGGCGAACGCCGCCTTCGATCGGTACACGGCGCTCTACGCCGCGGTGGTGCAGTCCGCCGGCGCGGATCCGTTCATCGGCCCTCGCCTCCCCGACCTGCTGCGCGCCGCCGGCTGCGAGGCGGTGGCGATGCAGGTGGTGCAGCCGGCCGGCTTCGATCCCGACGTGAAGGTGATGGCGGCGATCACCACCGAGGGCATCGCCGCGCGCGCCGCGGCGGCGGGTCTGGCGACGCGCGCCGAGCTGGCGTCGCTGGCCGAGGCGCTGCACGCCTTCGCCCGCGATCCACACTCCGTGATGAGCCTGCCGCGCATCGTGCAGGCCTGGGGGCGGGCGCCGGACGGCTGAGCCGCCGGCCGCGGACCTCAGCCGCTGTCCCGCGGCTGCCGCCCGTCCGCGGCGGTCGACATCGGCATCGTCTGCGTGGCGTTGACCCGCAGGCCGAGCGGTCCGCGCGGCACCTGCACGGTCATCGGCACGCCCTGGCGGGTGATGAGCAGTTGGACCCACTCGCCCGGCTCGCCGAGCTGCGTCTGCGTCACCAGCTCGGCGGGGGCGAAGACGCGGGTATCGCCGTAGCGCACGATGACGTCGCCCTGCGCCAGGCCGGCCTGCGCGGCCGGGGAGTCGGTCATCACGTCGTCCACCCGCACCCGGTTGGTCTGGCCGAGGGCGAAGAGGTAGCGGTCGTAGCCGTCGTCGCCGAGCTCGTCGCGGATCGAGACCTGTTGCTGGTGCAGCGAGTCGAGCTCCTCCTGGTAGCGCGGCGTGTCGACCCAGTCCTCGCGCGTCGCCTGGTCGCGCAGATACATCTCGGCCAGGGCGAGCGTATCGGCGCGGCGCTTGAGGTCGGCGGCCTGGTTGGCGTCCATGCCGCCGGCGATCAGGGCGCGTTCCATCTCGCTCTTCGAATAGTCGACCGGGGTCGGCACGGCGTCCGCCGCCGCCTCCGCGTTGGCGGCGGCGCCGTCGACGGGCGGCGGCGCCGCGGCCACCGCGAGCGGCGGCGCCTGCGCCTCCGCCGGCGGCGCGGCGGCGGCGTCGCCCAGCGCCTGCAGGTGATCGTGCAGCTCCGCGAGCTGCTGTTCGGCGCGCTGGCGCGCCGCGGTCTCCTGCTCCAGCCGGCGCTCGAGGTCGCGCTGGCGCTGCGCCGAATCGCCGCCGCCGGCGCGGCCGCCGGGGGGGTCGACGCCGCGCGCCGTCAGCGGCGGACGGGGTGGCGGCGGGGGCGGGGCCTCGGGGACCTGCAGCCATCCGGCCACGGTCGCGACCACGACTCCGGCGGCGAAGGCGACGACGAGGCTGACGATCCTGGGCATGCGGTTCCGACGCTGGGGCGATTGTCGCTGCCCTCCGCTCGGCTTGCAACGGTGGCGCGGTGCGCCTGGCGGCGGGGCGACCGGCGGCCGTCGAGCATCGACGACGCGCGGCGCCCGTGTCATGTACGTCGGCGCATGGAGAACGGCGGCAGGACCCTGGCGGTCGTGGTGACCATCGCCTTCAGCCTCGTCGGCGTGTGCGGCGACTACTTCCTCAAGCTGGCGAGCGCCGAGCCGCGGGCGTTGCGCTCGCGGTGGTTCGCCATCGGCTTCGCGGTCTATGCCTCGACGGCCTTCGGCTGGGTGTTCGTCATGCGGCACCTGAAGCTGGCGACGATCGGCGTCGTGTACTCGGTGTCGATGGTGCTGTTGCTGAGCGCCATCGGCATCCTGTTCTTCCACGAGCCGGTCAGTGGCTACGAGGTCGCGGGCATCGCCATGGCGATCGGCTCGCTGGTCCTGCTGATCCGCTTCGCGTGAGCGGCGGCACGACGACGGAGGCGCGACGATGAGCGGAGACCGGGAGCGCGGTCGCGAGTGGTTCGAGCGGGTGATGGGCATGCCGGCGCCGTTGGCGCCGCCGGATCCGCTGGTGGCGGCGACCGTCGATCACCTGTTCGCCGACGTCTGGGCGCGGCCCGGCCTGGCGCTGCGCGACCGGCGGATCGCGACGCTGACCATCCTCATCCAGCTCGGCAACGAGATGGCGTTGCGCCTGCACCTCGGCGCCGCGATGCGGCAGCAGCAGCTCACCGACACGGAGATCGACGAGCTGATCCTGCACGTCGCCCATTACGGCGGCTGGCCCGGGGCCGCGGTGGCGAGCCAGGTGGTGCGCCAGTTGCGCGCCGAGCGCGATGCCCCGCCGCCGGGCGCCTGAGCCGCGATGGCGTCGCTGCCGGCCGCCTGCGGCGGCTTCCTGCTCGCGGTGCTGTGGTTCGACCTGATGTTCGACGTCCAGGTGCGACGGCACCCGGAGGGCGATCTGCCGGAGCCGGTGCTGGCATCGATCGCCGGCTACTACCGCCGCGTCACCAGCGAGGCGTGGCTGATGTCGCAGGCCGTCGCGGCGGTGATGCTGATCGGCATCCTCGCCCTGCTGCGCCAGTGGCAGACCGGTGGCGCGCCGGCGGGCGTGACCATCGTCTCGCTGGCGCTCGCCGCCGTCCCGATCGCGCTCGCCCTCGGGCGTGTCCTGCCGAACGCGAAGCGCCTCGGCAGCCGGCGCGACCCGGTGACCCGGCAGAGCGCCCTGGCGCGCGCCATCTGGCGCGACCATCTCGTCTGCCTCGCCGCCATCTCCGCCTTCCTGGCGCTCCAGCTCTCCGGGGTCGGGCGCTAGGGACATCCGCGCCGGATGTTCGTCTCGGCGCGCCGGGCGTGTTGCCTCGCGGTCGCGTTCGCGGCTAGATCGGGTCCGCCATGCCGTTCCTGAAGCAACTGTTCGCGAACAACCGCCTCTGGGCCGAGCGCATGACGGCGGAGGATCCGGAGTTCTTCAGCAAGCTGGCGCAGCAGCAGGCCCCGGAGTACCTGTGGATCGGCTGCTCCGACAGCCGCGTGCCCGCCAACCAGATCGTCGGGCTGTTGCCCGGCGAGCTCTTCGTGCACCGCAACGTCGCCAACGTCGTCATCCACACCGACCTGAACTGCCTCTCGGTGCTGCAGTACGCGATCGACGTGCTGCGCGTGCGCCACATCATGGTGACGGGCCACTACGGGTGCGGCGGCGTCCGGGCGGCGATGGGCCACGCCGAGCTGGGGCTGATCGACAACTGGCTGCGCTCGATCAAGGACATCTACCAGCAGCACCGCGACGCGCTCGACGCCATCGCCGACGAGGGGAAGCGGGTCGACCGCCTGTGCGAGCTCAACGTCATGCAGCAGGTGGCCAACGTCTGCCACACCACCATCGTCCAGGACGCCTGGCGGCGCGGCGCCGCGCTGTCGGTGCACGGCTTCATCTACGACATCCACGACGGCCTGCTGCGCGATCTCGGCTTCCGCGTCACGGGCGTCGACCAGATCCCGCCCATCTACCGCGTCTGCGACTGACGGCGCGCCGTGCTCGGCTTCCTGCACACCGCCGCGTCGCACGTGCCGACGTTCGAGCGGTTGGCGCGCGATGCCGATCCCGCGCTGTCGTGCCGCCACGCCGTCGAGGCGCCGCTGCTCGCCGCCGCGACGGCGGCCGGCGGCGTCGACGCCGCGCTGGCGGCGCGGATCGCGGCGCGCGTCGACGCCCTGCGCGCCGCCGGGGCGCGGGTGGTCGTGTGCACCTGCTCGACCATCGGCGACGCCGCCGAGGCGGCGTCGCGGCCGCAGGCGCCGGTGCTGCGCATCGACCGGCCGATGGCCGAGGCGGCGGTGCGGCGCGGCGCGCGCGTCGCCGTGGTGGCGGCGCTCGACACGGCGCTGGCGGCGACGGTGGCGCTGCTGCGCGCCGTGGCGCGCGAGCAGGGGCGGGCAGTGGCGATCGCGCCGGTGCTGTGCGCGGCGGCGTGGCCGCGCTTCGTGGCGGGCGACCTCGCCGCCTATGCCGCGGCGACCGCGGCGGCGGCGCGCGCCGCGGCGCCGGCGGTCGACGTCGTGGTGCTCGGGCAGGTCTCGATGGCGCCGGCCATCGAGCGGCTCGCGGATCTCGCGACGCCGGTGCTGGCGGCGACCCCGCTCGGCGTGCAGGTCGCCGTCGAGCGCTGCCGCGCCCTCAGGGCGCCAGCGCCAGGCGGCTCCGCCGCTGCTCGCCGACCCGGTCGCGCACGGCGGTGAATTCCTCGCCGAGGGCGCGCGGCAGGCGCACCACGCTGTCGACGATGCGGATGCCGGGGATCATCGCCGCCAGGTTGTCGCCGGCGGGCGCCGCATCGCGCAGGTCGCGCAACTGCTGGAAGGTGGCGAGGACGCGCGGCGCCATCGGCGCCACCGTCGTGCCCTGGATGGCGAGGATGCGGTGGCTGGGGGCGGCGATCGACAGATAGGCGGCGCCGTAGGCGCCGCCGCCGAGCACGCAGAGCAGGGGGTGGCCGGCGAGGCGCGCGACCATCAGGCCGCGCAGGCACTCGGCGAGGGCGCGCGAGATGCCGGCTCGCTCCTGGCGCAGATCGCTGGCGTGGCCGCGGCAGAAGAGGAAGGTGATGATCGGCGCCCCGGGCGCGGCGCGGACCGCCTGGTGCACGGCCTGCAGCACGGCGTGCGCCTCGGCGACGCCGATGCCGTGCGGCGAGCGGTCGGGGCCGACGATGATGCCCAGCGTGCGGACGCCGCGCAGATCGCCCCAGGCGGCGTGGACCAGGCCGAGGCGGACGCTCGGCTCGGTGGCGTGCCACTGGCCGCGGAAGGAGTAGGCGAAGAGGTCGCGCCGGCGCGCCCGCGCGGCGGCAGCCGGTGGTTCGGGCGGGTCGAGTTGGGCGAGCAGATGGCCGGTGATCGCCAGTCCCTGCGCCAGGGCGGCGGCGGGTCCGACGCGCCGCAGCGGCGTGGCGAGCGCCCCCGCGATCGCCTGGCGCACCGCCGCGCGGCTGTCCTCGACCAGACCGGTCGCGTGCGCGGCGCGCCGGCGCGCCGGCGCCGCCATCACCGCGCGGGCGACGTCGTGTTCGGCGGCGCCGCCCTCGAGGAGCTGCGGTCCGGTGAGTCCCCACAGCGCGTCGCGGGTCAGCAGGGTGGCGTGGCCGACGGCGGCGATGACCGACGGGGCGCCGAAGCAGCCGCGCGGCCCGCTCACCAGGTTGACCACCGGCGTGCCGCAGAGCGCCAGGCGGGCGAGGCGGACGCCGAGCGCCGAGGCCTCGCCGAGCGCCGCCGGGCCGTCCTGGACCCGCACGCCGCCGGTGTTCCAGCACAGCACCACGGCGCCGCGGCGCCGCTCGGCGCGCGCGATCAGATCGCCGAGCTGGCGCGCCTCGCCGTGTCCGACCGTGCCGCCGCGCAGACGACCGTCGCTGACGGCGAGCAGGACGCGCCGGCCGTCGATCGCCGCCTGCGCGGTGACCATGCCGACCCCGGGATCGGCGCCGAGGATCTGCAGCGTCCCGGGATCGGCGAGCGCGGCGGCGCGCTCGCCGGCGGAGAGGGCGGTGAAGGGGGTGGGCATCGATGGGCGCCGCCGACGGCGCCAGGCGTCTCTAGCGGTCCGCGTCGCCGGCGTCCATGCGCGACACCGCGAGCAGCGCGCGCCGCGGCGATTGCGCCCGCACGGCGATTGCGTTCTACTCCGGCGCCGGAGGACCGCGATGGACGCCAACGCCAAGAAGACCGCCCTGCGCATGATTCCCTACGGGCTCTACGTGTTGACCGCCGAGGATGCCGACGGGACGGTGGCGGCGGCGACGGTGAACTGGGTGACGCAGGCGTCGTTCCAGCCGCCGCTGGTCGCGGTCGGGGTCAAGACGGACTCCGGCGCGCACGCGGTGATCAAGGCCAGCGGCGCCTTCGCGCTCAACGTTCTCGGCAAGGGGCAGCAGGCCGCGGCCTTCGCGTTCTTCAAGCCGGCGGCGCGGGACGGCGATCGGATCAACGGCGAGGCCTATCGCCGCGGCAGCACCGGCGCGCCGATCCTGGCGTCGGTGCCGGCGTACGTCGAGTGCCGGCTGAGCGCGACGGTCGAGCTCGGCGACCACTCGGTGTTCGTCGGTGAGGTGGTCGATGCCGGCGTCGCCGGCGAGATCAGCGGTCGCCCCGACGATGCGACCCTGTGGCTCAAGGACCTCGGAGAGAAGACGTTCTACGGCGGCTGAGTCGGCGATGGCGTCGCTGGGGCTGGCCGGCGCCGTGTTCGTCGGCATTCATCTGTTCATCGCCGGCACCCGGCTGCGCGACCGCATTGTCGCGGCGATCGGCGAGCAGGCGTATCTCGGGCTGTTCTCGCTGCTCTCGATCGCCAGCCTCGGCTGGCTGATCCTCGCCTACCGGGCGGCGCCGCGGGTGTTGCTGTGGCACGCGCCGGCGCCGCTGCGCGTCGCCGCGATCGCGCTCATGACGGCGGCGGTGGCGCTGGTGGTGATCGGGTTGACGACGCCCAGTCCGACCGCCACCGGCGGCGCCGGCGCGCTCGATCGCGCGGACGCGGCGCGCGGCATCCTGCGCGTCACCCGGCATCCGTTCCTCTGCGGCGTCGCGCTGTGGGCGGCGCTGCACCTGCTGGTCAACGGCGACAGCGCGTCGCTGGTGCTGTTCGGCGCCCTGCTGACGCTGGCGTCGATCGGCCCGCCGTCGATCGACGCCAAGCGGCAGCGCGCCTTCGGCGGGCGCTGGCGCCGCTTTGCCGAGCAGACGTCGGTGCTGCCCTTCGCCGCCATCGCGGCCGGCCGCAACACGCTGCGCGTCGACGAGATCGGTGCCTGGCGGGCGGCCGCGGCGATCGCCGCGTACGCCGCCCTGCTGCTCTTCCACGGCCGCCTCTTCGGCGCGCCGGCGTGGTGACGAGCGGGCCGCTCGGCGGTCAGTCGACCGGCGCCGCGCCGTGCTCGCCGGCGCGTCGCGCGGCGGCGTCGACCTCGCCGGCCGGCAGGGAGAAGCGGAAGGTGGTGCCGACCTCGTCGCGCGAGGTGGCCCAGAGGCGGCCGCCGTGCGATTCGACGATCGAGCGGCTGATCACCAGGCCGAGCCCGAGCCCGTGCGCCTTGGTGGTGAGGAACGGCGTGAACAGGCGGTCGCGCACGCTGGGCGCGAACCCTTGACCGGTATCGCGCACCGCGACCTGCACCTCGCCGCGTTCGACGGTCGTCGCCACCACCACCTCGCGCGGCGCCACCCGCGCCAGGGCCGCGGCCTGCACGCCGTTCAGCATCAGATTGACCATCACCTGTTCGATCTGCGTGCCGTCGGCCTGCACGCGCGGCACGTCGGCGCCGCTCTCGAGGCGCACCGTGACGCCGTGCTCGCGCGCCTGCGGATGGATGACGCGCAGCGCGTCGGCGGCGAGCGCGTTGACGTCGACGTCGGCGCTGATCGTCGACTCCCGCCGCACCAGGGCGCGGATGTTGCGCAGGATCTCGCCGGCGCGCAGCCCCTCGTGGGCGATGGCCTCACAGGCCCGGCGCAGGTCGTCGACGTCGACGATGCCCTGACGGAGCCGGTGCACGGCGCCCCGGGAGTAGTTGGCGATCGCGCACAGCGGCTGGTTGATCTCGTGCGCCAGCGTCGAGACCAACTCGGCGATGGTCTGCAGGCGCAGCGCGTGCGCGAGCTCCGCCTGGTGGCGGTGCAGCGCTTCGTGGGCGCGTTCGAGCGCGATCGTGCGCTCCAGCACCCGCTGCTCGAGACGCGCCGCGAGGCGGCGCACGGTGCGCTCGGCGCGCTTGCGATCGATCAGCTCGCGGCGATGGGCGAGGCGATAGTTGGTGATCTCGCGCGCCGCGATCAGCGACAGGGCGAAGCCGACCATGACCGCCGCCGCGGCGTCGCTGGCGACGATGGCGAAGCTGCGGTCGCGGTGCCAGATCTCTGCCAGCAGCGAGGCGCCGCCGATGATGACGGTCAGGGCCTGCACCCAGATGCCCCAGGGAATGATCGTCGCCGTGATCAGCGCCGCGCCGACGAAGAGGATGGCGGTGGTCGCGTACTCGCCGGAGATGCTGAGCGAGCGGCCGAGGGCGGTGAACAGGTAGGCGACGCTGACCGTGCTGATGGTGACCAGCCAGGCGTGCCGCACCGCCCAGGTGGATTGCAGCACGATCAGGCCGGCGACGATGCTGGCGAATCCGAGCAGGTGGATGGCGACGCCGGGCCATGAGCCATCCTGCCAGGCGGCGATCTGCAGCGCGGTGAAGATCGCCGAGCCGACGAGACAGATCAGCAGGATGACGCGTGTCCGTCGAACCAGGATCTGGTTGGTCGACAGGAGAAAACTATCGCCCGGGACGTCGATCATTCGCTTCTAAAGTGGGATGTCCGTCGCTATCACAGATCGTGAGATGTGCGGAAGGATAAGTTTGCTGAGCCGCGCCAGGCGTCCGGCGCCGGCCGGCCGGCGCGATGCGGAGGGCATGCCGGCTGATGCGGTACGTCGCGTGCCGCGTGCGCCATCAGCGGCGCGCAGCGCTGCCGGCGCGCTGGCTGCGGACCGGGAACGGTGCGCCGGATGAGCGCCGGGACGGCCGCCGACGTCGCATGGATGCGCGAGAGCCTGCGCCAGGCGGCGGCGGCGGAAGGCGAGGGGGAGGTGCCGGTCGGGGCCGTGCTGGTGCTCGACGGGCGGATCGTGGCCCGCGGGCACAACCGTCCGATCGCCGCGCACGACCCCAGCGCCCATGCCGAGATCCTCACCCTGCGCGCCGCCGGCCAGGCGCTCGGCAACTACCGCCTCACCGGCGGCGAGCTCTACGTCACCGTCGAGCCGTGCCTGATGTGCGTCGGCGCCATCGTCCAGGCGCGACTGCGGCGGGTGGTCTACGGGTGTTCCGATCCCAAGGGCGGGGCGCTCGGCGGCCTCTTCGACGCCACCGCTGCGGCTCCCCTGAACCATCGCTTCGCGGTCGTCGGCGGCGTCCTCGCCGACGAGGCGCAGACCCTGCTGCGTCGATTCTTTCAGGCCCGCCGCGGCCCTGCCGCCTCGTCTTGAGCCACCCGTCGGCCCCGGCTATACACCTCGCGCCTCCTCTGCGGAGAGGTGCGTGAGCCCGGTTGAAACGGCACGACTCGAAATCGTGTAACCCGCAAGGGTTCGGGGGTTCGAATCCCCCCCTCTCCGCTTGTATCTCTCCCTGAGTCAGCCTGGCTCAGTATGGTAGGGAAATCGGGGCTTTTTTCGCCCCGCTGGTGCTGCTGGTTCTGCCGGATTGGCGCGGAGCGGTAGCAGGGTGGTAGCAGGGCGCCGCTGATGCCCTACATGGTCCACCCTCATTTCCTGCTGGCGCTGGCCCTGATGATTCTCGCCGGCGGGACGATTCTGCTCCTCGAGCACAGCATCGCATCTTACGTGGTGAGCTGCGGTGCGGCCGTGCTGATCCTCGCGCTGTACCTCGAAGCTGGAGCGCCCGGCTTGGATGCGATGCAGGACCGCAGCGTACTCGGGACATTGGTTTCGGGTTTTGGCGGCGCGCTCGCGGGCGCTTTGGCCGCCTATCAATTCCAAATCCGGCGAGACCGTTCCGAGGAGCGCCGGCGGCGAGTTGCTGATGGAACGAGCGCTCTTGCGGTCCTGTTGGAACAGCGGGCTATCCTCTACGGACTCGAGCGTCAGCACCTGCGCGCCGTCGCCGCCGAGGGCGATAATGCCTGGACGGTCGCGGCGGCACTCGGAGTAGTCAGGCGTCCCAGCCTCAACATCGAGTCCCTCTATTTCCTCCTCGAAGGGTCCCACGCCGACTTGGTTCACTACCTATCTGTGGGCGACGGCCATTTTCACGAACTCCTGTCGGTGATGGACCAGCGAGCGCTGGAGCAGAGGCAGTTGCAACGAAAGGTCGCAGCCTTCCACCAGCAATGGGGTCTCGTCCCAGTCGACCGTGTGGAGGTGGAATTGATCGCCGGTCCAGAAACGACACAGGCGCTGAAGGACCTGACGCGCGGAATGTTCGAGGCGTTCTGCGTGGCGAGGCGCTCAAACTACCGATTCGAGAAGATGCTTCGGTACGCGCTTAAAGACACCTTCAAGGGGCACCATTTCTGGAACTACGAGAAGGGACCTGTTTATCCGCCAAGGCACGTGCTGACTGAGTTAGATTTGGGTCCGTTCGACGACTAGGCCGTTGGACCGAGAGAGACGAAACGGTCCCGATGCGCGTAGAGCCTCTTTGCAAAGTGCGGGAAGAGGCTCAGCGACGTAAAGCAATCGTCGGCCTGTGGCCCGTGGCCAGTTGGGTGTCCTGCGTCGTTGCGGCCAGCTCGCAAGAGATCGGCAACGTGGACGACCAGGTCCATTCCGTCGCGGAGACCCGCTGGAACGTCGTCCCGTGCGGCGAGCGCCTTCCGAAACCCGCACGTTTGAACACGCGGCGGCTGGACAGCTCCTCCCGTAGCTTCTCCGTACCCGGTAGCTTAGCGAGGGCGGTGGCCGCTTCGAGCACGATCGCCTCCGATGCCACGCCGATCATCACCGTGCACGCGAGGTAGAGGCGCTGGTTGTACGCGCCAAGCGCCTCCCTCACATATGTCGAGCGGCATCACTGAGATCTGGCCCGTGATCAACTTGCACGGCCTGCGGCGCACCTTCGCGAGCCTCCTCATCATGCAGGGGCGACGCGTCACGCAGGTCGCGAAGCTGCTCGGCCACTGGATCCGACCATCACGCTCAGCGTCTACAGCCACTGGTTCTGGGACGCCGAGGAAAAGAACCGCGAGGCGATGTGCGGGCTCGCGGACGCCGTGCTCGGCGCTGGTAGCAAAACGGTAGCAGCCGCTGTCGGCTGAACACGCAACGCCCCGATTTTCCTGCCGGTCTCGGCGGAGAGTACGAACTCCCCCCTCTCCGCTGTTTTCTCCCCTCCGAGCGCTGGCTATCCCCGGGCAGCTTTCCCCACCGACGCCCGGGTCGCCTCGAGGCCACCTGGTCGCGGTTGAAAAAACGCGATGCGTTTCCAGCGCTTCCGTGAGCGCCCGGGCAGGAAAGGTCATGGGCGACCGCTGTCATGCCCGCGATCGCCGAGGGAGTCATCGGGCGGCGCCCCGGGTGGCCCGCGGGTGCCGTGATGTCCGGATGCAATCTGCCAGGGTATCGGTGGGTTAGGGAAAATACCTAGGCGGATAAGGAGGATGCCACCTGTACAGCGCGAGACGGTTTCGGTATCCTCGCGCAAGCTGGAATATCCTCCTTGTTCCCCCTTCCAGCCGGCGGGTCGCCCAACTGTCCAGGGCGGCCCGCCCCCCCTTCTCAGTCATCTTCTTCAAGTTCAGCCGTCCGGGGGCCGCGCAGCAGCGATAGGCATTGCTGCATCCTGCTGGCATGTTCGGTGACGCGATGTCCGCCTCACTCCGACCGCCGAGGATCCTCTCCATGCGCCAGAGTCCGTTCGCCCTTCTCGTCCTGGTCACCGCGCTCGCGATGGGCGCCCCGCCGGCGCACGCCGGTGATGCCGCGGGCGAGCGCGCCATGCGTCTGTACCGCGATCCCGACACCGGCGTGGTCGGCCGACCGAGCGCCGCCGCGCTGCAGGCGGAGGCGGCCGCGGCGCCCGCGTCTGCGGCGGCCGAGCAGCCGGGGGAGGAGGAGGCGGTGCAGGCGCCGGCGGGCGGCGTGAAGGTGAACCTGCGCGGCAGCCATCGGCCGGCGGTGGTGCGCCATGCCGACCCCGGGGGCCCGGCGCTGCACGAGTGCATCGAGGGCGAGGGCGGCCGGTGAGGGGAGGTGCCTGGCTCGCCGCGGCCGTTCTGGCCGCCGCGGGCGCCCTGGTCGCGGGTCGTTGCGATGCCGCATCGGTCCTGGTCATCTCGCGCGACGGCGCCGGCGAGGGCTTCAATGATCCGACGCCGGTGACGCCGGTGGGTGGCAATCGCGGCGCGACGCTCGGCGAGCAGCGCTTCATCGCCTTCGAGTACGCCGCCGAGCTGTGGGCGGCGACGGTGCTGAGCCCGGTGCAGATCCGCATCTCCGCCACCTTCGACCCGCTCAACTGCACGGCCGCGTCGACCACCCTCGGGGTGGCGGGGCCGGTGAGCGTGTTCCGCGACTTTGCCGGCGCGCCGCGCGCCAACACGTTCTATCCCTCGGCGTTGGCCGACAGCCTGGCGGGCATGGATCTGGCGCCGGACGAGGACGACATCGACGCCACCTTCAACAGCGCCTTCGGCACCACCTGTCCGTTTCCCGCCGGCTGGTACTACGGCCTGGACGGCAACGCGCCGGGCGAGGATTCGGACTTCGTCACCGTCGTGTTGCACGAGCTCGGACACGGCCTGGGGTTCATCACCTTCGTCGACGTGGACACCGGCGCCCGCTTCCAGGGGCGCGACGACGTCTTCCTGACCTTCCTGCTCGACGCGCGCTCGAACAAGACGCTCGACACCATGACCAACGCCCAGCGGCGGTCGGCGATCGAGGCCACCGGGTCGCTGCTGTGGAACGGCGCGACGGTGCGGGCGGCGAGCGGCGTGCTCGCCGCCGGCGCCGACGGCCAGGGGCGGGTCCAGATGTACGCGCCGGCGTTCGCGCAGGCGGGGTCCTCGGCGAGTCACTGGAGCGATGCGCTGGCGCCCCTCGAGTTGATGGAGCCGTTCTTCGAGTCGTCGCTGCACGAGGTCGGACTGGCGGCGGCGGCGTTCACCGACATGGGCTGGCGCCTGGCGCCGGACGCGGCCTGCGCCGGCGACTGCGATTTCGGCGGCACGGTGTCGATCGACGAGCTGATCACCGCGGTGCGGATCGCCCTCGGCGAGTCGGGCGCGGCGCTGTGCGCGGCGGTCGACGGCAACGTCGACGGCGTGGTGACGATCGACGAGCTGGTCGCGGCGGTGACGCGCGCGCTCGACGGCTGCGGCGGCGGCTGACCGCGCCCCGGCTACTGCGGGATCGTGATGTCGGGCGGCTGGATCTCGTCGTGGGCGCGCGGCTTGGCGTCCGGAAACGGAATCTCGTCGTGGGCGCGCGGCTTGGCGTCCGGCGGCGCGATCTCGTCGGGATCGCGGACCTTGCCGGACGGCACGTCGACGCCCTCGTCGTCGTCGATGTCGGTGTCGGCGTTGCCGCCCTCGACCGCGTGGGCGCGCAGCGCCGGCGTGGTGGTCAGCAGCAGGGCGGCGGCCAGGAGGGTGATCGTACGGGCGAGTCGGCGCATCGCGGATCCTCTCGGGCGTCAGGACTAGCAGAGGCCCGGCGGCGCCGCAGCCGCGATTTTCGTCAGCGGCGTGCCGGCGCGAGCGCCTCGAGCACGGTCAGATCGGGGCCGGGGACGCCATCGACGCGCAGGGGTTGGATGCAGACGTGATTGGCGCCGGCGTCGTGGTGGGCGCGGATGCGATCGCGGATCGCCTGCTCGTCCCCCCAGGCGACGATGGCGTCGACCAGGCGGTCGCTGCCGCCGTTGGCGATGTCGTCGTCGGTGAAGCCGAGCCAGCGGAGGTTGTTCTGGTAGTTCGGCAGCCCGAGGTAGATCTGCATCGTCGCCCGCGCCGTGGCGCGGGCGCGCCCCGGGTCGGTGTCGAGGAGGACCTTCTGCTCCGGCGCCAGCCAGGCATCGGGGCCGAGGATCTCGCGCGCCCGGGCGGTGTGCTCCGGGGTGGTGAAGTACGGATGCGCGCCGCGCGCCCGGGCGCGCGCCAGGCGTAGCATCGCCGGCCGCAGCGCCGCGAGCATGATCGGCGCCTCCTCGGCCGGCTCGACGGCCCGATAGAGCGCGCCGGCCATCGCGTCCAGGTACTCGCGCATGGCGGGGATCGGCTGCTTGTACTCGTGGCCGCGGACGCCGCTCACCAGATGCGCGTGGGAGACGCCGAGGCCGAGGATGAACCGGCCGCCCGAGAGCTCGGCCAGCGTCTGCTGGACCGCGCGCATGGTCATCGGGTCGCGCGCGTAGATGTTGGCGATGCCGGTGGCGAGCTGCAGCCGTGTGGTGCGCGCGGCGAGAAAGCCGAGCAGGGCGAAGGGATCGCGGCCGATCGCCTCCGGCAGCCAGAGGGTCGTGTAGCCGAGCGCCTCGACGCGCTGGGCGAAGGCGGCGGCCTCGCCGGCGCTCATCAGGTCGAGAAAGGTCCAGACGCCGAGACGGCCGAGATCCATGCGGCGCTCCTCCGCGCTCTCCCTGCCTGCGAACGGCGGCGCGATCAAGCCGTGGGTTCGGTCGGCGCCGCGGCGCCGGCGAGCAGGATGGCGAGGGCGCAGATCGCGGCGGCGAAGGCGAGGCCGATCAGGATGCCGTGCGCCACCGTCGCCGGGCGGCGGCGGGCGGCGGCGGGCAGATCGCGGCGGTGCACGACGAGCGTGCGCGCGTGGCGGTCGCCGAGCCGCTGGTGTCGCGGCGAGCGGCGCATGGCGACGTAGGCGACGAGCCCGAAGGCGAGGCTGTCGACCAGGACCCACAGGTTGCGCAACAGACCGCGCCCGAGCGAGATGGGGAGCCCGTCCTCGCCGACCACGTCGAGGGAGAAGATGAGCTTGCCCAGCGTCGCGCCGCCCAGCGATTCGGCGACGCCGTGGTAGGTGAGCATCATCAGCGTCCGCGCCAGCCACATCTCGAATCCCGCCGCGGGCAGGTTGCGGTCGAGCAGCGCCTCGTCGCCGCCCAGCGCCAGCAGCATCACCGCGGCCAGCGCGCCGCCGAGGAAGCCGGTGAGCACGAGATCGAGCAGCCGTGCCAGCGTGCGTCGGCCGAAGCCCGCGGATACCAGCATGCCGGGGCCGGTGGCGATGCCCTCGGGCAGCGGCGCCGCCGTGGTCAGCCGTTGCCCGCACCGCGCGCAGGTGTGATCGCCGGCCGACGTCGGCGCGCCGCACGCGGGGCAGGGGACGGTCATGACGCCGCGCCGATCTAGTGCGCGCCGCCGCGCAGGTCAACGCAGGCCGCGACGCGATGATCGGCGGGAGTCGCCGTCGCCACCCCGTTGACGTCGCGACGGCGAACGGGCACCGTACCGCGGCGCATGGAGAGGTGCCCGAGTGGTCGAAGGGGCGCGCCTGGAGAGCGCGTATACCCAAAAGGTATCGTGGGTTCGAATCCCACCCTCTCCGTTCGCGCGCGCCGCGCGCGGTTGCGCCGTGGATGGGGTGGGAGTAGCAATGGAGGCGTCGCGAGTGAGTACGCGTGAGTACGAGTGATAGCTAGGTCCCGCGCAAGGGAGCGTCGCGAACCCCGTCAGGTCCGGAAGGAAGCAGCGGTACCGACTCCCTCTCTGTGCCGCGGGGAAGCCTAGCTATCACTGGTACCCACTCCGGCGAGGGCGAGGGTGAAGTGACGTATCTCGTGTCGGCCCGCCGGTGGCGGCCGCAGACCTTCGAGGATCTCGTCGGTCAGGAGCACGTCGCCCGCACGCTCAGCAACGCCATTCGCGCCGGCCGCGTGGCGCACGCCTTCCTCTTCACCGGCGTGCGCGGCGTCGGCAAGACGACGGCGGCGCGCGTCCTCGCCAAGGCGCTCAACTGCGAGCGCGGGCCGACGCCGACCCCCTGCAACGAGTGCGCGAACTGCCGCGAGATCACCGCCGGCAGCGCGGTCGACGTGCTCGAGATCGACGGCGCCTCCAACACCGGCGTCGACGACGTGCGCGAGATCATCGAGAACGTGCGCTACCAGGCGGCGAAGAGCCGCTTCAAGATCTACATCATCGACGAGGTGCACATGCTCTCCAACAGCGCCTTCAACGCGCTGTTGAAGACGCTCGAGGAGCCGCCGCCGCACGTCAAGTTCATCTTCGCCACCACCGACCCGCACAAGTTGCCGGCGACGGTGCAGTCGCGCTGTCAGCGCTACGACTTCCGCCGCATTCCGCTGCGCCAGGTGGTCGCCCGCCTGCGCCAGATCGTCGACGCCGACGGCGTCGCGATCAGCGACCGGGCGCTCTTCACCCTGGCCCGCGAGGGCGAGGGCAGCATGCGCGACGCGCAGTCGCTGCTCGACCAGGTGCTCGCCGGCGCCGACGTCGCGGACGCGGCGGTGCTCGACGTGCTCGGGCTCGCCGATCGCGCGGTGATCGCGGCGCTGGCCGACGCCGTGATCGATCGCGATCCGGCGCGCGTCCTGGCGCCGCTCGACGACGCCTACAAGCGCGGCTGCGACCTCCGCCGCTTCACCCGCGACCTGCTCGAGCACTTCCGCAATCTCGCGGTGGCCAAGGTGAGCAACGGCGCCGTTCTGCCCGACATGGCCGACGACGAGTTGGCGGCGCTGCGCGCCCAGGCGGCGCGCGCCGCGGCGGTGGATTGCGACCGCGCCTTCCACGTGCTGCTCGCGGCCGACGAGGAGGTGGCGCGCACGCCGTATCCGAAGCTGGTGCTCGAGATGGCGTTGCTGAAGTTGGCGACGCTGCCGGCCCTGCTGCCGATCGAGGAGGTCCTGCAGCGGCTCGCCGATCTCGAGGCACGCCTGCGCGGCGGCAGCGGTGCGCCGGCGCGCGCGGCGACGTCGGCGCCGGCGCCGCGCCCGGCGGCCGCCGCGCCGGCGGCGCGCGCGGCCACCACCGCGCCATCCGCGCCGCCGCCGGTGCCCGCGTCGGCCGGAAACGGGGGGTGGGAGGACTTCGTCGCGTTCGCGCACGCGGAGCGGCCGACGCTGGCCGATCATCTCGCGAAGTGCGCGGTGCGCCAGCTCGATGCCGACGTCGCGATCCTGGCGGTGCCGCGCGGATTCCGCTTCGACTACCTGTCGCGGCGCGATCATCTGTCGTTGATCGAGGAGCTGGCAGGCCGCTTCTTCGGGCGGCCGCTGCGCGTCCAGGTCGAGGTCGGCGACGCCAGCAACGGCAACGCGCCCGTTGAGCCACCGCGCCCGAGCACCGCCGAGCTCACCAGCGCCGCGTTGCAGAATCCCGCCGTCAAGGCCGCGGTCGAGATCCTCGGCGGCGAGGTGGCGGAAGTGCGCGAGCGGCGGCCGCGCCGCCGGGAGGGGAAATGAGCAAGGTGCCGGGGCTCGGTGATCTGTTCAAGCAGGCGCAGGATCTCCAGGAGCGGTTGCAGCGCGTCCAGGAGGAGGCGGCGGCGCGCAGCGTCGAGGCCAGTGCCGGCGGCGGCATGGTGCGCGCGACCGTGAACGGCCGTCTCGAGTTGGTGCGCCTGCAGATCGAGCCCGCCGCCCTCGCCGGCGGCGACGTGGAGATGCTGCAGGACCTGGTGATCGCGGCGGTGAATCAGGCGCTGCGCAGCGCGCAGCAGCAGATGGCCGACGAGATGAGCAAGCTCACGGGTGGGCTCAAGCTGCCGGGCATGGGGTGAGCGCTGCGCGATCGACTCGGGGCGGTGGAGGAGGGCAACACCGATGGCAACGGTACCGGCGCCGCTGGCGCGGGTCATTCAAGAGCTGACGAAACTCCCCGGCATCGGTGAGAAGACCGCCACCCGGCTGGCCTTTCACCTCAGCCGCACCGAGCGGGGCGATGTCGAGGCGCTGGCGGCGGCCCTGGCGGCGCTGCGCGACGACCTGCGGACCTGTTCGCAGTGTTGCGCGCTGGCCGGCAGCGATCCGTGCGAGCTGTGCGGCGATCCGCGGCGTCGCGGTGATGTCCTCTGCGTCGTCGAGGAATCCGCCGACCTCGCCGCCGTCGAACGGTCCGGCGGCTTCAGCGGCCGCTATCACGTGCTCGGCGGCACCCTCGCGCCGCTCGACGGGGTCGGCCCCGACGATCTGAACGTGACGTCGCTCCTCCGCCGCCTGGGCGAGCACGGGGTGCAGGAGGTGATCATCGCCACCAATCCGACCACCGAGGGGGAGGCGACGGCGCTCTACCTGGCGCGCCTCATCAAGCCGCTCGGTGTGCGGGTGACCCGCATCGCCCACGGCATTCCCATGGGGGGGGACGTCGAGTACGCCGATCTCGCGACCCTCGGCCGCGCCCTCGAAGGGCGACGCGACATGTGAGAAAAATTTAGGCGCCCCATTGCCCGCCGGCTGTCCGTGTGTCAATTGACAAGGCGGGCCGTAACATGACGGAGGATCGCGCAAGTTGATCGCTTGACAAGGCGCCGTCAGCGGTGGCAAAGCGCAAAACGTTGTCATCACGACACACCGGATCATCCATCGCGGAGGAGGTGGCAGATGAGACAAACTCTTAGGTACTTGGCCACGGTAGGTGTTCTCGGGGCACTCGTTGCCTCGACACCACGGGTCGGCATCGCCGAGGAGATGCAGGGGCGGTGGTTCGGCGGCGTAGACGCGGGCGTCATGGTGCCGCTCAACGCGCTCGACCGTTATGTACAGACCGGCGGTTCGCTCGCCCCGTTCATGGGGTACAAGTTCTTCGACGACAAGGATCTGCAGCTCAACCTGGGCTTGATGGGCGAGCTGCAGTTGATCGGCGGCGGGGCCAGCCCCTGCACCGGCTGCACGCGCGGCCTGAACGACAACGACACCTGGGCGGTGAGCTACCTGGCGGGCCCGCGCCTGTCGCTGCCGGTCGGCCCGCTCGAGATCTATGGTGACATCCTCGGCGGCGGCATGACCGGCTTCGCCAGCGCGCCGAGCGCGATCAGCGACACCTCCGGCGGCTTCCAGACCGGCGGTGGCATCAACTACAACATCAACGACAACGTCGGCCTCGGCCTGTTCGGGAACTGGACGCGTCAGTACCAGCGCGTGCACGGCGTCGGCGACGTCCGTTTCGTCACCACCGGCATCGAGCTGATGGTGCAGCAGTCGCAGGAGGCGCCGCCGCCGCCGCCCGCTCCGGCGCCGCCGCCGCCGCCGGCCCCGGCCGCCGCGCCGATGAAGAAGAAGATCGTCCTCCGCGGCGTCAACTTCGACTTCGACAAGTACAACATCCGTCCCGACGCGGTGCCCATCCTCGAGCAGGCGTGCAGCCAGCTCAAGGCGGAGCCCTCGATCGACGTCTCCTGCCAGGGCCACACCGACAGCATCGGCAGCGATGCCTACAACATGAAGCTGTCCGAGCGTCGCGCCGACGCGGTGCGCAACTGGCTGATCAAGTGCGGCATCCCGGCGTCGCGCCTGACGGCCAAGGGCTTCGGCAAGCGGAATCCGGTGGCGAGCAACGATACCGCGGAGGGTCGGGCCCAGAACCGCCGTACCGAGTTGGTGGTCACCAACCAGTAACGTCACGATCCATCGGCTACACGAGGGCGAGGCGCACAGCGCCTCGCCCTCTTTTTTTGCGCGCTGCCTGGGTCCATCCCGCGCCCCGCGGGCGGGTTGCTCACGGCGGGGACGCGGGGGCGGCTCAGCGCGACTCGTCCGTGCCCTGGATGCGGGCGACCGTCGCTTCCCAGTTCGCGCCGTCGAACGGCGTGATCGCGAAGCGCGCCATCGCGTCACCGTCGAGGCAGCGCACGTTCACGTCGATGTCGTTCGGATGCGAGCGCGGGACGTAGAATGGATGGATGCCGCAGGTCTGACAGAAGGTGTGCTGGGCGATGCCGGTGTTGAAGCGATACGTGCTCAGCCGGTCGCCGCCCGACAACAGGGTGAAGCGATCCCGCGGCACGATGAGGTGCAGGAGCGCCTTCTTGCGGCACATCGAGCAGTTGCATTCGAGGGCCTCGTAGCGCTCGACGGTCACCCGGAAGCGGACCGCCCCGCAGTGGCACCCGCCCTCATGGACGTTCATCGCTTCTCCTCCGCGCCGACGGACGAGGCGCGCGCACCGCCCCGGGGGCGGCGACCTTGACCTGCCGCGCCGGTGGCGGGAGGGAATGTTCGCCGAGCGCCGTCATGTCCGCGTTAGACCACAGCCTCCCCGTCGCTCCAAGGTGGCGCCGCTGACCGCCGGGCCGCGCACCATCCTCCACGTCGACCTCGACGCGTTCTACGCCGCGGTCGAGGCGCGGGAGAACCCGACGCTCGCCGGCCGACCCCTGGTCGTCGGCGCCGATCCGCGCGGCGGGCGCGGCCGCGGCGTGGTGGCCGCGGCGTCGTACGAAGCGCGCGCCTTCGGCATCCATTCCGCGATGCCGATCTCGCAGGCGTACCGACGGTGTCCCGATGCCGTGTACCTGCGGCCGCGCATGCGGCTCTATGCGGCGGTGTCGGCGCGCTTCATGGCGATTCTCGAACGCTACACCGACCTCATCGAACCGCTCAGCATCGACGAGGCATTCCTCGACGTCACCGGCAGTCGCGCCCTGTTCGGCGACGGCGCCGCGATCGCCCGCCGCATCAAGGACGCGGTACGGGACGAGGAGCGCCTCACCGCCTCGATCGGCGTCGCGCCGAGCAAGTTCCTGGCGAAGATCGCCTCGGATCTCCGCAAGCCCGACGGGCTGGTCGTCGTGCCGCCCGACGGCGTCGCGGAATTCCTCGCCGAGCTGCCGGTGCATCGCCTGTGGGGGGCGGGACCGAGGGCGATGCAGGGGTTCCGCCAACTCGGCGCGTCGACGATCGGAGCCGTCGCGCGCCTGCCGCGTGGGCGCCTGGTGGAGACCTTCGGGGAATCGCTGGGCGCGCACTTCCACGCCCTGGCGCATGGCGAGGATCCGCGTCAGGTGGTGCCCGACCGGCGGCGCAAGTCGGTCGGACACGAGAGCACGTTTCTCGCGGACGTGCGCGATCGGGCCGTGGTGCGGCGGACGGTGCTCGGGCTGGTGGAGGAGGTGGCGCGGCGGCTGCGCCGCGCCGGGCTGCGCGGCCAGGTCGTGCAGCTCAAGCTGCGCCGCGCCGACTTCTCGACGCTCACCCGCCAGGAGACGCTGCCGTCAGCAGCCGACACCACCGAGGTGATCTGGCCGGTCGCGGAGCGCCTGCTCGCCAGGGCCGACGACGGGGCGCAGCCGATCCGCCTGGTCGGCGTGTCGGTGTCGCTGTTCGAAGGCGAGCCGCAGATGTCACTCTTCGACCCCCCGGGCGTCGAGCGCTCGCGGCGCGTGGCGCGCGCGCTCGATGCGCTCGTCGAGCGCTTCGGCCCCGACGTCGTGAGCCGCGGCGCGACGCTGGACGGGAAGCGCTCCCGACGACGCCGGCAGGGAGACGCGGACGAGTGAGAGCGCTGGTCGGCGCGCCGCCGCGCCGACGGCCCGTCTACCAGCGCCGCGTCTCGCCGATCTTCAGCGTCCACGCGGCGACGCCATCGAGGGCGCGTTGCGACGCGGCGGCATGGAAGCGGCGTGGAGGCTCGTCGGGCGCCTCGTCGGTCAGGTCGAAGGTGCCGTAGTGCATGCCGACGGCGATCCCGGCCTGCAGGTCGACCGCCGCCTGCATCGCTTCCTCGGGGTTCATGTGCACGAAGCGCATGATCGCCGCCGGGTCGTAGGCGCCGATCGGCAGCGCGGCGAGGTCGGGCGCCCCGATGCGCCGCGCGATCTCGGCGAAGCCGCTGAAGTAGCCGGTGTCGCCGGCATGGTAGAAGCGCCGCGTCGGGCCCTCGACCACCCAGCCGGCCCACAGCCGCTGATCGGTGTCGCTCAGCGTGCGGCCGGAGAAGTGCTGCGCCGGCACGCAGTGGATGCGCACCCGGCCGGCGGCGCGCGAGTCCCACCAATCGAGCTCGATGGCGGTGCCGCCGGCGTCGCGGATCAAGGGGCCGACGCCGAGCGGGACGAAGATCGGCACGCCGCGGCGCGCCAGCGCGGTGATCGTCGGCAGGTCGAGGTGATCGTAGTGGTCGTGCGAGACGAGGGCGAAGTCGAGCGGCGGCAGCGCGTCGAGCGGCACGCCGGGCTCGACCAGGCGCGGCGGGCCGGCGAACGAGACCGGGCTGGCGCGCGCCGAGAACATCGGATCGGTGAGGAAGGTGACGCCGTCCATGCGCACCAGGAAGGTGGCATGGCCGATCCAGGTGATGCTGGGGTTGTGGCGAATGGCGTCGGGGTCGACGGCGACGCGCGGCGCGGCGCCGGGCCGGCCGGACATCGAGGTCCACACCTTGCCGAGCAGGAACGGCAGCATCGCGGCGGCGCCGGCGCGTGGGCGGGGCCCAGCGAGGTTGACGAAGCGGTCGCCGTCGCGCGGGGCGCCGATCTGAGCCATGGCGGTGGATCCTCCCGTGGGCGCCAGCAGGACGATTACGACGGCGGCGGAACGCAGTCGACGGCGCACCATGCTGCATACTGCCGCGGCGCGGATGGCGCGACAACCGGGGCGCGGTTGTGTGCGTGCTGGCGAGCCGATACGACCGGCGGCGGCTGTCGCATGTCCGATCGTCTCCTCAGCGGCCCGTTTCTCCGCGCCACGCTCGCGAACTTCTTCTTCTTCCTCAGCTTCGCATCCTACTTCCTCCTGCCGCTCTTCCTGCATGGGCTGGGCGGCAGCGAAGGCCGCATCGGCGCCGTGATGGGCAGCTCGGGACTGGCGTCGCTGCTGGTGCTGCCGCTGGTCGGGACGACGATCGATCGCGTCGGCCGCCGGCCGTTTCTGCTCGCCGGGGCGGCGGCGATGAGCGCGGCATCGATCGGGTTCCAGTTCGTGCACGCCATCGGGCCGGCGGCGTTCGCGTTGCGCATCCTGCAGGGTGCCAGCTTCGCGGCCGCGTTCACGGCGACCACCACCTTTGCCGCCGAGCTCGCGCCGAGAGCGCGGCGCGCGCGCGCGCTCGGCGTGTTCGGGCTCTCGACCATGCTCACTCATGCCATCGCGCCCGGCCTCGGCGAGGAACTGGTGCGGCGGGCCGGATTCCCGGCGCTCTTCGCGGCCGCGGCGGTGTGCTCGCTGATCGCCCTGGTGATCGCGGCGCCGTTGCCGGAGCCGCGTCACGTGGCCCTCGCGGTGGCGCCCGGCGCGCGCCGCCTGCAGCCGATCCATTGGCTGGTCGCGGCCACGATGACACTGGCCGGCATGGGGTTCGGCTGCGTCATGACCTTCATCCCGACCTACGTCACCAGCCACGGGCTCGGCCGTGTCGCCTATTTCTTCGCCGCCTACACCAGCACGGCGATCCTCACCCGGCTGATCGGCGCCGGCGCCTCGGACCGCGTCGGCCGCGCGCGGGTGATCCTGCCCTCGCTGCTCCTGCTCGGGGGGGCGATCTTCTGGCTCGGGCGGGTTGAGGGGTTGATCAGCCTGGTCGCCGCCGGCGCCCTGTTCGGCGTCGCGCAGGGCCTCAGTTATCCGACTCTGCACGCCTTTCTGGTCGACGTCGCCAGCGAGGCCCAGCTCGGCCGCACCCAGGCGCTGTTCAACGGCGCCTTCAACCTCGGCGTCACCGGCAGCGCCTTCGCATTCGGGATCGTCGCCGAGCGCTCCGGCTACCGGACGATGTTCTCGCTCGCCGCGCTCGCCCCGCTCGTCGCCGCCGCGATCTTCGCCGCCGGCGCGCGCCGGCGCCCCCACTGAGTGCCACCCGGGCGATCTGCGGTGCGGTGTCCGGTGGATCGGTCGCCCGCCGCCGCGCGGCCGGCCGCGTCGACATCCCGGGGATCATGCGGGGTCTCCTCTGTCGACCTCGAGACGGACGATGGCGGGGATCGGCGTGCCGTCGGCGTCGGCGGCGGCCTGGAGGGTGGCGCGGTAGGTGGGCTGGGCCCCGGTCTCGCGCATGTGCAGCGTCGCGACGCGGGTGCGGCCGCGCGGCAGCTCGCTGCCGACGTCCAGGTCGGCGATGATGATCCGTCCGCCGGCCAGGGCGCGCGGGTCGTAGTGCGGCGGCGGGGCGAAGGCGGGAGCGTCGCCGCCCTCGACGCCGACGATCATCGCGTCGCCCTCGATCGTCACCTCGACCTGGTAGGCGGCGAGCGGCGCGTCGCCGCTGTCGATGTAGACCTCGACCGGCTGGTAGCGCTGCGCCGGCGATCCGGCGGCGCTGCTGGCGAGCAGGGCCAGCGCCGCCAGGAGGCATCGGATGGGCCGGGCGTTCATGGCTGGCCCTCGGGGTGGTCGAGCGACACCGCCAGCGCCAGGATGCGGTCCACATCGTGGCGATCGGCGTCGCCGACCCGCGGCGTGCCGCGGGTGACCGCGCGCGCCAGCACGAAGGCGTCCAGGATGTCGACCCGGCCGTCGCCGTTGAGGTCGGCCTGCGCCAGGGTCAGGGTCGGGCGGACGGCGGGAGCGGCCGCCTGCCCCGGCGAGGGTGGGAGCGCCTGGCGCTGCCGCAGAACCAGAGCGCCGATCGCCAGCACGAGCAACGCCGCCGCGGTCCAGCGGGCGGCCGGGCCGAGTTGCGGGCGGCGGCGATGGGCGGCGCGGGCGATCGCCGCCCGCTGCTCGGCGAGGGTCCGGAGGGCGGCCTCGCGCTCCGGTGGCACGTCAACCGGCGGCGGCGGCAGGGCCAACGCCTCGGCGAGCGCCTGCAGCTCGGCGAGGTCGCTCTGGCATTCGCGACACCATGCGAGGTGGGCTCGCGCCGCGGCGGCGAGCGGCTCGCCGGCGCGATGGGCATCGAGGTCCAGCAGGTCGAGGTGATGGTCGGTCATCGCGGAACCCGGGGCATCACCCCTGTAGCGTCCGAGGGCGCGAAACGGTTCACCGAAAGCCGTCGGCGGCGGGCAGAATCCGGTGCCGCAACGCGGCGCCGGGCGCCCATTTTGTGCGTCAAGACGGTGGCTGGAGTCGACGCAACCAGTACCGCAGCGGCAGAAAACCAACACCCGCATGTCCTGTGTCACACCAGGCGTTGACCCGGCGGACGGCGATCACGGTGGCGTGCCGTGAGCATCGCGATTGCTAGGCACGAGGGTTGAACCCACAGCCACCGCGGGCAGCGGGGGCGGGAGCGAGAGCCGAAATGCCCGAAGTCGAACCCGCACTCGAAGGAGCGATCATGGCGCTGCTTCTGCGTCTGCTGTTCGGGTTCGACGTCAGCATGCCACTCGCCTTGCTGGCTGGCATAGGCAGCCGACTCGCCACCGCCTGGCTCGGCCCCGGCTATGTGCCGCCCGACTGGTGGCTCGCCGAGCTGGTGGTCAGCGGGGCGACGACGATGGCGATTCTCGGCTGCCTGCAGGTCGTGCGCGCCCACCGCTTCTGACACTGGCGGCGTCTCGGTTTGGAGCGACGATCCGATCGGCGCTAAGACGGCGCCGATGGCGGAGGAGGGCGGCGGAGCGGCGCTGACCGGGCGTCAGCAGGCGGCGGTGTGGGCGGTCGCGATCGGGCTGGCGGCGGCGGTGTACGCGTGGCCGCTGCCCGACATCCCGGAAAGCGGCCGCCGGCTGACCGCCGTCCTGCTGGTGGTGGTGACGCTCTGGCTCAGCGAGGCGTTGCCGATCGCGGTCACGGCGCTGCTCGGTCCCTCGCTGGCCGTGTTGGTCGGGGCGACGCCGGCGAGCCAGGCCTTTGCCGCCTTCGGCAATCCGATCCTGATGCTCTTCATCGGCAGCTTCCTGCTCGCCGGCGTGACCTTCAAGCATCGCCTGAACGAGCGCATCGCCTACCGCGTGCTGTCGCTGCGGGCGATCGGCAGCGAGCCGATCCGCGCCTTCGTCGTCCTGGCGCTCACCACCGCGGCGCTGTCGGCGTGGATGAGCAACGTGGCGGTGACCGCGATGATGCTCCCGATCGCCCAGTCGGTCCTGGTGGCGATGTCCGATGACCACACGCCGCCGCGCCGAATGGGAGCCGCCTTCGTCCTCATCGTCACCTACGCCGCCTCGATCGGCGGCCTGTTCACCCCGGTGGGGACGCCGCCGAATCTGATCGGCATCGGACTGATCGAGCAGGCCACCGGCCGGCGCATCGCCTTCGGCGCGTGGGTGGTCGAGGTATTTCCGGTCACCTTCCTCGTCCTGCTGGCGATGATCGCCTATCTCGCCTGGCTGTTTCGCCACGATGCCGCGGCGCTCACCTACGACCGGTCGCAGATGGCCGGGCGCTACGCCGCCCTCGGCCCCTGGCGGGGCGTCGAGCGGCGGGTGGTGGCGGCGTTGCTGGTCACGGCGCTGCTGTGGATCACGCCGTCGATCCTGTCGCTGTTCGCGCCGGCGCTGAGCGAGTACCTGAACGCCCACCTGCCGGAGTCGGTGGTGCCGGTGGTGGTCGCCGGGGCGTTGTTCTGCTTGCCGCAGGGCGGGGGATCGACCCGCCGCATCCTGGAAATCGAGGATCTGGCGCGCATCGACTGGCCGGTGGTGGTGCTGTTCGGCGGCGGCATGTGCCTCGGGCAGCTCATGATGGACACCGGCGTCGCCACGTCGCTCGGCACGCTGCTCGCTTCCTACGTGCCGGCGGGGCACAGCCCGTGGCTCGTGTTCGCCTTCTCGCTGCTCGCGATCGTGGTGTCGGAGACCACCTCCAACACCGCCAGCGCCAACATGGTGGTGCCGGTGGTGCTGGCGGTGAGCACCCAGGTGGGCGCCGACGTCATCGGGCTCGGCATCGCGGCGACCGCCGCCTGCACCTTCGGCTTCATGCTGCCGGTGTCCACGCCCACCAACGCCATGGCCTACGCGACCGGCTACGTCTCGCAGCGGCAGATGATCCGCTACGGCCTGTTGCTCGATCTGATCGGCATCGCCGCGCTGACGCTGTGGTTCGGCTACGTCATCCGCTGAGCCGCCGGAGCGGTGTCCGCTGCCTGGCCGGTTACCGCGCGCGCGCCTTGAGGGCGGCGAGTGCCGCGTGCAGTCGCGATTTCACGGTGCCGACCGGGATGCCGAGCGCATCGCCGATCTGCGCCAGCGACAGGTCGTCGGCGTAGCGCAGCAGCAGCACCTCGCGCTGCCCGGCCGGCAGTGCCGCCAGCAGGCGGCCGAGATCGCCGCCGGCGGACGGCGGCGGCGCCGGCAGCGCGTCGGCCAGCGCCTCGACGTCGACCGCCGGCCGCCGTCGGCGGACGCGATCGAGCGCCAGGTGGCGCACCACCGGGTAGAGGAACGTCCGCAGTTGCGCCGTCAACTCGAAGTCGGGGAAGCGGCGGAACAGGTGGGCGAAGGTCTCCTGCAACACGTCGAGCGCGTCGTCGCGATTGCCGGTGCAGCGTTCGGCGAGGGCGACCACCCAGTCGCGATGGCGGCGGTAGAGCGCCTCGAAGGCCTCGACCTCGCCGCGGTTGGCGCGCTGCACGAGGTCGCGGTCGCTGGGCTCCGACACGACGCGCTCGGACGATCGACGCGGGAGGGAATTCAGTCGCGCACCTGCCGCCGCAGCGCGGCGAGGATGGATGGGATGTCGGCCCGCGTCTCCAGCACCGCGCGCATCGGATCGCCGCGCTCGGCGACCCGCCCCGGGACGGTGCGGATGGTGTGGCGCCCCGGATCGAGCCGGGCCGTGACCTCGCTCCAGGCGAGGGGCGTGGACACCGGCGCCCCGGGCAGCGGACGCACCGAGAAGGGCGCGGCGATGGTCTTGCCGAAGCCGTTCTGCAGGTAGTCGACGTAGACCTTGCCGCCGCGGTCGCCGAGCGACCGGGCGACGGTGGCGATCGCGGGCAGCGCCTCGGCGACCAGCCGCGCCAGCACCTCGGCGAAGGTCTTCGACTGGTCGTGGGTGAGCGCTCCTCCCAGCGGAATGAGGATGTGCAGCCCCTGCTGTCCCGATGTCTTGATGTAGTGCGGGGCGCCGAGCGGTGCGAGCAGGGCATGGATCTGGCGGGCGACGGCGATGACGTCGCGCCGCGGCGCGCCCTTGGGGTCGAGGTCGAGGATCGCCCAGTCGGGCCGCTCGATGCTGCCGCGGCGCGCGCTCCAGACGTGCAGCGGGATGCAGCCCATGTTGATCACGTACAGCAGGGCGTCGCGTTCGTTGCAGAGGAAGTACTCGGTGTCCTCGACGCGGCAGGTCGGCACCCAGTCGGGCACGAAGTCGGGGGCGTTCTTCTGGAAGAACGACTTGCCCTCGATGCCGTCCGGATAGCGGGTGAGGACCACCGGTCGGTCGCGCAGGTAGGGCGCGATCGCCGGCCAGATGGCGCCGTAGTAGGCGAGCAGATCGCCCTTGGTGTAGCCGTCGGCCGGCCAGAACACCTTGCCCTGGTTGCTCGGCGCGAAGCGCGGCGGCGGCGCGTCGTCACCTGGCGGCGGCGGCGCGGCGTCGCGCGTCGCCGCGCTGGCGCCGGGCCGGTGGTCGGCGTCTGCGACCGGGACGTCGGCCAGGATGTCCTCGAGCACCGGCTGTCGCAGCATGCCGCGCTCGGTGACCTCGGTGTAGCGCACCCGCGCCACCAGGCGCGGCGCGACGAACACCGCGCCGCGCGGCAGCGGGTCGGCGCCGACGGTGAACGCCGGCGTCGCCCGTCGCGCCGGTTCGAGCGCGGCACGCAGCGCCCGCACCTGCGCCTCGCCGAGGCCGCTGCCGACGTTGCCGGCGTGCACCAGCTCGCCGTCGCGCCACCAGGCGAGGATCAGCGCGCCGAGCGGCGCCCGCGCGCCCTTGCCGGGGACGTAGCCGACGACCGCCAGGCGGCCGCGGCGCGGGCGCTTGATCTTCTGCCAGTCGCGGCTGCGCTGGCCGCTGCGGTAGGGCGAATCGGCGCGCTTGGCGACGATGCCCTCGACCTCGTGCTCGGCCGCGGCGGCGTAGAACGCCTCGCCGTCGGCATCGACGTGGTCGGTGTAGCGGATGACGCCGCGCGCCGGCAGCAGGCGCTCGAGCAGCGCCTTGCGCGCGGTCAGCGGCAGCGCCCGCGCATCGCGACCGGCAACCGCCAGCAGGTCGAAGGCGAACACCTGCACCGGGATCGCCGCCGCGGCGCGCTCGACGTCCCACGCGTTCACCAGCCCGAGGCGCCCCTGCAGCCGCTCGAAGGAACCGGTGCCGCGCTCGTCGAGCGCGATCAGCTCGCCGTCGATCGCGAAGTCGTCGCAGGGCAGATGCGCCGCCGCGGCGGCGATCTCGGGGAACTCCGCCGTGACGTCGCGGCCGCTGCGCGCCCGCAGCCGCGGCGCGGCGCCGTGCTGGCGCACGATCAGGACGCGGATGCCGTCGTACTTGAGCTCGAAGAGCCAGCCGGCGCGGCTGAATGGCTTCTCGCTCACCTCGGCGAGCATCGGCGACAGCGCCCGCGCCGACAGGGCGCCGCGCGGCGCGCCGGCGGCGTCGGCGGCGGCCGCGAGCTCGGCATCGCGGCGGACGCCGTCGCGCAGCTCGCCGACGGTCAGCCCCGACACCACCGACTGCGGCATCGTCGCGACCGGATCGGCGCCGCCCGCCGCCGCGTCCGGCTTCTTGAACAGCAGCCACTGCCGGCCCTGCTCGCCCTTGGTCCGCACCAGCGCCCAGCGGCCGCGGAGCTTGTGGCCGATCAGCTCGAGATCGAGCTTGCCGCTGGCCAGCGCCGCGCCGGGCTCGCTGCCGTCGAGCAGCCGGTAGCGCCCAGCGTCCCAGATGATCATCGCGCCGGCGCCGTAATTGCCGGCCGGGATCAGGCCCTCGAAGCCGCCGTACTCCAGGGGATGATCCTCGGTCTGCACCGCCAGACGGCGCGCGCTGGCGTCGACCGACGGGCCGCGCGGGATCGCCCAGCTCACCAGCACGCCGTCGATCTCCAGCCGCAGGTCCCAGTGCAGCCGCCGCGCGGCGTGCTGCTGGACCACGAAGCGCTGCGCCGCAGCCGCCGGGGAGCGCCCCGCCGCGGCCCCGAACGGCTCGCTGGTGCGGGCCGGATCGCGCTTGCGGCGGTAGGGGTCGAGCGAACGGGAGGCGCCCATCGGATGCTCGCTCATAGCACAAAATCGCTCGCCCGGACCGCGTCGCGATGGTACAGTGCGGCGCGGTCGCGAAAGGAACCCGCCGATGGCACCACGCGCAATTGCATCCGGGACGATCAGCTTCGGGCTCGTGTCCGTTCCGGTCAAGCTGTTCAGCGGCACCCAGTCGAAGAGCCTGTCCTTCAACATGCTGCACGCCAAGGACAACTCGCGCCTGCGGCAGCAGTACGTCTGCCAGACCTGCGGCGAGGTGGTCGAGCGCGACGCCATGACGCGGGGCTACGAATACGCCAAGGACCAGTACGCGGTGCTCAGCGGCGAGGAGCTCAAGGCCCTGGAGCAGCAGAGCGACCAGTCGATCGAGATCGAGGAGTTCGTGCCCATCGCCAGCGTCGATCCGATCTACTTCGAAAAGACCTACCTGCTCGGGCCCGACAAGGGGGGCAACAAGGCGTATCGGCTGTTGCGCGAGGCGATGCACAGCGCCGGCCGCGGCGCCGTGGCGCGCTTCTCCACCCGCGGCAAGCAGCAGCTCGTGCTCCTGCGCGAGGCGCAGGGCGGGCTCATGATGCACGCGCTGTTCTACGCCGACGAGGTGCGCGACTTCGGCGAGATCGAGCGCGGCGACGAGGTGACGGTGAAGCCGGGCGAGCTGCAGCTCGCCATCCAACTGATCGAGCAGTTGGCATCGTCGGAGTTCGATCCGACGAAATACAAGGACGAGTACCGCGAACGGGCGCTGGCGCTGATCGAGCGGAAGGTCGCCGGCGAGGAGATCGTGGTCGGACCGGCGCGCGCCGCCAAGGGCCAGATCATCGACCTCATGGAGGCGCTGAAGGCGAGCCTCGCCAGCCGCGGTGGGGAGCCCGCAGCCGCGGTCCCGGAGCGGCGGCCGGCGCGGGCCAAGAGCGCCGCCGGCGCCGCCAAGAGCGTCGCCAGCGGCGGCGAGCGCGGGCGCAAGAGCCGGTGATGCGCGGCCGGCGCGCGATCCAGCGCGTCCGACTGCAGCGCTGGCCATCGCCGTGAACAGCTCGCCGCTCCGCACCGCCGACGTCGCCCGCGTGCTGGCCGTTCCGCCGGCGCGGGTGCGGGCGATGGTGCGCGCCGGCTGGTGCCGGCCGGGGCGCGACGGCCGCCAGTTCCGCTTCGCCTTCCAGGACGTCGTGCTGCTGCGCACGGCGCTCGGCCTGCGGCAGGCGCGGGTGCCGGCGGCGCGGGTGCGCCGCGCCCTGCGCGAGCTGCTGCGGCAGTTGCCCGCGGACCGGCCGCTGTCGGGCGTGCGCATCGTCGCCGCCGGCGGCCGCGTGGTGGCGCGCAGCGGCGACCGCGTCTGGCAGCCGGAGAGCGGCCAGCTCCAGTTCGCCTTCACGGTCGACGAGCTGGCGCGGCGCGCCGCCGCGCCGCGGGCGCTGCCGCCGCGGCCGTCCAGGGCGGCCCCGCCGCCGTCCGGCGAGTCGGCCACGGACTGGTTCGAGCGCGGGGTGGCGCTCGAGGACGAGGACGTGGAGGGAGCGCGCGCCGCCTACGAGCGCGCCGTGCGGATCGATCCCGGGCACGCCGATGCCTGGGTCAACCTCGGCCGCCTGGCGCACGAGGCCGGCGATCCCGCCGCGGCGGCACGCTGCTATCACCAGGCGCTGCTGCGCGACGACACCGATCCGGTGACGCACTTCAATCTCGCCCTGGCCAACGAGGATCTGGAGAAGAGCGCCGAGGCGGCCGCCCACTATCGCCGCGCCGTCGCCCTCAACCCGGGCTTCGCCGATGCGCACTACAACCTGGCGCAGCTCCTGTCGCGCCTCGGCCGCCGCGACGAAGCGGTGCGGCACATGGTGCGGTATCGGCAACTGATGCGCAGGAAGTAGCGCTCCCAGCCTGCCCGCGTTCGGCGAACGGCCGGCCGCGGCGGGGGGCGATCACGCCTTCTGCACGTACTCGGCGACCACGTACGGGAACGTGTGGCCGATGAAGCGAGCGATGTCCTCGCGGATGATCCGTTCGCCCTCGGGCGAGGCGAACAGCGGCTGCGTCGGGTCGATGGTGATCTCGGCGAAGCCGTCCCACTGCGGCGCCTCGGGGGAGAGGCGCTGGTCGACGATGTTGGTGACGTAGCGGCTCATGTGCGGGTGGTGGGTGAGGGCGAGCGGCACGTGGACCGTCTGCCAGTGCCGGGCGAACTCCTCGTGCGTCAGGTCCGGCCGGCGGCGCAGCGGGCAGAACATCTTGACCCCGGCGGCGCGCTGCCCGAGCGGCCGCGGCGCGGTCGAGCGCTGGACGATCTCGGTGGTCGCGTAGGCGTCCGCGCCGCCCATGAAGCCGGCGACGTCGCGGCCGACGACGCGCTCGCCCTCCGGCGAGTCGTAGAGGCGCTCGCGATAGTCGGCCAGCGAGTCGAAGCTCAGCTCGCCGATGCTGTCGAGCGCCGCTTCGCTGTCCGGCCCGCGCTCGACGATGTTGACGGTGTAACGGCGCAGCGTCGGATGGTGGCGCAGGGCGATCGGTACGTGTCCCTGCAGCAGCCGATCGACGTAGCGCTCGTGCGTGATGTCGGGTCGTCGGCGGCAGAGGAAGATCAGCTTCACCATGCCGGGCATCTGCCGTGGCCGCCGCGGCGCGGTCAAGCGCCGTCGCTCAGCGCCAGCAGCCAGCAGCCGAGGACGACCAGGGCCGCGGCGACGATCAGCCCGCGCTGCGCCGCCGGCGGCAGGGGGCGCGGCCGCAGCACGGCGAGCGCGCCGCCCAGCCCGACGCCGGCGAGGAAGCCGAACAGGTGCGCCAGCACGTCGCTGCGCGCCGACGAGCCGAGCATGCCGAGCAGCGCCAGCGCCGCCGCGAAGGGAGCCCAGGCGCGCCACGGCGACACCGTCGCGCCGGCGCGCCGCTGCACGACCCGGATGGCGGCGAGCGCGCCGAGCGCGCCGAAGATCGCCGTCGAGGCGCCGATGCCTTCGTACGGCGCGCCGCGGACCAGGACGTTGATCGCGTTGCCGGCGGCCCCCGACAGCAGCATGAGCCAGAGGCCGGCGCCCGGGCCGACCATGGTGCACAGCGAGGTGCCGAAGAGCAGCAGCACCACCGCGTTGGCGAAGATGTGCGGGAAGTCGGCGTGCAGCGTCAGTGCCGTCACGGCGCGCCACCACTCGCCGTCGCGCAGCATCCGGCGGGCGTCGGCGCCGCCGGCGGCGAACCACGGGTGTCCGCCAGCGCGCGGGCCGGTGAGCACGAACAGCGCGCACAGGGCCGCCGCGAGCAGCGGCGCGGCGATGCCGCGGCCGTACTCGGGCGGTGGCGGCGGTGCCGGGCGGGGTCGGTTCTCCTCGTCGTAGGCGTCGAGCGTGGCGCGGGCGCGCGCGGCCGCGGCGGCGGCGACGAGCAGCAGGTAGCCGTGCTGCGGGCTCCAGTCGATGCGCGAGTCGACGCCGATCGCGGCGAGCGCCAGGCTCCAGTCCTCGACCGCGCGGCGCTGCGCGCCGACGCGCACGACCTGTGGCTCGTCCATCAGGCGAGGAGCACGGCGAGGATGCCGGTGACGAAGATGCCGTCGAAGGTGCCGGCGCCGCCGATCGAGGCCACCGGTCCGCCCAGCCGCCGCAGCGTGCCGAGGTGCGTCAGGTCGGCGCCGATCAGCGTGCCGAGCGAGCCGGCGACGTAGGCGACGGCCGGTGCCGCGTGCGGGGCCAGGAGCAGGCCGCCGCACGCGGCAATCAACGGCGGCACGATGACCGGCACCGCGATGCCGATCCCCGGCAGCGGCCGGGCGATGCGGTGCACCACCAGCGCCACCAGCGCCACGGCGAGGAGCGCGATCGGCGGCGCCGCGCCGCGCGCCAGCAGGTAGAGCGAGAGTCCCGTCGGGATGAGCGCGCCGCCGACGTTGATGGCCAGCAGGTTCGCCGGCCGGCCCGCCTCGTCGGGATCGCCGTAGCGCGCCAGCGGCAGGTTGAGCCCGCTGCCCATGAGCGACAGGGCGAGGAGGCTGATCAGGTAGCGGGAGTCGATGCCGATGCGCTCGTAGGCGTAGGCGATGGCCCCGATCTCGAGCAGCACGACCGTCAGGGCGAGGGCCAGGGTGAACAGGATCAGGATCGGCGAGCGTTCGGGTGACTGGATCGGCATTCCGCGCTACCTCTGCAGGCGTGACGCGCGACTGTAGCACTGGCCAGCCATGAAGGACGACGGGCGCACGCGGGAGCGGGTGCTGGTGATGGGCAGCGGGGCGCTGGGCGTCTTCTTCGGCGGCCGCCTGGCGCAGGCCGGCGTCGACGTCGTGTTCGTCGCCCGCGGGGCCACCCTCGAGGCGTTGCGCCGCGACGGCCTGCGCATCGCATCGGCGCGCGGCGTCGAGCGCGTCGCCCCGCTGCGGGCGGTCGCCACGCCCGCCGAGGCGGGGCCGCGCAGCGTCGTCCTGGTGTGCGTGAAGTCGTACGACACCGATGCCGCGGCGGCGGCGCTGCGGCCGGTGGTCGGTCCCGACACCATCGTGCTCTCGCTGCAGAACGGCATCGAGAACGAGGCCCGGCTCGCGGCCGCGCTCGACCTGCCGCCGCTGCTCGGCGGTCTGACGCACATCGGCGCCGAGCTGGTGGCGCCGGGCGTCGTCCAGCTCGACTCCGGCGGGCGCATCATCTTCGGCGAGCTCGACGGCCGCCCGAGCGCCCGCGTCGCCCGCCTGGAGGCGTTGTTCGCCGCCGCCGGCGTCGACCACCGCGCCTCGCGTCACATCGCCGTGATGCTGTGGGACAAGCTGGCCTGGAACGCCGCGTTCAACGCCACCACCGCCGTCACCCAACGCACGGTCGGCGCGCTGCTGGCGGACGCGGACGGGCGGGCGTTGGTGCGGGCGGCGATGCTGGAAGTGGTCGCCGTGGCGCAGGCCAACGGCGTGCCGCTCGCGGCGGCGCGGGTCGACGCGTCGCTCCGCCACAGCGCCGAGGAGCTGGCGGCGCTCAAGACCTCGATGCTCCAGGACCGCCAGCGCGGCCGCCGCCTGGAGTACGACGCGCTCAACGGCGCCGTGCTGCGCGCCGCCGCCCGCCACGGCGTGCCGACGCCGGTCAACCGCGTTCTCCACGACCTCCTGGCGGTGCTCGACCCGCGCCCGTAGCCGCCCGCGCGTGGCGGCGGCGCCGTGTCGATGGGCGGAGGGGCGCTGCGGCGAATCCTGATCCGCTTCATCTTGATGTGCATGCACATGCATGTCACGGTCCGAACATGAGGACGACGATCGAGATCCGGCAGGAGCAGCGCGCCCGGTTGCTCGAGTTGGCGGCGCGGCGGGGGGAAAAGGGCTTCTCGAACCTGGTCCAGGAGGCGCTCGAGCTCTACCTCGACGCGCATGCGCGGGCGGACGATACGCGCCGGCGAGCGCTCCTGTTGCGCGGCGTGCTGGACGAGAAGGACGCGAAGCGGCTGCGCGAGGCGGCGGCGAGCATCCGAGGGTCGTGGCGATGATGATCGCCGACACCGATGTGCTCATCGACTTTCTCTCGGACGCCAATCCGGTCGCCGATCGGATCGCGCTCGAGATCGAGCACGCGGCGCTGCGCACCACTGCCGTCACCCGCTTCGAATTGCTGGCGGGCGCGCGGACGCCCCGCCAGGAGAAGATGATCGCCGAGTTGCTCGCCGCCCTGCCCACGCTCCCGCTCGACGCGGCCGCCGCCGACCGGGCGGCGCTGGTGCGACGCACCCTGGAGCGGCAGGGGAAGGCGATCGGCATGGGGGATAGCCTGATCGCCGGGATCGTTCTCGTGCATCGCGGAACCCTGCTGACGCGAAATCGCGACCACTTTCAGCGCGTGCCGGGGCTGAAGCTGGGGACGGTGAGTGTGCGCGAGCGATGAGGGGAGGTCCCGAAGATCGATCGGCCAGCGCTTCGCCGCCATGTCCGTAACCGCGGCCGGCAGGGGCGTGCCGCCGTGGGGGGCGCCGCCTCGCGGACGCTCCGCGCGCCACGCTGCCGCGAACGCTGGCAGTGACCGAGCGGGCCGGTAGCCCGTCAGCCACCGGGGATCGCGTCCGTCGCGTCGGCGCGACGGACGGCGTCGATCGCGCCGGCGCGGATCTGGTGCGGCAGCGCGACCGCCACCAACGCGGCGGCGAGCCATGCCATCGCGGTCAGCGCCACCATGGCCACGGCGTACGATCCGTAGTGATCGTAGAGCATCGCCGTGAACAGCGGCGCGCCGGCGGCGGCGAGGTCGTAGCTGACCTTGTAGGCGCCGAGGATGGCGCCGAGGTGGCGGCGGCCGAAATAGTGGACGGAGAGGATGGGAATCGAGGGCAGCAGGCCGCCGTAGCCGGCGCCGAAGAGGAGGAGCGCCGGGACGAGCACCTGCGGGTGAGCCGGCACCAGGAAGAGGATCGGGAAGCCGGCGGCGATCAGCACGATCTCGGCGAGCAGCAGGTTGCGACGGTCCATCCGGTCGGCGAGGGCGCCGAACACCAGGCGCGCGCAGGCGGAGACGAAGAAGAAGAAGCTCTTGTGGTCCGCGGCGCTGACCGGATCGAACCCGAGCTCCTTCAGGAACACGAGGATGTGCTTGTTGAACGCGTAGCAGGGCATGCCGCCGAGGAAGATGGCGGCGGCGAACACCCAGAACACCGGCAGGCGGATGGCGTCCGCGAGCGCGATGCCCGTCAGCGGCGCCGGCCTCGCCGTTGCCGCCGGCCGGTCGCTGCCGTAGGGCTGCAGGCCCATCTCCTCGGGCCGGCCGCGGACGACCAGCAGCACCACCGCCAGCGGCGGCAGGCTGGCGATCGCGGCCATGATCATGAACGCCCGGCGCCAGTCGAGCGCTTCGATCAGGCGGGTGATCAACGCCGGCGCCAGGGCGGCGCCGAGCGCGGTGGCGGCGAGGACGATGCCGTTGACCAGGCCGACGCGGGCGTGGAACCAGCGCGAGACCAGCACCTGATTGGGGAGGATGGTCACCCCCGACATGCCGAGCCCGAGGAGGAGCGAGCTGCCGACGTACTGCGCCGGCGTCTGCACGTGCGCGAACAGGTAGAGCGCGACGCCCTGGACGACGATGCCGACGGTGAACAGCCAGCGGATCGGGTAGCGGTCGAGCAACCAGCCGGTCAGCGGGCTCATCAGGCCGACGATCAGGATGATCAGCGACGTCGGCAGGAATACCGTGCTGCGCGACCAATCGGGAAAGGCGTCGATGATGTACGGGTAGACGGTGGTGATGGCGAAGATGCCGAAGCCGAGCCCGAAGAGCTCGATCACCACGCTGGCGGCGAGGACGTACCAGCCGTAGAAGAGCGGCGCGCGCGCGGCGGGCGGCATCGCCTCAGGCTCCGGCGGCGGCGCCGACGATGGCGAGCAGCCGCGCGCAGAGCACTTCGTTGGCGGCGTGGATGACGCTGGCGCGGCCATCGACCAGGCGCCGCTCGGCGAGCGGGCGGCCGGTGAAGTCGACCGAGCAGCCGCCGGCGGCGAGGATCAGCGGCACCGCCGGAACCAGGTTGGCCAGGTTCTCGTTCACCACCACGAAGCCGCCGCCCTGCGACTCGATCCAGGGCCGGTCGCCGCGCCAGCCGAGCAGCAGGCGCAGCAGGGCGCTGAGGTTGCCGTACTGGCGCCAGACGTCGAAGGCGCCGCCCTCGTGGCGGTTGAGCAGGCGGCGGTAGAGCTCGACGATCAACGCTTCGTCGCCGGCCAGCGCCGACTGGCGGTCGAAGGCCTGGAAGCCGTCGAGGTAGACCACCGCCTGCGCCAGCGTCGTCTGCGTCGACGTGAACACCCGCGGCGCGCGGCGCAGGGCGGCGCGCACCGCCGGGCGGTCCGACAGGTCGTACGCCGCAGGGCCGGCGTCGTCCGGCAGCGCCACCACCTCGTGCGGATGGACGCGCACCCGGGTGGGGTTGCCGTCCACCACGACGGCGACGGCGAAGTCGCCGAGGGTGAGCGCGTCGAGTGCGGCGCGGGTCGGCGCCGTGCAGGCGAAGCCGACGCCCCAGCCGCCGTCGTTGGCGACGCGCACCGCGCTGCCGTCGGCGGCGTTGCCGAGACCGCCGACCTTGATCGTGCCGTCGACGGCGTCGAGCATGGCGTAGATCCGCTCGCCGCCCCCACGCGAACCGACGGTGAGCAGCGCGCCGCGCGCGGCATCGGCCAGCAGCGCGATCGGACAGCCGATCTCGGCGCTCAACCGCTCGAGGTGCGCCAGGCCGATCGCCTCGGCGGCGGCATCCACCGCGAGGACGATCTGTTCCCCCGGTTTCAGCGCCGCCGGCGCTGGGTGCCCGCGCGCCGCGGGCGGCATCGCGTGCACCGCGTCGCGAATGGCCCGCCCGGCCGCCAGCGCCGCCAGCGCACAGCGTTCGAGGACCGGATCGCGCGACATGCGGCGAGTGCATATGCCGAATGCGGCGGCGGACTCAACGGGCGGCGGGCGGCGTCGCGGTCGCCCGCCTCACCGCGGCGCGAAACGATGGTGCGACACCCCCCACTCGCGGCCGCGGCGATACCCGAAGAGCTCGGCGCAGGCGAGGAAGAAGAGACGCCAGCGCGCCAGCCAGCGGCGCGCCTCCCCCGCGCCGTAGGTGGCGGCGAAGAGCTGGCGCACGGCATCGCGCTGCGCGTCGAGTCGGCGCAGCCAGGCGTTGCTGGTGCGCTGGTAGTGCCAGCCCGGCAGCCACCACTGGTCCTCGAGGCGGAGATCGTCCTGGAAGTGGGCGAACAGATCGTGCGACGGCATCAGTCCGCCGGTGAAGAAGGTGCGGGCCATCCAGTCGCCGGCGCCAGCCGGCTCGAAGGGATAGACGTAGGCGCGGTGGGCGAAGACGTGGACGAACAGGCGGCCGCCGGGCGCCAGCCAGGAGGCGGCCCGGCGCAGCAGCTCCTGGTAGTTGCGCAGGTGCTCGAACATCTCGATCGAGAGGATGCGGTCGAAGCGGGCGCCCGGATCGAAGTCGTTGACGTCGGCGGTCACCACCGCGACGTCGCCGCGGCCGCGGCGCGCCAGCAGGGCCCGCAGGAACTCCCCCTGCGGCCGCGAGTTGGACACCGCGACGACGCGGCAGCGCGGGTAGCGCTCGGTGATCCACTCGGTCAGCGAGCCCCAGCCGCAGCCGAGGTCGAGGACGCGCATCCCGTCCTCGAGCCCGGCGCGGCGGCAGCTCAGGTCGAGCATCGCCTCCTCGGCGTGGTCGAGGTTCTCGATGCCGTCGCTCCATAGCGCGCAACTGTACTTCCGCCGCGCCCCGAGCACGCGCTCGAAGAAGGCCGGCGGCAGCTCGTAGTGCTGCGCGTTGGCGGCGTCGACGTGCAGGGCGAGCGGTCCGTGGCGCAGGCTGCGCAGGACGTCGCGATGGCCGTCGCCGTCGGCGCGCCGGCCCTCGTCGCGCAGGCGCTCGGCGCACAGGCGGCGGATGGCGAAACGGGCGAGCGGATCGGGCACCAGGCCGGATTCGCCGATGGCGACGGCGGCGCGGACGAGGGCGTCGAGCGGCGCCGCGACCGCGCGCCGCGGTGAAGCGATGAGCGAGCTCACGATGCCTCCTGGGTGTCTGCCACCGGCGCGGCGAAGAGCGCGGCGACGGCGCCGCGCCGGTTGTCGAAGATACGCTGCAGGTCGCGGGCGGCCGGCCCCCCGGCGATGAGATCGTCGAGGGCACGGAACGGCAGGCGATAGCGGACCCGGTCGCGCACCAGCGTGCCGCCGGCGTGGGCCGTGAAGGCACTGCGGTGCTGCCGATCGTCATGCACGCCGATGACCGACGCGGCGACCAGCGCCCGCGGCCGCTGGCGCGACGGCACCGCGGCGATCGCGCGCACCCGTCCGACCAGGGGACGCCCGAAGCGTCCGCTCGTTCCGCTGACGACGACCCTCATTCGCTCTCCACTCTCGCTGCCGGCACGCCGCGGGCCTTCCGCCACCCCGCCGCCCTCCCTACCGCCGACTCGATCGACTCTATCCGGCATTTGCAATCGGTCAAGGTCAGAACCTGACTAAACCTGACTTTATCGAGAACAGAAGGGTGACAGAGACAGACAAAGATTGACAGATGTTTCGCCGCAGGCTAGTGGATGAGCTGTGAGGGGCAGGACGGAAATGGACGCTGCGGTGACGAAGTCGGAGAACGGCCACGACGCATTGCCATTGCGGACCGTGTCGCGTCTGACCGGGTTGACGGCCGACGTCATTCGCGCCTGGGAGCGGCGCTACGGGGTGGTCGCTCCGACCCGCGGGCCGCGCGGGGCGCGGCTCTACAGCGCCGAGGATGTCGCGCAGTTGCGTCTGTTGCGGCGCGCGGTGTCCTCGGGGCGGGCGATCGGCGACGTGGCGCGGCTCAGTCGGGTGGCGCTGCAGGACCTGGTCGGGGCGGCGGAGCCGGCCAGCCGGTCGTCGGCGACGGCGACGGGGGCGAGCAGCGAGATCCTGACGCAGGCGGTGAACGCTCTCGAGCGATTCGACTGGGCGGCGCTCGATCGCTGTGTCGGCGACGCGTTGATGGCGCTCGGCGCGCGCGCGTTCGTCGAGCAGGTCGCGGCGCCGTTGATGGTGGACGTCGGCGAGCGCTGGAGCGACGGCCGGCTGTCGGTCGCCGACGAGCACCTGGTCTCCGGTCTCGTGCAGAACGTGCTGGCTGGCGTCCTCCGCACGCGCGGGCGTTCGGGACAGCCGACGGTGCTGCTGGCGACCGCGAGCGGCGAGCGCCACGAGCTGGGGTTGCTGATGGCGGGACTGGTCGTCGCCGAGGCGGGCTGTGGCCTGTGCTATCTCGGCGTCGACCTGCCGGCGGCGGAGGTGACGGCGGCGGCGCGACGGTCGCACGCCGCGGTGGTCGGGCTCGGCGTGGCGAACGCCGAGAGCCTCGAGGCGAGCGTCGCCGAGGTGCGGCGCGTGGAGCGCGATCTGCCGGCGACCACCGAGCTCTGGCTCGGCGGCCGTCAGGCGGCGGCTGCGGCGGCGCTGCTCGGCGCCACGCGCGCCGTGGTCATCGACCGGATGTCGGTGCTGGAGACGGAAACGGCTCGCCTGCGCGCCCAGCGCGGCGGGGCCTGAGCGCGGGGCGACCCGCGAGAGAGGAGCCATGTCATGGAGATCGCAGGAGGCCCAGTTCCATCGCCGGCGAGCGAGGCGCCGCGCGGCTCGTTCCTGAGCGCCGGCCTGGCGGTGATCGACGATCTGATGGCCGGCGGCGAGTTGCTGCCGGCGCAGTTGCCGGCGGCGACGCAGTGGACGCCGGAGAAGAAGTTGGCCGCCGCGGTGCTGGCGTCGGCGCTGGTCGAGATTCGCGACCACCACGGCAATCTCGCCCACCGGCGGCGGGTGGAGGAAGCGCTGGAGTGGATCGCGCTCGACGACGTCGAGTGGCCGTTCTCTTTCGTGCGCCTCTGCCACCTGTTCGGCCTCGAGGTGAGCTGGGTGCGCGGCGTCGTCGCGGCCTGGGTGCGGGTGCCGCTCGAGCAGCGCAAGCCGATCAGCTTCCTCTATCGCCAGGCGGCCTGACCCGCCGGCGGCGCCGTCCGGCGACCCCGCGGCGCCGCGTCCACTTCCCGACCCCACCGCGTGCGACCGCCGGGTTGTCCCCGGCGGTCGCGGGCCCGAGAGCAACGTCTGATGTCCTCACTTCACTCCACGGCCGGCTACGCCCTGCGCGAGCGGTCGCTGCCAAAACTGGATCGCCTCGCCGCGCGCGTGGTGCTCGATCGCCTGGCGCGCTGGCGCGAGGGGCGGCTCTCGCTGACCCTGCCCGATGGCAGCGTGCGCGAGCTCGGCGTGCCGGCGGCGGGGGAGCAGCCGCTCGCCCTGCACGTGCACGAATGGCGGTTCTTCCGCCGCCTGCTGCTCGGCGGCGACATCGGGGCTGGCGAGTCCTACGTCGACGGCGACTGGTCGTGCAGCGACCTGGTGCGGCTGTGCGCCCTGGTGGTGCGCGACCAGTCGGTGCTCGACGACGCCTCGCCGTGGCGGCTCGGGTCGCGCCTCGTGCACGCCGTGCGCCGCCTGCGCGAGGCGAACACGCGGCGCGGCAGCCGGCGCAACATCCGCCACCACTACGACCTCGGCAACGACTTCTTCCGCCTCTTCCTCGACGAGTCGCTCACCTACAGCGCCGGGGTCTACGCGCGGCCGGGGGCGACGCTGGCCGAGGCGCAGCGCGAGAAGCTCGACGGCATCTGCCGCGCCATCGGGGTGCGCGCCGGCCAGCACGTGCTGGAGATCGGCAGCGGCTGGGGGTCGTTCGCGCTGCACGCCGCGACCCACTACGGCGCCCGGGTGACGTCGCTGACGCTGTCCGCCGAGCAGCAGCGGCTGGCGTCGGAGCGGGTCGCCGCCGCCGGCCTGCGGGACCGGGTCGACATCCAACTGCGCGACTATCGCGCCATGCGCGGGCGCTTCGACCACCTCGTCTCGATCGAGATGTTCGAGGCGGTTGGCTTCGCCTACTACGACGCCTTTTTCGCCGCCTGCGAGCGGCTGCTGGCGCCGGGCGGCACGCTCTTCCTGCAGACCATCGCCATCCCCGACCAGGGCTTCGCGCGCTACCGGCGGGATTACGACTGGCTGCGCAAGTACATCTTCCCCGGCAGCCTGCTCGCCTCGCTGCACGGCATCACCGATTCGCTGCGACGGGTGACGCGCCTGCGCATCGAATCGCTGCGCGACATCGGGCCCGACTACGCGCGCACCCTCGCTGACTGGCGGCAGCGCTTTCTGGCGCGCCGCGACGCGGTGCGCCGGCTCGGGTTCGACGAGCGCTTCCTGCGCCTGTGGGAGTTCTACCTCGCCAGTTGCGAGGCGGCGTTCGCGGTGCGTTACCTGAGCGACCTGCAACTGGTGATGCGGCGGCCGTTGACCGTGGCCTGAGGGCGCGATGCGCATCGCCGTCATCGGCACCGGCATCTCCGGACTGGTCAGCGCCGCGCTCGCCGCGTCGGCGCACGACCTCGTGGTCTTCGAGGCCGGCGACCATGTCGGCGGGCACACCCACACCCATCGCATCGCGCGCTTCGGGCGCCGCTACGACGTCGACAGCGGCTTCATCGTCTTCAACGAACGCACCTATCCCAACTTCTGCCGCCTGCTGCAGCGCCTCGGCGTCGCCTCGCACGAGACGACGATGAGCTTCAGCGTCCGCGACGAGCGCGACGGCCTGGAGTACAACGGCACCGACCTCAACCGCCTCTTCGCGCAGCGCCGCAACCTGCTGCGGCCATCGTTCCTGCGCATGGTGGCGGACATCCTGCGCTTCTACCGCGAGGCGCCGCGCCTGCTCGACGCCGGCGACGACCTGACGCTCGGCGCCTACCTGGCGGCCACCGGCTACTCGCGGCGCTTCATCGAGCAGCACATCGTGCCGATGGGCGCGGCGGTCTGGTCCGCCGATCCCGCCGCCATCCACGAGTGTCCGGCCCGCTATTTCGTCCGCTTCTTCGCCAACCACGGCTTCCTGTCGGTGCGCGACCGGCCGCGCTGGCGAGTGGTCAGCGGCGGCTCGCAGCGCTACGTCGAGCCGCTGACCCGCGGCTTCCGCCAGCGCATCCGCCTCGCCTGTCCGGTGTCGCGCATCGAACGCCGCGCCGACGGCGTCCGCGTCACCAGCGCCGCCGGCAGCGAGCGCTTCGAGGCGGTGATCATCGCCACCCACAGCGACCAGGCGCTGCGCCTGCTCGCCGACCCCTCCCCGGCCGAGCGCGCCATCCTCGGCGCCATGCCGTATCAGCGCAACGAGGCCGTCCTGCACCACGACGCGCGCCTGCTGCCGCGCCGTCGCCGCGCCTGGGCGGCATGGAACTACCACCTGCTCGCCGCCACGCCGGAGGCGGCGACCGTGACCTACAACATGAACCTGCTGCAGGGATTGGAATCGCCGGAGCCGTTCTGCGTCACCCTCAATCATTCCGCGGCGATCGACCCGGCGCGGGTCATCGCCCGCATGACCTACCACCACCCGACCGCCACCCGCGCCAGCGTCGCCGCGCAGCGGCGCTGGGCGGAGATCAGCGGCGTCAATCGCACCTTCTACTGCGGCGCCTACTGGGGCTACGGGTTCCACGAGGACGGCGTGCGCAGCGGCCTGGCGGTGGCGCGTCAGCTCGGGCTGGCGCCGGCGCTCGCGGTGGACGGACCGACGGCGCTGACCCGCGCGGCATGAGCGCCGCGACCGCGGCGCCGGCGAGCGCGCTCTATGTCGGCCGCGTGCGGCACCGGCGCCACGCGCCGCGGCCGCACGTCTTCAGCTACCGGCTGTTCATGCTCTACCTCGATCTCGACGAGCTCCCCGCGCTGTTCACCGGGCGCTGGCTGTGGCGCTACGAGCGGCGCGGCGTCGCCGCCTTCCATCGCGCCGACTACCTGGGGGATCGGCGACAGCCGCTCGGCGAGGCGGTACGCGATCTCGTCGCGGCCCGCACCGGGTCGCGCCCGGACGGTCCGGTGCGCATGCTCACCCACCTGCGCTATTGCGGCTACGTCTTCAATCCGGTGACCTTCTACTACTGCTGGGACGGCGGCGGGGCGGCGCCGGCGGCGATCGTCGCCGAGATCACCAACACGCCGTGGAACGAGCGCCACGCGTACGTGTTGCGGGCGGACGACGCCGTCGGGCCGGAGCGGATGCTGCGCTTCCGTTTCGGCAAGCGCTTCCACGTCTCGCCCTTCATGCCGATGGACCAGGACTACGAGTGGCGCTTCACGACGCCGGGGCGCCGCCTGGCGGTGCACATGCGCAACTGGCGCGCCGGCGAGCGGGTGTTCGACGCCACGCTGGCGCTGGAGCGGCGCCCGCTCACGACGGCGTCCCTGACGCGCGCCCTGGCGCGCTTCCCGGCGATGACGGCGACGGTCTCGGCGGCGATCTACTGGCAGGCGCTGCGCCTGTGGTGGAAAGGCCTGCCGTTCCACCCGCATCCGGCGTCGTGAACGGGACCCTGCGCGGGCGCGGCGATGGGCGATGCCGGCCGCGGCGGCGCCTTGACCTCGCCGGGCGGGCGTGGCGTTGTAAGCGGCCGATTCGCACCCCATGGACGTCCTGCGCAGCCACGCCGACCCCCGTTCCGAGGCCTTCCAGGCCAACCGCGCCGGCTTTCTCGAGCAGATCGGGTACCTGAACGAGCAACTGGCGCTGCTGCGGCTGGGGGGCGGCGAGAAGTACGTCCAGCGCCACCTGGCGCGCGGCAAGCTGATGGCGCGCGAGCGCATCGAGCTGCTGCTCGACCGCGATTCGCCCTTCCTCGAGCTGGCGCCGCTGGCGGCCTGGGGCACCGAGTTCGGGCTGGGCGGCGGCGTCATCTCCGGCATCGGCGTGGTGTCCGGGGTCGAGTGCGTGATCACCGCCAACGAGCCGACCATGAAGGGCGGCACGCTCAACCCGTACAGCCTGATGAAGAGCGCGCGGACCATGGAGATCTGCGCCCAGAACCGGCTGCCGATCATCAACCTCACCGAGTCGGGCGGCGCCGACCTGCCGTTCCAGGCGCAGACCTTCGTGCCCGGCGGCAAGGGGTTCCGCGAGATCACCCGCCGCTCGGCGGAGCGCATTCCCACCGTCTGCCTGGTGTTCGGCAACTCGACCGCCGGCGGCGCCTACGTGCCCGGCATGTCCGACTACGTGGTGATGGTGAAGGGCGGCGCCAAGGTGTTCCTCGGCGGACCGCCGCTGGTGAAGATGGCCATCCACGAGGACTCGAGCGAGGAGGAGCTGGGCGGCGCCGAGATGCACAGCCGGGTGTCCGGCGTCTCCGACTACCTGGCGCAGGACGAGCGCGACGCCATCCGCCTCGGTCGCGAGATCGTCGCCCAGCTCAACTGGCGCAAGCTCGGCTGGTCGAAGCGGGTCGCCGTCGAGGCGCCGCTGTACGACCCCGAGGAGCTGCTCGGCGTCGCCTCGATCGACGTCCGCAAGCCGTTCGACGTCAAGGAGGTCATCGCCCGCATCGTCGACGGCTCGCGCTTCCACGAGTTCAAGCCGGCGTACGGACCGACGCTGGTGACCGGCTACGCCCACCTGCACGGCTATCCGATCGGCATTCTCGCCAACAACGGCATCCTGTTCTCGGAGTCCTCGGAGAAGGGCGCCCAGTTCATCCAGCTCTGCAACCAGACCGATACGCCGATCCTCTTCCTGCAGAACATCACCGGCTTCATGGTCGGCCGGCGCTACGAGGAGGGCGGCATCATCAAGGACGGCGCCAAGCTGATCAACGCGGTGTCGAACAGCGGCGTGCCGCACCTGACGGTGATGATCGGCGCCTCCTACGGCGCCGGCAACTACGGCATGTCCGGCCGCGCCTACGACCCGCGCTTCGTCTTCTCCTGGCCCAACCACCGCATCGCGGTGATGGGTGGCGAGCAGCTCGCCGGCGTGTTGTCGATCGTCCGCCGCCAGGCCGCCGAGCGCGCCGGCCAGCCCTTCGACGAGGGCGGCGACGCGATGATGCGGCGGATGGTGACCGAGCAGATCGACCAGGAGTCGTCCGCCTTCTTCGCCACCGCGCGGCTGTGGGACGACGGCATCATCGACCCGCGCGACACCCGCACCGTCCTGGGGATCGCGCTGTCGGCGATCCATTCGAACGTCATCAGAGGCACGTCCGGCTACGGCGTGTTCCGGATGTGACGAGCGAGCCGGCCAGGGAGCGGCGCCGATGATCGGCACACTGCTCATCGCCAACCGCGGCGAGATCGCGCGCCGGGTCATCCGCACCTGCCGCGCCCTCGGCATCCGGACGGTCGCCGTCTTTTCCGACGCCGACGCCGGCGCGCCGCACGTCGACGAGGCCGACGAGGCGGTGCGCATCGGCCCGGCGCCGAGCCTCGAGTCGTACCTCTCGATCGATCGCCTGCTCGCCGCGGCCGCGGCCACCGGCGCCGATGCGGTCCATCCCGGCTACGGCTTCCTGGCCGAGAACGCCGATTTCGCCGCCCGCTGCGCCGCCGCGGGCCTGACCTTCATCGGCCCGCCGCCGGAGGCGATCCGCCGCATGGGCAGCAAGGTCGGGGCGCGCGAGATCATGGCCGCGGCGGGGGTGCCGGTGGTGCCCGGCGCATCCGGCGCCGGGCTCGACGACGCGGCCCTGCGCGCCGCCGCCGAAGGGGTCGGCTTCCCGCTGCTGATCAAGGCATCGGCCGGCGGCGGCGGCAAGGGCATGCGCCTGGTGCGCGAGGCGGCGGCGCTCGGCGACGCGCTGGCGGCGGCGCGTCGCGAGGCGCAGCGCGCCTTTGGCGACGACACGCTGCTGCTCGAGCGCTACTTCGACGCCCCGCGCCACATCGAGGTGCAGATCTTCGGCGACGCGCACGGCCGCGTGCTCCACCTCTTCGAGCGCGAGTGCTCGATCCAGCGTCGCTTCCAGAAGGTGATCGAGGAGGCGCCGTCGCCGGTGGTCGACGCGGCGCTGCGGGCGCGCCTCGGCGAGGCGGCGGTCGCCGCCGGTCGGGCGATCGGCTACGTCGGCGCCGGCACCGTCGAGTTCATCGTCGACCAGCGCGGCGCATTCTACTTCCTCGAGGTCAACACCCGGCTGCAGGTGGAGCACCCGGTGACCGAGGCGATCACCGGCCTCGACCTGGTGGCGTTGCAGATCCGGGTGGCGGAGGGCGAGCCGCTGCCGGCGGCGCTCGACGCGCTGACGATCGACGGCCACGCCATCGAGGCGCGGCTCTACGCCGAGGCGCCGGAGCGCGACTTCCTGCCGGCCACCGGCCGACTGGCGCTGTGGCAGCCGCCGGCGGTGCCCGGCGTGCGCTGGGACAGCGGCGTCGAGCGCGGCAGCCTGGTGAGCGTCCACTACGATCCGCTGCTCGCCAAGGTGATCGCCCACGGACCGACCCGCGCCGTCGCCATCGATCGCCTGATCGCGGCGCTGCGCGGCCTGGCGGTGGGCGGGGTGACCACCAACCGCGACTTCCTGCTCGCGCTCCTCGCCCATCCCGAGCTGCGCGCCGGCGCCATCGACACCCACTTCATCGACCGCCACCTGCCGGCGTCGGCGCGCGCGCCGCGGCGCGATCCGCAGGCCGACCGCATCCACGCCATCGCCGCCGCCATCGACGGCCACCAGCGGCGCCGCCGCGGCGGCGAGTCGCCGCTGCCGGCGAGCCTGCCGTCGGGCTGGCGCAACAATCGCTGGCGGCCGCAGGACGTCGCGTTCCTGTGCGCCGGCGAGCGCCTGGAGGTGCAGTACGTCGCCGAGGCGGACGGCGCCTTCACCGTCGCCTGCGGCGAGCGCGGCGGCCGCGTCCTCTGTGCGGCGTGGGACCCGGAGGCGATCGCGCTGGAGATCGACGGCGTCCGCCGCCGCTTCGCGGTGGCGGTGGACGGCGACGCCATCTACCTGCACGGGCCGCTCGGCGGCGCGACCCTGGTCGAGCAGCCGCGCTTCCCGCCGCGCGCCGGCGACGAGCTGACGAGCGGCTGCCTGGCGCCGATGCCGGGCATCGTCCGCCAGGTGCTGGTGAAGCCCGGCGACCGGGTCGAGAAGGGGACGGTGATGGTCGTCCTCGAAGCGATGAAGATGGAGCACCCGCTCACCGCCAATGCGCCGGCGACGGTGACCGCGGTGCGGGTCGAGGTCGGACAGATGGTCGACCCCGACGCGGTGATGGTCGTCTTGGAGGCGCTGGAGTGATCCATCGTTTCACCGCAGAGACGCAGAGGTGCGGAGATCACGCAGATTGTCTCCGCGCCTCTGCGCCTCTGCGGTGGAATCTCCTGGGGTGAGTATGAGTGACGTTCTCTACGAGAAGCGCGGGCGCGCGGCGTGGATCACGCTCAACGCGCCGCAGAGCCGCAACGCCCTGTCGGGGTCGATCCTCCAGGGCCTGGAGGCGGGTCTGCGTCAGGCCATGGACGACGATGCGGTGCGCGCCGTCGTCCTCACCGGCGCGGGGCCGGCCTTCTGCGCCGGGGCCGACCTGAAGGCGGGCGGCGGCCAGGCGGCGCAGGGCGGGGGCGCGCGCAACCCGTTCGTGGAGATCCTGCGCCTGATCTGGGACGGGCCCAAACCGGTCATCGCCGCCGTCAACGGCCACGCCTTCGGCGGCGGCGTCGGCCTGACCGCGGTGGCCGACATCGCCATCGCCGTCGAGTCGGCCAAGTTCGCCTTCAGCGAGGTGCGCATCGGCGTCATCCCGGCGATGATCTCGGTGGTGGTGCTGCCGAAGATCGGCGTCCAGAACGGCATGCGACTCTTCCTCACCGGCGAGACGTTCACCGCCGCCGACGCGCGCGGCTACGGCCTGGTCCACGAGGTCGTGCCCGCCGACCGGCTGGCCAGCGCCGTGCAGGCGGTGGTCGACGCCATCGCCCTCGGCGGCCCCAACGCCGTGCGCGAGGCCAAGCGGCTGGTCCGCACCGTCCCCCACCTGTCGATGGACGACGCCTTCGCCTACACGCAGGAGAAGATCGCCGCGCTCTTCTCGTCGCCCGAGGCGGCCGAGGGGATGATGGCGTTCGCCGGCAAGCGCAAGCCGTCGTGGGCGGAGGCCGAATGACCGCCGCGTCCGCGGCGGGATGAGCGCCCCATGACCGACGCCCTTCGCATCGCCAACTGCTCCGGTTTCTACGGCGATCGCCTGAGCGCGGCGCGGGAGATGGTCGAGGGCGGGCCGATCGACGTGCTGACCGGCGATTACCTCGCCGAGCTGACGCTGCTGATCCTGCTCAAGGACCGCTTCCGCGACCCGAACCTCGGCTACGCCCGCACCTTCCTGCGCCAGCTCGAGGAGGTGGCGGCGAGCTGCCTGCAGCGCGGCATCAAGATCGTGGTCAACGCCGGCGGGCTCAATCCGGCCGGCTGCGCGGCGGCGGCGCGCGCGCTGTACGAGCGGCTGGGGCTGCGCGCCACGGTGGCGCACGTCGAGGGCGACGATCTCATGCCGCGGCTCGACGCGCTGCAGGCGGCGGGCGAGCGCTTCGTCCATCTCGACAAGGGCGTGCCGCTCGCCGACCTGCAGGCGCCGGTGATGAGCGCCAACGCCTACCTCGGCGGGTTCGGCATCGCGGCGGCGCTCGAGCGCGGCGCCGACCTGGTGATCTGTCCGCGGGTCACCGACGCGGCGCTGGTGGTCGGTCCGGCCGCCTGGCGCTTCCGCTGGCGGCGCGACGACTGGGACGCGCTCGCCGGCGCCGTCGTCGCCGGCCACATCATCGAGTGCGGCGCCCAGTGCACCGGCGGCAACTACGCCTTCTTCGCCGAGGTGCCGCGCCTGCACCGCCCGGGGTTCCCGATCGCCGAGCTGCGCGCCGACGGCAGTTGCGTCATCACCAAGCACCCGGGCAGCGACGGCCTGGTGTCGGTCGGCACGGTGACGGCGCAACTGCTGTACGAGATCGGCGGCCCGGCGTACGCCAACCCCGACGTCACGGCGCGCTTCGACACCATCGCGGTCGAGCAGGAGGGCCCGGATCGGGTGCTGGTGCGCGGCGTGCGCGGCGAGCCGCCGCCGCCGACCACCAAGGTGTGCATCAACCACGCCGGCGGCTGGAAGAACGCGATGACCTTCATCCTCACCGGCCTCGACATCGAGGCCAAGGCGCGGCTCGCCGAGGAGACCCTGTGGGACCTGCTCGGCGGGCGGGCGCAGTTCGCCGAGTCGCGGGTGACCCTGCGCCGCGGCGATCGCCCCGATCCGGGCAGCAACGAGGAGGCGTTCGCCTACCTCACGATCGCGGTGCGCGATGCGGACCAGCAGAAGGTCGGCCGGCGCTTCAGCGGCGCCGCCATCGAGATGGCGCTCGCCAGCTATCCGGGCTTCACCGGCACGGGCCCGCCGGGAGACGCCTCGCAGGTCGGCGTCTTCTGGCCGGCGCTGGTGGCCTCGCAGGCCCTCGAGCATCGCGTCGTGATCGGCGACGAGGCGATCGCCATTCCGCCGGTGACGCTGCCGGCGGCGTTCACGCCGCCGGCGGCGGCGGCGCCGTCGCTGCCGCGCGCGCCCGGCGGGCCGACGCGCGCCGTGCCGCTCGGCGTCCTCTGCGGCGCGCGCTCGGGCGACAAGGGCGGCAACGCCAACGTCGGCGTCTGGGCGCGCACGCCGGAGGCCTACGCCTGGTTGGCGTCGTTCCTCACCGTCGCGCGCGTGCGGGAGCTGATCGCCGAGGCGCGCGAGCTGCCGGTCGAGCGGTACGAGCTGCCGAACCTGCTGGCGCTCAACTTCGTCGTGCGGGGCCTGCTGGGCGACGGCGTCGCCGCCTCGCTGCGCAGCGACCCGCAGGCGAAGACCCTCGGCGAGTACCTGCGCGCCAAGGTGGTGGAGGTGCCGGAGAGCCTGCTGTAGCCGCGACCACGCGGGCCGCGGCTACACCGCGTACTGGAACTGCCGCGCCATGCCGGCTTCGAGGTGGTAGACGTTGTGGCAGTGGAAGAACCAGTTGCCGGGATTGTCGGCGAGAAACTCGATGCGCACGGTCTCGCCGGGGGCGACGTTGACCGTGTGCTTGAGCGGGCAGCGATCGCCGCCGCCCTGCAGCAGGCGGAAGAAGTGGCCGTGCAGGTGCATGGGATGCCACATCCCGGTCTCGTTCCTCATCGTCACCTGCACCCGATCGCCCTCGCGGATGGGCAGCGGGTCGGCGTCGGGATACGCCTGGCCGGCGATCATCCAGCGGTAACGCGCCATGTCGCCCTGCAGCGGCAGGTCGAAGGCGCGCTGGGGACCGTCGGGGAGCGTGGTGGGCGCCGCGGCGCGCAGCGCGGCATAGCCGAGCGCCCGGCCGTCGAACGCCGGCATGGCGAGGTTCGCCTGCGGCGCGACGTCCGGCGTGTGCAGGACGCCGACCGCCTGGCCTGAGCCGTCCTGCGCCACCGCGTGCAGGGTGTAGGCTCCGGGCGTGGAGAGGACGACCTCGGCGTCGTAGCATTCCGCCATGCCCATCAGCAGGTGATCGACCTCCAGCGGCTCGACCGCCAGCCCGTCGGCGTGGGTGATGCGCAGCGGGTGGCCGTCCAGGCGAACCCTGAAGTAGGTCGAGCCGGCGGCGTTGACCAGGCGCAGGCGGATCGCTTCGCCGACCGGCGCCGCGTAGCTCCACGGCGCGTTGCGGCCCTTCCCGTTGAGCAGGAACGCGTCGTAGGTCACGTCGGACAGATCGGGCGTGTCCATGCCGCCCATGGGCCGGCCGGCCATCGCCTCGCTGCCGCCCGCCGTGCCCGCCATCGGCTGCTTCATCGCCGCCATCGGCCTGGCGTCCGGCGTTGCCGCGCCGGCGGCGCCGCGCAGCGCCGCGAACACCGCTGCCGGGCTGCGGTGCAGCCAGTCGCTGAGCATCACCACCGGATCGTGCGCCGGCGCGGGGGCGTCGGCGGCGTCGATCACCAGCGGGCCGAAGAGGCCGACCTGCTCCTGGAAGCCCCAGTGCGAGTGCCACCAGTAGGTGCCGCTCTGCCGCAGCGGGAATTCGTAGACCGATACCCGCCCGGGCGCGGTCGGCAGGGTGGAGACGTCGGGCACCCCGTCCATGGCCGCCGGCACCAGCAGTCCGTGCCAGTGGATGCTGGTCGGCGAATCGGCGAGGTGGTTCTCGACCTGGATGCGCAGCAGATCGCCCTCGCGGGCGCGGATGGTCGGGCCGGGGAGGGCGCCGTCGGCGGTGACCGCGGGCACCGCCCGCGCGCCGTCCGGGTTCTGCATCGTCGCGCCGACCCGCAACACGTACTGGGTGGGATCGGGCCTCGGCACGTAGGCCGCCGGCGAGTGCGCCGTGGCCCGGCGCGCCGTCGTTCCCAGCGCCAGCCCGGCGGCACCGGCGGCGCCCGCCCGCAGCAGCGCGCGCCGCGACATTCCCGCTCTGCTCCGCATCGCCACCTCCTCGCCAGGCCGTGCATCTCACACCGCGCGGCCCGCGAACAGGGGGGACGGTCCGCGCCGCGCCGGCGCGGCCGTGTCGCGGGTCCTCGACAGGCGGGTGGTCCCTGCGTAGAAGCGCCGCATGTCGCTGTCCGTCGACGCGCTCGGCCTGGCGTACCACGCGCGCGCGCGGCCGCAGGCGGTGGCGCTGATCGCCGGCGACGAGCGCCGCACGTACGGCGAGCTGGCGGGGCGGGTGAACCGGCTGGCGCGGGCGTTGCGCGCCGCCGGCGTCGGGGTCGGCGACGCGGTCGGCGCGGCGCTGCCGAACGGCTGCGAGTGGTTCGAGCTGCTGAACGCGGTCGGCCTGCTCGGCGCCCAGTTGGTGCCGATCGGCTATCGCCTCAAGGGGCCGGAGATCGCCTACATGCTCGCCGACTCCGGTGCCAAGGTCCTGCTCGCCGCCGCGGCGCTCGCCCCCGAGGTCGACCGCGCCGCGGCGGAGATCGACTGGCCGGACGCGCATCGCTGGGTGGTGGGCGCCGCCGAACGCGGCCGGCCGTACGAAGCGGTGCTGGCGGCGCAGGACGAGGCGCCGCTCGCCGATGCCTTCGTCGGCGGCGGCTTCAACACCATGATCTACACCTCCGGCACCACCGGCCGGCCGAAGGGCATCGAGCGCGCCGCCGATCCGGCGACGGCGCACCTGGCCCTGTTCGGCATGGCCCGCATGTGGGGCCTCGGCCCGGGCGATGTCACCCTCGTCGCCGGCCCCTGCTACCACACCGGGCCGGCGAGCTACGCGCAGGTGCACCTGCTGATCGGCGGCACGGTGGTGATCATGCCGCACTTCGATGCCGCCGCGGCGCTCGAGCTGATCGCCTGCCACCGGGTCACCAACGCCTTCATGGTGCCGACCCACTTCAGCCGCATTCTGCAGCTCGCGGCGGCGGAACGGGCGCGCCACGACCTGTCCTCGGTGCGGCTGATCATGCACTCCGCGGCGCCCTGTCCGGCGGCGGTGAAGCGCGGCATCCTGGAGGTCTTCCCGCCCGGCACGGTGACGGAATTCTACGGCGCCTCGGAGGGCGGGTTCACCCGCATCACCGCCGAGGAGTGGCTGCGCAAGCCGGGCAGCGTCGGCACCCCCTGGCCGGGGCACGAGATCCACATCCTCGACGACGCCGGCCGACCGCTGCCGCGCGGCGAGGTCGGCCTCATCTACGTGCGCGCGCCGGGCATGCAGTTCCGCTACCGCGGCGCCGCGGAGCAGACGCGGGCGGCATTCCGCGACGGCATGTTCACCGCCGGCGACCTCGGGTGGCTCGACGACGACGGCTACCTCTTCATCGCCGATCGCCGCACCGACCTGGTGATCAGCGGCGGCGCCAACGTCTACCCGGCCGAGGTGGAGGGCGTGCTCGCCGCCCATCCCGCGGTCGCCGATGTGGCGGTGATCGGCGTCCCCGATCCCGACCTCGGCAAGTCGGTGCTGGCGGTGGTCGAGCTGCGGTCCGGCGCCACCGCGACCGCCGAGGACCTGATCGCCTTCTGCCGCCGCGATCTGTCGCACTACAAGTGTCCGCGCCGCGTCGAGCTGGTCGCCAGCCTGCCGCGCGAGCCGCAGGGCAAGGTGCGCAAGCGCGAGCTGATCGAGCGCTACGCCCGGCCGCCGGCGTGACGGCCGGGCGCATTGGAGGGAGCATGGAGATCAACGGCGTCGCCCACATCTTCCTGACGGTGTCGAGCTTCGACGCCGCCGTCGCGTTCTACGAGCCGCTGCTCCACTTCCTCGGCCTGCAGACGGTGATGAAGTTCGACGGGCTGCTGTACTGCGTCGGCGGCCGCACCGCCGTGGGCATCCAGCCGGCGGCGCCGGAGCGGCGCGGCGAGCGCTTCGTGCAACAGCGGGTCGGCCTGCACCACGTCTGCTTCCGCGCCCGCGAACGCGCCGACGTCGACGCCGCGCACGCCTTCCTGCGCGAACGCGGCGCCACCATCGTCCACCCGCCCGAGGAGGGCGCCTGGGCCCCGGGTTACTACTCGGTGCTGTTCGAGGACCCCGACGGCATCCGGCTGGAGATCAACCACGTCCCCGGCAAGGGGCTCCTCACCGAGGCGTAGGAGGCGGCACCGCGCGCCCCGGCTCGGTGCCCGGCGCGACATCCGCCGCTTCCGAAATGGGGGCGCGGCGGACTAAGAAGGGCGGGGAGGGGGACCAGCGAATGATCGGAGACCGTCCGCCGCGCCGCCGCGCGGCGCGTTGCCTGTGCCTCGGCTGGGCCGCCATCGGCGTGGTGCTCGCCGCTCCGGCGGGCGCGCAGTTTCTCTACGTCAACAACAACGCAACGGTGAACTCGGTCAGTGGCTACGCGGTGAACCTCGGCAGCGGCGCCCTGACGCCGCTCGCCGGCTCGCCCTTCGCCACCGGCGGCGTCGGCGGATTCAACGCCGACATCGACAGCATCGCCGTCTGTCGCAACCTGCTGTTCGCCAGCAACGGCGGCGGCAACACGGTCTCGGTGTTCACGCTCGCCGGCGGCACCGGCGTGCTGACGCCGGCCGCCGGCTCGCCGTATCCGACCGGCGCCTGTCCCACCGGCCTGGCGTGCACGCCCGACGCCCAGCATCTCTACGTCGCCGATTTCTGCGCCAACACCATCACCATCTTCGACGTCAATCCGGCGACCGGCGCGATGACCGTCAACGCGGCGGGCCCGTACGTGCTGCCGATCGGCTCGCTCAGTCCGTTCGACCTCGAGATCGACGCCGCCGGCAGCCGCCTGTTCGTCAGCCAGGACAACTCCGCCAACATCGGCGTCTTCGACATCGACGGCAGCGGCGCGCTCACGCCGGTCGCCGGCTCGCCGTTCGCCGCCGTCGCCATGGAGCACGGCGCGGTCCTCAGCCCCAACGGCGCCTTCTACTACGTCGCCAACCTCGGCGCCTCGATCAGCGGCTACGCCGTCGGCGGCGGCGGCGCCCTGACCCCGATGGCGGGCTCGCCGTTCGCCACCGCCGCCTCGGATCTGGCGATGACCGCCGGCGGCGAGTTCCTGATCGGCGCCAACTACGCCACCAACCGGCTCGGCGTCTACGCCGTCAACCCGGTGAGCGGCGTGCCGGCGCCGGTGGCCGGCTCGCCCTTCACCACCGACGCGGTGTCGCCGGGCGGGGTCGCCAGCGCCTTCGGCTACGTGTTCGTCGCCAACGGCTTCTTCAACGTCGCCGCCAACAGCGTCAGCGTCTACCGCATCAACGGCGTCAGCGGCGCGCTGACGTCGGTCACCGGCTCGCCGTTCGCGCGCGGCGTCACCTCGGCGGCGACCGGGATCGTCTTCGCCTCGGGCGCGGTGTGCGGCGACGGCATGGTCGAGCTCGGCGAGCAGTGCGACGACGGCAACGCGGTGGGCGGCGATTGCTGTTCCGCCACCTGCAGCTTCGAGGCGAACGGCAGCTCCTGCGCCGATGCGACCCTGTGCGACGGCGACGAGACGTGCGACGGCGCCGGCGCCTGCCTGCCGGGCACGCCGCTCGACTGCGACGACGGCGATGGGTGCACGGCCGACAGTTGCGATGACGCCCTCGGCTGCGTGTACGACGACGCGCCGCGCGGCGGCTGCGTCGCCGCGCCGCAGTCGCTGCTGCTCCTCAAGCAGAACGGCGGCGGCAAGGACAAGCTGCTGTGGAAGTGGATCAAGGGCGGGGCGATCACCCCGGCGCAGCTCGCCGATCCGACCGCGTCGGCCGACTACGCGCTCTGCCTGTACACCGGCGGCGCGCTGATGGCCTCCGCCGCGCTGCCGGCGGGGGCCAGGTGGACGGGGGGCGGGAAGGGCTACAAGTACAGCGATCCCGCCGGCTCGCCCGGCGGCATCCTCAAGGCGCTGGTGAAGAGCGGCAGCGGCGGCAAGGCCAAGGTGGTGCTGAAGGGGAAGGGCAACAACCTCCCCGACCCGCCCCTCGGCTCGCTCGCCTTCCCGGTCGACGCGCAACTCGTGAACACCGCTTCGGGCTTCTGCGTCGCCGCCAGCTTCTCCGCCGGCAACGTGGTGACCAGCAGCGGGAGCACCTTCAAGGCGAAGACGCCGTAGGCGACGAGCCGTCGCGCGCGGGAGGGCGCCCCGCCGGGGGTGCCCTCCCGCGCGCTCAGTTGATCACGTTGCCCGCGCGCAGCGCCGCGATCTCGCCGTCGTCGAGGCCGAGCTCGCGCAGCACCTCGGCCGTGTGCTCGCCGAGCATCGGGGCGACGCGGGTGTGCTGGGTCGGGGTGCCCGACATGCGCACCGGCGGCCCCAGCGTGGTGATGGGGCCGCGCGTCGGATCGTCGAAGCGGTGGATGAGGCCGTTGGCGGCGATCTGCGGATCGGCGAGGATCTCGTGCAGCGCCATGACCTTGCAGCTCGGGACGTCGTGCTGCTCCATGAGGTCGATCCAGTGCTGGCAGGTGTTCTGGCGGAAGATCGCGCTCAGCGTCTCCACCACCTCGGCGCGGCGCGCGACGCGGGCCGGGTTGGTGGCCATCTGCGGGTCGTTGAGCCAGTCCTCGCGGCCGAGCGCCACGCAGACGCGCTTGAAGAAGGCGTTGGTGAGGCAGGCGACGATGAAGTAGCCGTCGCTGGCGGGGAAGGCCTGGTAGGGCACGAGATCGGGATGCCCGCTGCCGAAGCGGCCGAAGTGCGTGCCCTCCATCAGCACGTTCACCGCGTTGTCGGCGAACAGCGACAACACCGCGTCGAGCATCGCCACGTGGACCCGCTGGCCCTCGCCGGTGCGCTGGCGCGCGAACAGGGCGCCGAGGATGGCGTAGGCGGCGTAGATGCCGGTGTTGAGATCGGCGACCGGCGGCGCCGACTTGATCGGCGGCCCGCCCTCCTCGCCGGTGTGCGCCATGATGCCGCCGGTGGCCTGCAGGATGAGGTCCATGCCGGGCTTCTGCGCCATCGGGCCGGTCTCGCCGAAGGCGGTGATCGAACAGTAGACCAGGCGCGGATTGATGCGCTTCAGATCCTCGAAGCCGAGGCCCTTGCGGTCCATGACGCCGGGGCGGAAGTTCTCGACGAAGACGTCGGCGTCCCGCACCAGACGGCGGATGAGCTCGACGCCGGCGGCCTCGCCGATGTCGACGCAGATGCCGCGCTTGTTGCGGTTGAGGCCCTGGAAGTTGGGGCCGCCGATGTGCGGCGGCAGCTTGCCCGAGCGGTCGGCGTGGCGGATCGAATCGCCGCGGCCGGCCTTCTCGACCTTGATCACGTCGGCGCCCATGTCGCCGAGCAGCGTGGTGCACCAGGGGCCGGCGGCCTGGTGCGACATGTCGATCACGCGCACCCCGGCGAGCGCGCCCTGCGGAACTGTCGTCATGCGAGTGCGCTACCAACCGTCAGGCGCATGGGTCAACCATGGGCCGCGGCGCGGGCCTCCATCGCGGAGCGGCGCGGCGGGGCAGGCGATCCGGTGGCCCGCGGGGGCGTCACACCAGCGCGAGCAGCTCGCGCAGGTGGGCGATGCGGCGGCAGTCGACCTCGCCGTACAGCGAGAGCTGGTCGATCAGCACCGCCTCCATGCCGGCGTTGCGGGCGCCGACGACGTCGATCTCGTAGATGTCGCCGACGAAGAGGGCTTCCGAGGGATCGACGTCGCAGGCCGCGAGGGCGAGGTGGAAGATGCGCGGATCGGGCTTCTCGACGCCGACCACGTGCGAGTCGACGATCGCCGCGAAGTGGCGATCGATGCCGGAGGCGGCGAGCGCCGCGGCGACGCGGCCGTCGGCGTTCGACACCACGGCCAGGCGCAGGCCGCGGTCGCGCAGCGCCGCCAGCACCGCCGGGGTGTCGTCGTGCATCACCCGCCACAGGGAGGCGCGCTGGTTCTCGGCGTGCAGCGCCGCGGCGATCGCCGGCCGCCGGGCGGGTGGGACGCCGAGGGCGTCGAGGATGATGCCGACGTAGTCGGTCTGGCGGCTCGCATCGCTGCCCGGATCGGCGCGGGCGCGGAAGCGGGCGTCGATCGCGGCCTTGCCCTGATACTCCGCCGCGTGCACCTGGCGCCCCGTGGTCGGGTGCCCATGGGCGCTGAGGCAGGCGGCGATCCAGCCGTGGTCGAGGTGGTGCAGCGTATTGCCGAGGTCGAACAGGACCGCGCGCGTCACGTCGAATCCCCGGCCGGCGGAGCGTTCACGGCGTCTTGGTCACCCAGTAGTTGCCGAAGAGGATGAACATCTCGTCCTCGGTGCGGAAGCCGCCGGTGAGCGGGCAGCCATCGCAGTCGCCGTCGCCGGCGCCCGGGCTGCTCTCGCACAGCGCGTCGACGCCGTTGCACGACTGGCCGTGGCGCGGGCCGCCGATGCACACGGTGGCGGTCTGGGCGCAGGGACCGCCGAGCGGGAAGCCGAAGATGACGCCGGCCGGCGGCGAGGTGGAGCGCCGCTTCACGAAGGTCGGATCGACCGCCCCGTTGTCGTAGTAGCCGCAGTAGGTGAAGGTGCGGTCGGCGAGCGGCGCCGCGCCGTCGAGCAGCAGCGGCGGATCGAAGCGCAGCACCACCGGGTCGTTGTAGACGAAGTTGGTGTAGAGCAGCGACTGCTGCGGATTGCGCCCGGTGGGATCGAGACAGGCCGACGCCGGGCACATCTCCGGCGCCGCCGGGTTGCAGGCGCGCCCGGCGCGGCTGCCGCCGGCGCAGGTGAAGGCGCCGCGGTAGATCTGGAAGCGCTTGCCGTGGCGGTGCATGTGGCCGCTCAGCTCGAAGACGTGCGCGGTCTCGTCGGGCTGCAGCACCGAGCCGCCGAACATGCCGCCCGTGGCGCCGAAGGTGTGCAGGTTGCAGTACTCCTGGGCGGCGAACGGCGGCAACTGGACCTGCGGAAAGGGGGGGAAGTTCTCGTTCCAGAAGATGCGGCTGATGTCGAAGATCTGCTGCTGCCGGTCGTCCTGCTCGTCGTCCTGCGGGAAGTAGATGTTGACCCATGCCTCGAGCGTGCCGCTCTGCCGCGTCAGGTTGAAGGCGTGCGAGTTCCACAGGATGTTCCCCTTCACCGGCAGCTCGTCGTAGACCGAGGCCGGGAAGCGGAAGTGGGCGGTCGTCTCCTGGGCGAAGGCGAAGCCGCCGCTGCCGAGCGTGCCGAAGCCCTCGACCGGGCCGAAGCCGATGCAGGCGATGGTGGTCGGGTCGGGATCGGTGGCGCAGTCGCCGCTGCCGCAGACGCCGAGCTCGAGCGGATCGCACCCCATGCCGTCCAGGTCGCCGCCGCGGCACTTGTACGCGCCCCAGGCCGGGTCGGTGGGCGGCGCGGCGCCCTTGTAGGCGTCGACGATCAGGTGGTGGCTGAGCGGGTCCTGGCGGATCTCGACGCTCTTGTAGCGGAACCGCTTGCCGTCGGCGCTGAGCAGGTTGGCCGGGATCTGGCCGCTGAAGTCGTAGTAGCTGGTGAAGCAGACCTCCGTCTCGCTCTTTGCGTTCAGCGTGTAGACGGGCATGTGGAGCTGCACGCCGGTGCCCGGCGCCGGCGGCGGCAGGGGATCGATCTTCACCGGCTTGGGCTCGGGGACGCAGGCGGCGAGCAGGCTGGCGGCGCGCGGCAGGTTGGCGTCGCGCGCCGCGCCGCCGCTCTCGATCCAGATGCCGAGCGCCTCGAGCTCGTCCTCGGAGAGCGCCGCGCCGCCGATCGGCATGCCGCGCAGCGGCGCCTTGACCTGGTTCGGCAGGGTGCGGGCGGCGAGGTTGATCCACAGCAGGCTGGTGTCCTTGCTGCCGGGATCGATCCGCTTCATGCCCTCGACCGAGCCGGCGGCGACGTCGACCAGGCTGGCGTACGAATTTCCCGCCCGCAGATCGAGCCCGCCCGAGCGGGCGCTGCCGTGGCAGGCGTCGTCGTTGCATCCGTGGTTGTCGAAGATCGCCTTCTGGATCAGGTCGAAGGTGGTCGGGAAGACGTCGCACTCGCTGCGCGTGCAGTCGGAGCGGCAGCCGTCGCCGTCGTAGTCGTTGCCGTCGTCGCATTCCTCGTCGGGCACCACCTGCATGCCGTCGCCGCACTGCGCCGGCGGGCAGCTCACCGCGTTCTGCACGTAGACCGACTGCGCCAGGCAGTCGGCGCGGCCGGCGATGCGGCCGAGCAGGGTGGGGATCTCCTGGTTGTACAGCGAGCGGAAGGTGCCGCCGCGGCAGGCGGCGGCGAGGCGCGATTGCAGCAGCGCCTGGGCGCGGCCGATGGCGTCGGCGCTGCGCGCGATCAGGGCGGTCTTCGCCTCCGCCGGCAGCACGGTGGCGGCGATGCCGTCGAGCGCCCGCTGGCGGGCGCGCATCGCGTAGCGCAGCAGCGCGTTGCCGGCGCGCGCCGTGGCGGCGACGCAGCGCTGGTCGTCGCCGGCCATGGCCGTGATCGCGCCGCCGAACGAGGCCGGGGCGAAGGCGGCGCTGCTCGCCGCGATGTCGAGCTGGCGGCAGACGTTGATGACGTCGGCCTGCGCGTCGCCGAGGTCGACGTAGCGGAGCGTCGTGAGCTGCACGGTGTCGCAGTCGCGGGCGACGATGTCGCGGGCGCGCGCCCGCGCCGCCTGGATGGCGGCGTCGAGGGCGGCGTTGTCGCACGGCGCGCCCTGGAGCTCGGCCGCGTTGCACGTCGTGCGCGCCTGCAGCGTGCGGCCGGCGCACAGCGCGGCGGCGCGCGCGATGCTGCGCTGGCAGCGCGCCACCTGCGGGTTGAACCCGCCCCACACGCCGAGGTCGGCCGGCGCCCCGTGGCCGTACGCACCGTCCGCGGCGAGGCAGAGCACCCCCGCCAGCGCCATGATCCCCCGCACGCTCATCGTCGATCGTCTCGTCACGGCATCCCCCCGACCCTGCGACAATGCGCCACACTAGCCATCCGCCGGCGCAAGTGGAAGCCGCGCGGCGCCGGCGCGAAAGGGTTTTCCGGTGGCCGGCCCACCGGTCGCGTGGCACCCTGCGCGCCATGTCGCCCGTCCATGACGTCGTGATCGTCGGCGCCGGCCCCGTCGGGCTGACGCTCGCCGGGCTGCTGGCGCGCCAGGGGGCGCGCTGCCTCGCCATCGACCGCGCCGCCGCGCGCACCGACAAGTCGAAGGCGCTGGTGCTGTGGCCGCGCACCCTGGAGCTGCTGCAGAGCGTCGACGCCGTCGCGCCGTTCCTGGCCGCCGGTTCGCCCGCCGTCGGGGGACGCATCTTCAGCCGCGGGCGGCCGCTGGCGCATCTGGATTTCACCCGCGCCGACAGCGCCTTCGCCAGCGCGCTGATGATTCCGCAGAGCGAGACCGAGCGCCTGCTCGAGACCGATGCGCTGGCCGCCGGGGCCGAGCTGTGGCGCGGCGCCGAGGTGCTGCGGATCGCGCCGGCGGCGGATGGCGTCCGGATCGCGCTGCGCGCCGCCGACGGCGGCGCGCGCGAGCTCGCCTGCGCCTGGCTGGTCGGCTGCGACGGCGCCCACAGCAGCGTGCGCCACGCGCTCGGCCTGGGCTTCGCCGGCGCGGCGGAGAACGAGGACTGGATGCTCGCCGACGTGCACGTCGGCGGCGGCCTGGCCCGCGACGAGGTGGCGATCCATCTCCATCCCGAGGGCGTGCTGGCGATCTTCCCCATTCCCCCCGATCGCTTCCGGCTGATCGGCGACCTCGGCCCGGCGCGCGGCGCGCATCCGCCGGAGCCGACGATGGCCGACGTCCAGGCGCTGCTCGATCGGCGCGGCCCGCGCGGTCTCGTGGCGCACGATCCGCTGTGGCTGTCCGGCTTCCGCATCAACGATCGCCAGGTCCCCACCTATCGCGTCGGCCGCGTCTTCCTCGCCGGCGACGCGGCCCACATCCACAGCCCGGCGGGCGGGCAGGGCATGAACACCGGCATGCAGGACGCCTTCAACCTCGCCTGGAAGCTGGCCCTGACGCTGCAGGGGCGGGCGAAGCCGGCGCTGCTCGATTCGTACGACGCCGAGCGCCACCCGGTGGGGGCGATGATCGTCCGCGGCGCCGGCGCCCTGACCCGCCTCGGCACGCTGCGCCACCCGCTGGCCCGCGGCCTGCGCGATCTCGCGCTGCGCGCGCTGGGCCGCCTGCCGCGCGCCCTGGACGCGGTGACCGCCGTGCTCACCGAGACGGCCATCCGGTACCGCGCCAGCCCGTTGGTGCGCGACGAGCGGCCGCGCCCGCCGCGCCGCGGGCGGCGCGCCGGCGATCGCCTGCCCGAGCTGCCGCTGCGCGGCGACCGGCACACGCTCCTGCTGCCGCCCGGCGGCGCCGCGCTGGCCGCCGCGGTCGATGCCGCGTTCCCGGGTCTGTGCGACGCGCGGGAGGTGCCGCCCGCGCTCTTCGGCGCCGGCGTCGCCGGCGTGGTCCGCCCCGACACCTACATCGGCTATCTCGGGCCGGCGCGCGCCGCGTCCGTCATCGCGCACCTCGATTCGTACCTGGTGCGCGCGCCGTAGGCGCGATCCCCTGCGACGCGCGTCGACCCCGGTTGCTCCGTTGCCGGCCGCTGCATAGGGTCGCGCGGTGCATCCGCCGAGCCATCCCGCGGCGCGCGAGCCGGAGCGCGAGTGGTTCCTCGAGTCGCTCGGCCTGCGCATCCACGTCGTGGAATGGGGCGATCCCGAGGCGCCGCCGCTGCTCTGCTGCCACGGCTTCTGGGATCACGCGCGCAGCTTCGCCAGCCTGGCGCCGCTGCTGACCGCGCGCTTTCGCGTCCTGGCGATGGACGCGCGCGGCCACGGCGATTCGCAGTGGGCGGGCGCCTACACGTGGCAGTCCAGCATCCACGCCGTCGTCGACGTCATCCGCCGCCTCGGGCGGCCGGTGCAACTGGTCGGACACAGCATGGGCGGCGGCCACGTCACCGACGCGGCGCGGGCGGTGCCGGAGCTGGTGCGGCGCATCGTCAACATCGACGGCTTCGGGCCGCCGCCCTTGACCGCCGAGGAGGAGGCCGGGCTGCTGCAGCGCGCCGCGGCGTTTCTCGACGCGCGCCGGCTCGCGGCGCAGCGCGGCGACTGGCGACCGTATCCCGATTTCGAGCAGCTCGTGGAGCGGCGGCGGGCGCAGAACCCGCGCCTGGCGCTCGACTGGCTGCGCTACTTCGTGTTCCACGGCGCCCGTCCGGGGCCGGACGGCTGGCGCTGGAAGGCGGATCCGTTGCTGGCGCACGGCTTCGGGCCATGGCGGCCGGACTGGATCGCGCCCGGCTACGCCCGGCTGACGCAACCGATGCTGGCGATCGTCGGCTCGGAGCCCGACACCTGGGGCCCGCTGCCGGAGGCGATCGTCGGTCCGCGCCTGGCCGGCGTGCGCCGCCTCGACCGCGCCACGGTCGCCGGCGCCGGGCACTTCGTCCACATGGAGCAGCCGGCGGCGACGGCGCGGCTGATCCTCGACTTCCTCGAGCCCCGATGATGCGCCTGCGCCACGCCCGCACCACCATCGCGCTGCACGAGCTGGCGCACGGCGACGGCCTGCCGCTGCTCGTCCTGCATCCGCTCGGCGGCAGCAGCGCCGACTGGCGCCAGGACGCCGCGGCCTGGCCGGGGCGGGTGATCGGCGTCGACTTCAGCGGCCACGGCGATTCGCCGCCGCTGCCCGGCGGCGCCTACTGGCCGGAGCTCCTGCTCGGCGATGCCGACGTCGCGCTCGAGCAGATCGCGCCCGCCGCGGTCGCCGGCGCCGGGCTCGGCGCCTACATCGCGCTGCTGCTCGCCGGCAGCCGGCCGCAGGCGGTGCCGGCGGCGCTGCTGCTGCCCGGACGCGGCCTCGCCGGCGGCGGTCCGCAGCCGGACTTCGACCGCCCCTTCCTCACCGGGCTCACCCCGTCGGAGCATCCGCCGCTGCCGGCCGGCTGCGACCCGCTGTGCTGCGCGCTCGACCTCGACCCGCGCCCGCCCGAGTACGCCGCGCGCTTCGCCGCCGCCGCGTCCCGTCTGCTCCTCCTCGAAGACGATGCCCCGCGCCCGCCGTGGTGGGACGCGGCGCGCGCGCACGGCGAGGTCGTGCGCGGCACCTGGGCGCAGGCGCTCGAGCGGTTGCGACGCGGATGAGCGCGGATGGCCACGGAGGACCGCCGATGCGTCGGCGGGCCTCCGCGGCCATCGCTGCCGATCGGCGTCTCAGAGCGCGTCGCGGTTGACCAGGTTCTCCAGCATCTCCTGGCGGCCGGAACGGGGTCGCGGGTCGATGCCGCGATCGAGGACGAGGCGCTCGAGGTCGGCGAGGGAGGCGCCGCCGTCGAGGATGGCGCGCCCGAGGGCGCCATCCCAATCGGCGTAGCGCTGCTCGACGGCGCGGGCGAGATCGCCGCGCTCGATCATGCGGGCGGCGCGCAGCAGGCCGCGGGCGATCGCGTCCATGCCGCCGATGTGCGCGTGCAGGAGATCGTCCGCCGCCACGCTCTGGCGGCGCAGCTTGGCGTCGAAGTTGAATCCGCCGCTGGTGAAGCCGCCGCCGCGCAGGATGGTATAGAGCGCCAGCGCCGCCTCGTCGGCGCTGTTGGGGAACTGGTCGGTGTCCCAGCCGTTCTGCGGATCGCCGCGGTTGGCGTCGACGCTGCCGAGGAGGTCGTTGGCGACCGCGTAGGCGAGCTCGTGCTGGAAGCTGTGGCCGGCGAGGGTGGCGTGGTTGGCTTCGATGTTGAGCTTGAGCTCGCCCTCCAGCCCGTGCGCGAGCAGGAAGCCGTGCACCGCGGCGGCGTCGTGGTCGTACTGGTGCTTGGTCGGCTCCATCGGCTTGGGCTCGATGAGCAGCGTGCCGGGGAAGCCGATGGCGTGCTTGTGCTCGACGACCAGGCGCAGGAAGCGCGCGAGCTGGCGGCGCTCGCGCCGCAGATCGGTGTTGAGCAGCGTGTCGTAGCCCTCGCGGCCGCCCCACAGCACGTAATTGGCGCCGCCGAGCTGGTGCGTCACCTCGAGCGCCTTCTTCACCTGCGCGGCGGCGTAGGCGAAGACCTCCGGGTCGGGGTTGGTGGCGGCGCCGGCGGCATAGCGGCGGTGGCTGAACAGGTTGGCGGTGCCCCACAGCAGGCGGACGCCGGTGCGCTGCATGTGGGCGGCGACCTGCTCGACCAGGCGATCGAGGTTGGCGTTGGTCGCCGCCAGGTTGTCGCCTTCCGGCGCCAGGTCGCGATCGTGGAAGGTGAAGAACGGCGCCCCGAGCACGGTGAAGAGCTCGAAGGCCACCTCGGCCTTGCGCGCCGCCGCCGCCATCGGCTCGCCGCCGCCGAACCAGGGGCGGTCGAAGGTCTCGCCGCCGAACATGTCGATGCCCGGCCAACAGAAGGTGTGCCAGTAGCAGACGGCGAAGCGCAGGTGCTCGGCCATCGGTTTGCCGAGCACCAGGCGCTCGGCATCGTACCAGCGGAAGGCGAGGGGGTTGGCGGTCTCCGGACCCTCGTAGGCGATGTGGTCGACGGCGAAGTAGCGGTCGTTCATGGCTCGGTCCTCTGGCGGGGGTTGAGCGCCGGGTACAGGTCGCGGAAGCGGCGGCGGCGGGCGTGCAACGCGTCGGCGAGCGCCGTTTCGGGCGCGACCGTGGCGGCGAGCGGCGGCGCGCCGCAGACCGCGATCGGGTCCTCGCCGTCCGCCGCCAGGCGCGCCAGGCGGGCGGCGCCGAATGCCGGACCGATGTCGCCGTCGGGGTGGTAGCGCAGCGGCCGGCCGAGCGCGCTGGCGAGGAGGCGTCCCCAGAAGCGGCTGCGGGCGCCGCCGCCGATCACCGACACGCTGCCGATCGTCGTTCCCGAGGCGAGCAGGGCGTCCTGGCCGTCGGCGAGGGCGAAGGCGACGCCTTCGAGCACGGCGCGGGCGAGATCGCCGCGGCCGGTGGCATGGGTCAGGCCGACGAAGGCGCCGGTGGCGTGCGGGTCGTTGTGCGGCGTGCGCTCGCCGGAGAGATAGGGCAGGAAGAGCAGGCGCGGGTCGCCGGCGGCGGCCTCCGCCTCGGCCAGCAGGGTGGCTTCGTCGACCCCGCCGCAGGCGGCGGCGAGCCAGCGCAGGCAACTGGCGGCGCTGAGGATCACCGACATCTGGTGCCAGGTGTTCGGCAGGGCGTGGCAGAAGGCGTGCACCGCGGTCGCGGGCGCGGGGGCGAAGCGGTCGCCGGCGACGAAGTAGACGCCGGAGGTGCCGAGCGAGAGGAACGCGTCGCCGGGGCGGACGACGCCGACGCCGATCGCGCCGGCGGCGTTGTCGCCGCCGCCGCCGGCGATCACCACGTCGCGCGCCAGTCCCCACGCCGCGGCCAGCGCCGGGCGCAGCCGCCCCGACGGCTCGCTGCCCTCGACCAGGCGCGGCATCGCGCGCTCGTCGAGGCCGCTGGCGGCGAGCAACTCCGCCGACCAGGCGCGCGCGCCGACGTCGAGCCACAACGTCCCGGAGGCGTCGGACATCTCGGCGACGTGCTCGCCGCTCAGCCGCAGGCGCAGCCAGTCCTTGGGCAGCAGCACGCGCGCCGTGGCGCGGAAGCACGCCGGCTCGTGCGTCGCCACCCACAGCAGCTTGGGGGCGGTGAAGCCCGGCATCGCGAGGTTGCCGGTGACGGCGCGCAGGCGCGGCGCCCGCCGTTCGAGCTCGCCGCACTCGGCGTCGGCGCGGCCGTCGTTCCAGAGGATCGCCGGCCGCAGCACGCGGTCGCCGGCGTCGAGCAGCACCGCGCCGTGCATCTGCCCCGAGAGGCCGATGGCGCGCACCGTCGCGAAGGGCGCCGCGGCGGCGGCGCGCACCCCGCCGACCGCCTGCTCGGTCGCCCGCCACCACGCCTCGGGATCCTGCTCCGCCCACAGGGGGCGTGGCCGCTGCACCGTCAGCGGCGCGCTCGCCTGCGCGATCACCCGCTGCTGGTCGTCCACCAGCGCCGCCTTGACGGCGGAGGTGCCGAGGTCGAGGCCGAGAAACATGGGTGTCGTTTAGATGGCGTGAACCGAGAGGGAAAGCCGCGCCGGAAGGCGCCATTCGGATTCGTGTTGACTAACTTCACTGGCGCCAATAGCCATGAATCATCTCTTCCTTTCTTCGCCCAGCCCTTCAGTGCCCAAGCTCGGAGGGGGGTAGCTCCAGCACGGGGGTCCCGGGAATCCGGGGCCCTCGCTTGCTTTTGGCGGGCCGCGTTTCCGCGCCGCCGGCCGTCGTCGGGCCGTCCGCCGGGTCTCAGCGCAGGCGGGACACCTGGCGGTGGCGGAAGCAGTCGACCAGGTGGTCGTTGACCATGCCGGTCGCCTGCATGAAGGCGTAGCAGATCGTCGGACCGACGAAGCGGAACCCGTCGCGGCGCAGGGCGGCGCTCATGGCGCGCGACGCGTCGCTGGCGGCGGGCACCTGGCGCTGCGACGTCCAGCAGTTCTGCGCCGGCCGGCCGTCGACGAAGCGCCAGAGGTAGCGGTCGAGGCTGCCCGCGCGCTCGCGCACCGCCAGGGTGGCGCGGGCGTTGTCGATGGCGGCGGCGATCTTCAGGCGGTTGCGGACGATGCCGGGGTCGGCGAGCAGGCGACGGACGTCGCGGGCGCCGAAGCGAGCCACCGCCTCGCAGTCGAAGTCGGCGAAGGCGGCGCGGTAGGCGGCGCGCTTGCGCAGGATCGTCGACCAGCTCAGACCCGCCTGCGCGCCCTCGAGGATCAGGAGCTCGAACAGCCGCCGCTCGTCGTGCACCGGCACGCCCCACTCCTCGTCGTGGTAGCGGATGTAGTCGGACCCTTCCTCCGTGCCGGCCCAGGGACAGCGGCTGCGCGCGCGCATGCGGCGCTGTGTAGCAACCCGGCGGACCAGAAACCACGGCGCGCGCGCCGGCGCGCCGGGGCGAGCACGGTCGACGCGTCCGCGTCGGCGATCCGTGTCCGCTTTGTGGCGTCGCCCGGGGCGGCGCGCTATGCCGAGGACCATGGACGCGCTGCTCGGCCCGACCTCGCACTACTTCTACTCGCAGCGGCTGAAGCTCCACTACGTCGACTGGGGCAATCCCGAGAAGCCGCCGCTGCTGCTGATCCACGGCGGCCGCGACCACGCCCGCAACTGGGACTGGGTGGCGCAGGACCTGCGGCGCGACTTCCACATCATCGCCCCCGACCTGCGCGGCCACGGCGACTCGCAGTGGGCGGTCGGCGGCAGCTACGCGATGGTCGACTACACGCTCGACGTCGACCAGCTCCTGCGCGCGCTCGACATCAAGCGGATCACCATCATCGGCCATTCGCTCGGCGGCTCGATCGCCCTGCAGTACACCGGGACGTACCCGGAGCGGGTGGAGAAGGTGGTGGCGATCGAGGGCCTCGGCCCGCCGCCCGAGATGCTGCGCGAGCAACCGCCGGCGCACCAGCGGATGAAGGTGTGGATCGGCGAGATGCGCGCCCTGGCGCGCCGCCACCCGCACCGCTACGCGAGCCTCGACGAGGCCGTGGCGCGCATGCAGGAGGCCAACCCGCGGCTGACGCCGGAGCAGGCGCGCCACCTGACCATCTACGGTTCCTACCGCGACGAGGACGGCACCTACCTGTGGAAGTTCGACAACTACGTCCGCGCCTCGTCGCCGTACCTCTTCAACATGATCGACGCCTTCGACATCTGGAAGCAGATCACCTGCCCGGTGCTGCTGCTGCGCGGCACCGAGTCGTGGGCCTCCGATCCCGAGCTGGACGGTCGCGCCAAGGCGTTCCGGGACTATGCCTTCTTCAACATCGAGAAGGCCGGCCACTGGGTGCACCACGACCAGCTCGCGATCTTCCTGCGGCTGGTGCGGGAGTTCCTGGGAGCGCGATGAGCAGCGCGGGGCCGCGCCGCGCTGCGGGCGCGCCCTCGGCTCGCTGGCCATCGCCGCTCATCGCCGTCCGGCGAAGTACGTGCGGGTCTCGCTCACCACGACGCCCGACAGGCCGAGCAGCCCGATCAGGTTGGGCAGCGCCATCAGGCCGTTCATCACGTCGGCGAACGTCCACACCAGGTCGAGGTGGGCGACGGCGCCGACGACGATGAGCAGGCACCAGGCGGCGCGGTACCAGGGGATGGCGCGTTCGCCGATCAGGTACTCGACGGCCTTTTCGCCGTAGTAGCTCCAGCCGAGCAGCGTCGTGTAGGCGAAGAGGATCAGGCCGACGGCGACGACGATGCCGCCTTCGCTGCCCGGCAGCGCGCGACTGAACGCCTGCGCGGTGAGGGCGGAGCCGGTGGCGCCGCTGTCCCACTCGCCGCTGACCAGGATGACCAGGCCGGTCATCGTGCAGACGACGATGGTGTCGATGAAGGTCTGGGTCATCGACACCATCGCCTGCGCCACCGGATAGCGGGTCTTGGCGGCGGCGGCGGCGATCGGCGCGCTGCCCAGGCCCGATTCGTTGGAGAACACGCCGCGCGCCACGCCCATGCGGATGGTCAGCATCACCGCCGCGCCGGCGAAACCGCCGCTGGCGGCGGTCGGCGTGAACGCCTGCGCCAGGACCAGGCCGACGGTGGGAACCAGGCGGTCGGCGAAGATCGCCAGCGCCACCAGCGAGGCGGCGAGGTAGAAGATGATCATCACCGGCACCAGCAGGCTGGCGGCGCGGCCGATCGAGCGGATGCCGCCGAGGATGACGATGGCGGTGGCGACCGCCATCACCAGGCCGCTGGCCCACGGGGCGATGCCGAAGGTCTCCTGGGCGGCGTGGGCGACGGAGTTCGACTGCACCATGTTGCCGATGCCGAAGCCGGCGAGGGCGGTGAAGATCGCGAACAGCGTGCCCAGCCATGGCAGGCCGAGCCCTTCGCTCAGATAGTACATCGGCCCGCCGCACATCTGGCCGTTGGCGTCGCGGCGGCGATAGCGCACCGCCAGCACCGCCTCGGCGTACTTGGTCGCCATGCCGACCAGGCCGGTGACCCACATCCAGAAGAGCGCGCCCGGTCCGCCGGTGGCGATGGCGGTGGCGACGCCGGCGATGTTGCCGGTGCCGACGGTCGCGGCCAGGGCGGTCATCAGGGCCTGGAAGTGGGAGATGTCGCCCGGCTCGTCGTCCGCCTCGCGGCGGACGATCAGCGCCAGGTAGAGGGCGTGCCAGAGCATGCGCAGTTGCAGGCCGCGCAGCCGCCAGGTCAGGTAGGCGCCGGTGCCGACCAGCAGGATCAGGGTCGGCGGCCCCCAGACCCAGTCGCTGACCGCGGTGAGGATGCCGAGCAGCTCCGCTTGCATGCGGCCGCGTATAGCGGGCCCCTCGGTCCCGCGCGACCGGGAATCGTGCTACGAGCAGCAGCATGTTCACCGGCATCGTCGAAGAGGTCGGCACGGTCGTCGAGGCGGCGGATGGCGCCCTGCGCATCCAGGCGCCGTTCGTCCTGCAGGACGCCAAGCTCGGCGATTCGATCGCCATCAACGGCGTCGACCTCACGGTCGCCGAGATGCGCGGCGACACCTTCTTCGCCCACGTCATGCCGGAGACCTACCGGCGCTCGAACCTCGGCCGGCTGCGCGCCGGCGATCGGGTGAACCTCGAACGCTCGCTGCGCCCAACCGATCGCCTGAGCGGCCACATCGTCCGCGGCGTGGTCGAGGGCCAGGCGACCGTCCATTCCCTCACCCCCGAGGGCGATGCCATCATCGCCCGCTTCACCACCCCAGCGGAGCTGCTGCGCTACATGGTGGTGAAGGGGCCGGTGTGCATCGACGGCGCCAGCCTGACGATCATCGACAAGACCGCCGACTGCTTCGCGGTGTCGCTGGTGCAGTACACGCAGGCGCACACCACGCTGCTCGACAAGCGGCCCGGCGACCCGGTCAACATCGAGACCGACATCCTGGCCCGCTACGTCGAGACCCTGCTGGCGAGCCGGGCGTAGCCGGCGACCGCGGGTGCCGCGGCGGCCGCCCGACCCGCGCGGCGCATTCGCGCGGGCGGAGGGATTCCGGTAGCCTCGGGTCCAGCACCACCCGATGCGCCGGTCGCTGTACACCCACATCATCGCCATCGTGGTCATCACCGTGACCGCGGTGCTGGCCGTGTCGCAGGCGGTGGACAGCCACCTGACGACGCGCGCCGTGCAGCAGGACGCGCGCGAGCGCGCCGAGCTGGTGCTGCGCACGGTCAGCCTGCTGTGGACGACCACGCCGCCGGCCGACCTGAGGGGCAAGCTGGCGGCGATCGTCTATGGCGACCGCGAGGTCGACGCGATCGACATCCTGCGCCTCGACGGCGACAGCTCGGAGATCGAATTCACCACCCGGCCCGAGGCGCTGGACGAGGCGGTCGCGCTCGACGCCGCGCAGGTGCGGCAGCTCGAGCGCGGCGCCGAGGTGACGCGGCCGATTCCCGGGGAGGAGGGGGCCGGCTGGCGGGTGAGCGTGCCGCTGTCGCTCGACGGCGCGGTGCGGGCGGCGGCCCAGGTCGAGCTGCGATCGCAGGAGGTGTCGCGGTTGGAGCAGCGCATCCTGACCATCGACGCCGTCGTGCTGCTGGCGTCGATCGTGCTCATCTCCGGCATCCTGACGCTCTTCCTGTCGCGGCGCGTCGGCCGGCCGATCGGCGACCTGGTCGGCGGCCTGCGCGCCCTCGCCGGCGGCAATCTCTCGGCGCGCCTGACGGCGCGCACCGACGACGAGTTCCAGTTCGTCAGCGAGCAGTTCAACAACATGGCGGCGCGGCTCGAGGCGCTGACCACCGACCTCGGCGCCCAGGTGCGGCGCGCCACCGCCGATCTGGCGGAGCGCAACGTCGAGCTGCAGACCGCCAATGACCGCCTGTGGGCGGCACAGCTCGAGCTCGGCCGCAGCGACCGCATGGCGGCGCTCGGACAGATGGCCGGCACCCTGGCGCACGGCCTGGGCACGCCCCTCAATTCCGTGCTCGGCTACGTGCAGTTGCTGCGGCGCGAGCCGCTCGCCCCCGGCCAGGGGGAGAAGCTGGGGATCATCGAATCGCAGTTGCAGCGGATGATCGAGGAGATGCGCGGCATCCTCGACCGCACCCGCGACGTGCCCCTGCGGCGGGCGCCGTTGGCGGTGGAGACGGTGATCGCGGACGCCATCGCGCTGGTCTCCAGCCGCGCCGCCGGACGCCGCATCACCCTGCGCGCCACCGTTCCGCCCGGGCTCCCCCCGGTCCCGGCGGAGGCGGTGGGCCTGCGCCAGGTGCTGCTCAACCTGCTGACCAACGCCATCGACGCGACGCCCGACGGCGGCACCATCACGGTCGGCGCCGCGCTGCTCGAGGGCGACGGGTCGCGGCCGCGCGGCGTCGAGATCGCGGTCACCGACAGCGGGCACGGCATGTCGGAGAGCGAGCGCCGGCAGGCCTTCGAGCCGTTCTACACCACCAAGGCGCCGGGGCGGGGGACCGGCCTCGGCCTGGTGATCGTCGATCACATCGTCCGCGCGCACGGCGGGACGATCGCGGTCGACAGCGCGCCCGGCCGCGGCACCACGGTGCGCGTGCGGCTGCCGCTGGAGGTCTGATGGCGCAGGTGCTGATCGTCGACGACGACGCCGTCTCGTGCCGGCTGCTGGCCGAGGTGCTGCAGGGCGACGGCGTGCAGGTGGCGTGGGAGAGCGAGCCCACCGCCGCCCTGGCGCTCGCCCGCCGGCGGCACTTCGACCTCGCGATCCTCGACATGCGCATGCCGCAGATGAACGGCCTGGCGCTGATGCAGGGGCTGCGCGCCGACACGCCCGAGCTGCCGGTGATGATCATGACCGGGTTCGGCTCGATGGACAGCGCCGTCGAGGCGCTCAACCTCGGCGCCATCGACTACGTCAGCAAGCCGATGAACGTCGAGGAGATCCGCGCCGCGGTGCGCCGCGCGCTGGCGCGACCGGCCGACGCGGCCGCGGCCGCGGGCGCCGCCGAGCCGGCCACGGGCATGGTCGGCCGCACGCCGGCGATGGTCGAGGTCTACACCACCATCGCGCGCGTCGCGCCCGGGATGAGCACGGTCCTGGTGCTGGGCGAGAGCGGCACCGGCAAGGAGCTGGCGGCGCGCGCCATCCATCGCCACAGCCCGCGCCGCGAGCGCCCCTTCGTCGCCGTCGACTGCACCGCGCTCACCGAGTCGCTGCTCGAGAGCGAGCTCTTCGGCCACGTGCGCGGCGCCTTCACCGGCGCCGTGCAGGACGCGCCCGGGCTGTTCCTCGAGGCCGACGGCGGCACCATCTTCCTCGACGAGATCGGCGACATCACGCTGCCACTGCAGGCTAAGCTGCTGCGGGTGCTGCAGGAGCGCCAGGTGCGGCCGGTCGGCGGCACGCAGTGGCGGGCGGTCGACGTGCGCATCGTCGCCGCCACCAACCGCGACCTGGCGGCGGCGGTGGCGGCGGGCCGCTTCCGCGAGGACCTGTTCTACCGCCTCAACGTCGTCACCCTGCGCCTGCCGCCGCTGCGCGAACGGCGCGACGACATCCCGCTGCTCGTCGACCACCTCGTCCACCGCGCCGCCGCCCAGTGCGGCAAGCCGGTGGGCGGCGTGTCCGCCGCCGCGCTGGCGGCCCTCGGCGCCTACGACTGGCCGGGCAACGTGCGCGAGCTGGCGCACGTCCTCGAACGCAGCGTGGCGCTGGCGCGCGGCTCGGTGCTCGACGTCGACGATCTGCCGAGCGCACTGCACGGCCGGGCGCCGGCGCCGGCGGCCGATCTCACCGCCGATCTGCCGACGCTCGAGGAGCTGAAGCGCCGCTACATCCAACACGTCGTCGACCTGCACGCCGGCAACGTCAGTCGCGCCGCGGCCGTGCTCGGCATCGAGCGCCGCTCGCTGTACCGGATGCTGCGCCGCTACGAGATCGCCCATCGGGTCACCGAGGAGTGACCGCCGGTCCCACTGCGGGCCGCCGGCGACGGGCGCCCGCGCCCCGGCCCCCGGCGTCGCGCGGCTGGCGCGGCCATTGCTCTACCCGCGCCAGCGATCTGGAGGTGGCAACGCATGGCAACCGAGAAGGACATCCGCGCCCTGCTGGTCCAACAGCTCGGCGTCTCGGCCGCGCTGATCGATCAGTTGCCGATGATCGATCTCGCGCTGGCGCTGGGCGAGGTCCTCGGCATCGCCTTCCCGCTCTATCGCCTGCGCCACCTGCGGACCTACCGCGACCTGCTGCGCGCCACCCGCGACGCGCTCAACGAGCAGCTCGCCGGCGGCGCCGACTTCTACGTCCGCGCCCGCCTGCGCGCCCCGCAGGTGAACGTCGTCCGCGTCGGCGCCCTCACCCCCACCTTCGCCGCCGCCCTGGCCGACGACCTGCGCCAGGCGCCCACCGGCGCCACGCTGGACGTCGCGGTCCCGGACGACTTCGACGATCGGGCGCTCTCCGCGCTGCGCCGGCGGCTCGCCTGGCTGTTGGGCAGCAGCGTGCCGCTACTGGTGCGGCGTACCGCCGACCTGGGACCGGACATCCCGCTTCCCTGGGACCGAATGACCCAGTCGCGTGCCGCGGGGCACGGTGGCGCGCCAAGGCCCCGATGCGGCCGCGGTGGCATCGCCATTGCTTTCGAAACAGGGGAACAACCGTACGAACGAAGGAGGTTCCCGGCATGAAACGCATGGTCACCGCAGCGGCCCTGATGGCGGCAGTCTGGATGCTCGCCGCCGGCCACGTCGACGCCACGACGACCAACAAGGCCACCCACCACCAGTCCACCTGCAGCAAGATCAACGCGGCGCTGAAATCCGGCCAGTCGATGCAATCGGTCGAGAAGCAGTTCAAGGTCTCGAGCAAGACCGTGCACAAGTGCCAGGAGCAGAAGACCGCATCCTCATCGACCGCCCACCCTCAGCGGTCGTCCTCGCAGGCGCACTAACCCCCCTCTGAGTGCGTCTGCGTCGCACCCGTCCGTCCCCCCAGACGGGTGCCCGCGTCGCGCCGCGTTGGCGTGGCCCCCACCACGCCCGCGGCGCCGACCATCGTTTCGCCCAGCCAATGCGGTGGTGGATGGGACAGCCGCCGGCGTGTTGCCCCTCCAACACGCCGGCGGCTGACGTGGCGCTCCCCGTGCCGGCGCCGCCGCGTTGGGCGCGCTGATCACGCAGCGGCGCGCCCGGTGAGCGCGCGCGTCACCGCATGGAAGGCGGCGCTGTCGAGGTGGCTGGGGACGAGGGGGTTGGCGACCGTTCCCACGGTCGACGGCGTGGTCGACGTGGAGACGACACTGTCCCCGACCATGCCGCGGGGACGTCGACGGAGATCCGCTGACGATCGCGTCGCCCGCCGCGCGCGCGGCCGGTCGGCGGCTCAGCGAACGGTGAAGCGGGCGCTGGCGGCGCGGCGGCCGGCGGCGTCGAGCAGCGCCACCTCGTGCGCGCCGCGGCTGGGCGGCCACAGCAGCGGGGTCGCGGCGGCGCCGGCTTCGCGGCCGTCGACCTGCCAGCGCAGGCCTGCCCCGCCGACCGCGGCGAGCGACACCCGCTGGCGCGCCTCGCCGATGTCCGGGTCGAGGGCGATGATCTCGCCGTCGGTTGGCGAGAGGATGCGCGGGCGCGAGGCCGGCGGGGCGAGGGGCAGCGGCGCCGTCCCGGGGAGGAACCAGTCGCCGCCGACGCGCTCGACCGTGGCCGGGGCCGGCGGCGCCGGCGCGGCGGCGCCGCCATCGTCGCCCAGCCAGTCCATCATCTCCGCCCAGATCGGCGCCGCGCCGGTGACGCCGCTGACATCGCGCATCGGTGCGCCGCCGCTGTTGCCGACCCAGACGCCGACGGTGTAGCGGCGCGAGAAGCCGACGCACCAGTTGTCGCGCATGTCGGTGCTGGTGCCGGTCTTCACCGCCGTCCAGAAGCGGGTGGCGAGCGGGCTCTCGAGGCCGAAGGTGACGGCGCGGGCGTCGCGGTCGGCGAGGATGTCGCCGACGATGAACGCGGCCGCCGGCGTGAGGGCCTGGCGCGTCGCGGCGGGCGCCGCGGCGGCGCCCTGGCTGAGGCGCAGCGGCGACCAGGCGCCGCCGTTGGCCAGCGTCCGGTAGGCGCCGACGAGCTGCCAGAGGGTGACTTCCGCGGCGCCGAGGGCCAGCGCCGGTCCATAGTAGCCGCCGGGTCGGTTGATGCCGTCGAATCCGAAGTCGCGCAGGCGCTGCGCGAAGTCGTCGGCGCCGACCAGTTGCAGGGCGCGCACCGCCGGCACGTTGAGCGAGGCGGCGAGGGCGGTGCGCACCGCGACCGGGCCGCGGAAGACGTCGTCGTAGTTGCGCGGCCGGAAGAGGCCGCCGGCGACCGGGATCTCGAGCGGGGCGTCGTCGAGCCGGGTCGCGGCGGTGAGCAGGCGGCGCTCGATGGCGAGCCCGTAGAGAAACGGCTTCAACGTCGATCCCGCCTGGCGGCGGGCGCGGACGCCGTCGACCTGCGCGGCGCTGCTGAGCGCGCCGCTCGAGCCGACGTAGGCGAGGACGTCGCCGCTGGCGTTGTCCACTGCCAGCAGCGCCGCGTCGCGCACGCCGCGCCCGCGCAGCGCCGCCATCTGCCGCTGCACCGCGTCGCGCGCGGCGCGCTGCGCGGCGCCGTCGAGCGTCGTCTCGGCGGCCCGACAGCCGCTGCTGTCGGCGGGCAGCAGGTAGCGGGCGACGTGCGGGGCCAGCGTGGTGCGGCGCGGCGCCGTCGCCGGGGCGTCGACGGCGCGGCGCACCGCGGCGTCGAGCGCCGGGTCGTCGGCGGCGGCGAGCGCCGCGGCGCGCCGCGCCAGGGTGGCGCGGTCGGCGTTGGGACCGCGCAGGAGCGCCGCCAGGACGTTCGCCTCGGCGATGGTGAGGCCGTGCGGCGCCTTGTGGAAGAGCAGCTCGGCGGCCGCGGCCACTCCCTGCAGCTCGCCGCGGAAGCTGACGAGGTTGAGGTAGGCCTCGAGGATCTCGTCCTTGCTCCAGGCGCGCTCGAGCGCCCAGGCGGCGCGCATCTGCGCCCACTTGTCGGCCAGCGTGCGCGGCGCCCCGGCGCGCGCCAGGGCGGGATCGAGCAGGGCCGCGAGCTGCATCGAGATGGTGCTGGCGCCGCGCGGCGGCCCGCCGCGCAGGCGCTGCCACAGCGCCGCGCCGAGGGCGCGGAGGTCGACGCCGGCGTGCGCCTGGAAGCGGCGGTCCTCGGAGGCGATCACCGCCCGCCGCAGGGCCGGCGAGACGTCGGCCAGCGCGGTCCAGGCGAGGCGCCGCCGGGTGCGATCGACGCGCTGCTCGTGCAGCACGTCGCCGTGGCGGTCGAGCAGCCGCGCCTCCGACGGGCAGGCGGCGGCGCGGACGTCGGCGAAGGCCGGCGGCGGCGGCGCGCCGGGCGCGGAACGCCAGGCGAGGACGGCGATCACGGCGAGCGCCGCCAGCGCGGCGGGCGCGCGCCCGGCGCCGCCCCGATCGGGCTGGCGACGGCTCAGGGTCTGACCTCCACCATGGCGTTCGGGATCTCGCCGAACAGCTCCGGCGCGTACAGCGCCTCCACCCGCGTCGGCGGCATCGCGAAGCGGCCGTTCTGGTTCAGGCGGATGTCGTACTCGACCGCGGTGGTGCCCTTGGGCAGCCAGTCGAAGTAGGCGCGCCAGGCGTCGAAGCGGCGCTCGACGAACGTCGGCGTCGCCAGGGCGCCGCCGTCGCCGGCGGCGAGCTGGCTGTCGCGCGCCAGGCCGGTCCCCAGGTGCGACGCGCCGGCCGGCAGCGGATCGTCGACCACCACCCAGCTCATGTCGGTCTGCGCCTCGATCTCGAGGCGGACGCGCAGCCGGTCGCCGCGACTCAACTGATCGGGCTGGCGGGGATCGATCGGGGTGACGCTGCGGGTGATGCGGTAGCCGCTCGACAGCGGCGCGGCGAGCGGGATGGCGGCGCGCGAGGCGACGGTGATCCAGGGGGCGCCGGTGCCCTGCTGCGCGATCTCGAGCTGCTCCTGGCGCTCCGGCCATTCGAAGCGGGCCGGCGCCGGCGGCGCGCCCGACCAGTCGAGCGGCCGCGACTGGTCGCCGAGGTCGACGCGGGTGGTGCCGGTCACCGGTTGGGATTCGAAGGCGGCGGCGAAGCGGCGCAGGGCGACGGCGCCCCAGGCGTTGGCCGGCGTGGTGTCCCAGTGGCCGCGCTGCTGGCGGCCGAGGGCGCCGCGGGCGATGCGGCCGACGTCGTCGGGCCAGCGCGGGAACTCGGAGAGCAGCAGCAGGAGGCGGGTGGCGTTGACGTCGCCCGACACCATCAGCCACCAGAGCTGGTCGCCGCGCTCGCTGGAGAAGCCCATCGTCGTGCCCTGCAGGTTCAGTCGGCCGCGCAGCACCTGCTCGGCGGCGGCAAGCCGCGCCTCGCGCCCCGGCACGTCCGCGCTGCGCAGCAGGATGCTCCACCAATCGAGCACCGCCGACGTCGGCCACAGCGCCGGCTCGATGGTGATGCTGTCGAGCTGGTCCGCGGCGAAGCGGCCGACGCGCGCCAGCGCCTCCATCGCCGCCAGCTTGCGCAGGCTGAGATCGGGGGCGCGCAGCACGCTGTCGCGGCTGATGCGGCCGGCGACGAAGCCCTCCAGCCCCTCGATCATCTTGTCGCGGCTGGCGGTCGGGATCTCCCAGCCCTGGGCGGAGACCACCGAGAGGACGTAGGCGGTGAGCACCTCGCTGCCGGCGCTCATGTCGGGGAAGTACTTCAGCAGCCCGTCGCCGTCGGTGTACGAGGGCAGGCTGGCGGCGATGGTCTTCCAGCGCGCGTCGTCGTCGAGGCCGACGGCGACCGAGGTCTGTTGCTCGAGGCAGCCGTACCGATAGCCGCGCAGGTACTCCTGGACGCCCTCGCTCAGGCCGCCCAGCGACGCGGCGGCGGCGACGTCGATCCCGCCGCGATCGGGCTCGGCATCGGCCGGGCGTTGGATCGGCATGGCGATCGGCTGCTCGGCGCGCAGCAGCGTCGCCTGCAGGGTGCGGACCGGCACCGCGTCGCGCACCTGCTGGGTGACCGCGAGCCGGTCGGTCGCCCCGCCGGCGCTCGCCTCGATCTCGTAGCGCAGGGTGTCACCGTATGACGGCACCTCGAGCAGCCAGTCGACCACCAGCGCGGTGCCGCCGGGCAGCTCGACCTCCTGTTCCGGCAGCGGCGTGCCCTCGTCCTGTCCCGCGGGGACGATGCGCCCCGCGACGCGCACCGACAGCGACTGCGGCGTCGTGTTGCGCAGCGTGAACTGCGCCGGGAAGCGGTCGCCGTGGCGCACCAGGGGGGGCAGGCCGGAGAGCAGCATGAGCTCCTGGGTCGAGCGGATCTCCGTCGAGCCGGTGCCGAAGAGCCCGAGGCCGCCGGTGGCGACGGCGACGATGCGAAAGGCGGTGAGCGAATCGTTGAGCGGTACCTCGACCGTGGCGTTGCCGTCGGCGTCGAGCGGCACCCGCCCCGCCCACAGCAGCAGGGTGTCGAACAGCTCGCGCGTCGCCTGACGGCCGCCGCCGCCGCCGGAGGGGATGGCCTTGCGGCCGTAATGGCGCTTGCCGATCACCTCCATCTGCGCGGTCGCGGTGCGGACGTCGTAGCCGCGCCGGCCCATCATCGCCTCGAGCAGGTTCCAGGTGGGGTTCGGCTGCAGCTCGAGCAGGCCCTCGTCGACGGCGGCGATCGCCACCTCGCTGCCGGCGGGGGGCGGCGCGCCGCCGGCCGTGCGCACCGCCACCTTCACCTGCGCCGTGTCGCGGACGTGGTAGATGTCGCGGTCGGCGCTGACGTCGACCGCCAGCGTGTGGTCGCGCCAGCCGACGCGGATCTCGGCGACGCCGAGCTTGAACGCCGGCTTGCCGAGGTCGACCAGCGCCGTCGGCTGCGTGCCGGCGACGCGGCCGCGCACCGCCAGCACCGAGACGAAGGTGTTCGGCGCCCAGGCGCCGTCGACCGGGATCTCGACCCGCGGCGCGCCGGCGGACAGCGGCACCACGCGCGCTTCGGCGATGCCCTCGCGCTCGACGGTGACCAGCGCCGTCGCCTGCTGGAACGGCATGCGCACCTGGAAGCGCGCCGTCTCGCCCGGCTCGTAGGTGCGCCGCTCGGGCAGCACGTCCATGCGATCGCTCGCCTCCACCGGGAAGCCGAGCGGATCGGGGGCGTCGACGAAGACGTCGGCGTGCGCCACGGCGCTGCGGCCCTCGCCGTCGGTGACCCGCGCCTGCACGATCAGGTTGCCGGTCGCCGGCGGCGCGACGCGGCAGACGAGCAGACCCTGGGCGTCGGTGGTGCCGGTGCAGAGCGTGCCGATGGCGGTGGTCTCCTCGACGTGCTCGTAGCCGTAGAAGCCGCCGACCAGGCGCTTGCGGTGCGAGTAGTAGACGCGGCGCAGCGCCTCGACGGTCACCGGCGCGTTGGCGACCGGCGCCAGCGCGGTGTCGAGCACCACCACCTTCGCGGTCAGGCCGTCGCTGACGCCGGCCCAGCTCTCGGCGGCGATGCCCGGCACCAGCGCCGCCGGCCACAGCGGCACGGTGGCGGCGGCGGTCTGCACCTCGCCGTTGGGGTCGCGGTACTCGATCTCGGCCAGCAGTTGCCGCGGCGTCTGCACCGCCGGCAGGTCGCCGATCGTCGCTCGCGCGGTGCCCGAGCCGTCGAGCGTCAGGGTCTGCTTCGCATGCACCGCGGGCGCCGCGCCGCTCTCGCTCGCCTCGCGGTCGTCCGACTCGCTGCTGCGCTCGATGCCCACCGCCTGCGGGCCGTTGGCGAAGGTGAACGATTCGTAGGCGTCGTTGTCGGGCAGGGCGCGATCGCGGATCTGGCTGCGCAGCACCACCGGCAGGTCGGCGGCGGCGCCGCCGGCGAGATACTGGACGGCGATGTCGACCGGCGCCTCGCGGGCGGCGACCAGCGGCGTCGGCGGCAGCGTGACCGTCGCCCGCATCAGCGGCACGCGGAACTGCTCGAGGCGGAAGCTGCCCGACGGCATGCTGCGATCGTTGCGGCGCACCAGCGAGATGTCGTAGGTGCCGAGCTTGGCGCCGGCGGGGATCGGCCACTCCTGTTCGGCGAGGCCCTGGTCGTCCCAGGCGAGCGGCAGCTCGTAGGTCTCGTTGCTGCCGAGGTGGCGGATCACGGTCTTGATCGGTCGCTCCTCCTCGGGCACCGCGGCGAAGCCGGCCAGCACCTGGGCGCGCAGGACGTGCTTCATGTGCACCGTGTCGCCGGCGCGGAAGAGGGCGCGGTCGAGCACGGTGTGGGCGATGGCGGGGCCGTCCCAGCGCTCGGCGGGCAGGTTGAAGCGCCAGGGCTCGATGCCGCGCTGCCACGACGAGTGCACGAAGCTCATGTCGCCGGTGGTCTGGGCGACGACCAGCAGGCCGCCGTCGAGGCTGGTGAGCGCCGGCGCCGAGTAGTAGTCGCGGTAGTCGAGGGTGTCGAAGCCCTCGAACGGGTTGTCCGCGTCGTCGCACGCGGGGGCGGCATCGGGCTTCGGCAGGCCGGTGAAGCGGGCGATGCCGCGCACGTCGCTGGTCGCGGTGGCGAGCACGGTGCCGTGGCAGTCCTGGACGGTCACCTGCGCGCCGGCCACCGGCGCCGCGGTGGCGAGCGTGGTCACCCAGGCGAGGGCGTTCTCGCGCGCCCACTTGAAGTGCACGGACAGGTTGGTGACCAGGGCGCCGGCCGGCACGTACATCGGCTCGTCGCTGGCGAGCAGCGCGGCGCCGAGCCGCGGGCTGGCGATCTCGACCAGGTAGAGCCCGGGGCCGTCGAACGGCAGGCCGACCACCTGCATCGCCTGCGGGCCGTCCGGTTGCGGCAGGGTGAAGCGGCGCGGCGTCGCGCCCGCCGGCAGATCGGCGAACATCGAGCGGCCGCGGCGCGCGAAGGCGAGGCGGCGCAGCCAGGGCAGCACGTCCTCGGGCGCGTCGATCTTGGTCACCGAGCCGCTGAGGCGGGCGTAGAGATCCTGCGCCGCGGCGCGCCACGGGCCGGGCCGCTGGCGGGTGGTGCGCACCTCCTGACCGGCGGTGTCGGCGTCGAGGTTGCGGATGGTGATCGGCAGCGCCGGATCGGCGTGCGCCTCGAGCAGGCCGAAGCGGGCGGCGAACTTCGCCAGCGGCGGGAACGGCGCCGTCGTCAGGGTCAGCGGCTGGGTGGCGGCGAGCGGGCGGTCGGCGTCGTCGCGCAGATCGGCCGGCAGCTCGACGCGATAGGTGGTGTCGGGCGGGAAGGGCGGGGCGAAGGTGAGCTGGCTGACGTAGGGGCTCGGCTCGTCCGGCGCCGCCGGCGCCAGGCTCGCGCCGCGGTCCGGCACCAGGCGCACCTGTTGCGCCTGGGCCCAGCTCACCGGCGCCGAGAACAGCAGGCGCAGCGGCGTCAGCGGCGTGCAATCGGCCTTGGCGTTCTCGCGCTCGCAGCGGCTCTCGACCGTGAACCGCGGCCGGGTCTGGTAGTCGAAGCGCTGGTCGGTGTCGGTGGCGACGCCGCTCGGCGCCGCGATGCCGGCGCCCCAGACGAGCTGCACCTTGGCGTCGTTGGCGAAGGTCTGGCGCGCCCGGATGACGACGAACGGCGCCGCCGGCTTCAGCCAGTAGGGCAGGCCGGCGACGACGGCGTCGCGCGTCGGCTCGTCGAGGACGTCGACGCCGATGCGCTCGGCGACGCCCTCGACCTCGAAGCCGGCGTGGGCGGCGATCGACTCCGGCGTCGCCTCGCCGTCGAGCGACAGCACGAACGCCTGCCGCTCGTCGATGTTCTCGCTGCCGTCGCCGGGCACCGCGGCGGTCACCGACGGGCCGCCGGTGGAGATCTCGAAGGTCTCGCCGCCGGAAAACGGCTCGCCGGCGAGGCTGGTCAGATTCGGACGGAGCGTGAAGGTGCAGCGCAGTCCGCCGGGGAGGTCCTGCTCGAAGTCGTAGGCCCAGGTGCGGGCGTCGACCCAGCGGCCGCTGCCGGCGACCGGACAGGCGACGCTGAACGGCGGCGCCACGGCGCGCAGATCCCCGAACGGCACCATCGGCTCCGAGAACAGCGCCGTCGCCTGCCGCACCGGCTTCACCACCCCCTGCGGCGTGAAGCGCTCGACCGTCACCGCCCGCGCCGGGCCCGCTCCCGCCACCAGCGCCATCGCCAGCCAGCCTGCCGCGTATCGCATCGCTCTCCCCACGTCGCGGCACACTGTCCCGGCGCGGGAAAAACCGCAAGGAAGGGTGCACGGATGATCGCGCCTGCGGATCGGCGCCATCCGCGCAATCGGCGGTGTGTCTTTTTTCTCCTCCTGCCGCTCCGCTAGAAGTGACCGCTCATGTCTGTCCGCGAGGTGCCGGTCGGCACCAAGGTCCGCTACGGCTTCGGCGAGCTCGGCACCAGCCTCAAGAACGAGGTGGTGAACCGCTACCTGATGTTCTTCTACGCCGACACGCTGCACGTCAGCCCGACGGCGGTCGGGTTGATGATGCTGCTCGGCAAGGGCTGGGACGCCTTCACCGATCCGGCGATGGGCTACCTCTCCGACACCACCCGCTCGCGCTGGGGCCGGCGGCGGCCGTACGTGCTGCTCGGGGCGGTGCCGATGGGCGCCTGCTTCTACCTGCTGTTCGCGCCGCCGGCGACGCTGAGCCAGGGCGGGCTGCTCTGGTACCTGCTCGCCGTCTGCCTGGCGCTCTACACCTGCTTCACCGTCTTCACGATTCCCTACCTCGCCTGGGGCGCCGAGCTGGCGCGTGGCTACCACGAGCGCACCGCGGTGGTGCAGGTGCGGTCGCTGCTCGGGCTGGTCGGCGGCGTCGCCGGCGCCTCGGTGCCGCTGATGTTCGTCACCGGCGCCGCCGATCCGCGCTCCGGCTTCGCGCAGATGGGCCTGCTGCTCGGCGCGGCGGTCGCCGCCGCGGCGCTGGTGCCGGGGCTGACGGTGTCCGACGACGGCCGCGAGCGGCTGCCGGCCGCGAGCTTCGCCCACTTCCTCCAGGGCCTCGGGCACACCTTCGCCAACCGCGACTTCCGCCTGATCTTCATCACCTTCTGTCTGATGACCGTGTCGGCGGCGATGGGCACCGCCATCCAGATCGTGGTGGTGAAGTACCGCTTGAACCTCGAGGCGCAGTTTCCGCTCATCGCGCTGACCTTCGGCATCGCCTTCGCGCTGTCGTTTCCCTTCTGGCTGGGCCTGTCGCGGCGCATCGGCAAGACGCGGGCGATGCGCATCGGGCTGCTGAGCGGCTGCGTGGCGCCGTTCGGCTGGGTGCTCGTGCAGCCGGGACAGTTGGCGGCGATGCTGGCGTTCATGGTGGTGGCCGGCGTCGCCACCGGGTGCCTGACGCTGTTCGGGTCGCAGGCGATCGACGTGGTCGACGTCGACGAGCTGCGGACCGGCGAGCAGCGCGCCGGCGCCTATTTCGGCATCTGGGCCTTCGGGCTCAAGTTGGCGGTGGCGGTGGGCCAGTTTCTCGCCGGGGTGTTGCTCGACGGCGTCGGCTACGTCCCCGAGGCGACCCAGGATCCGACCACCCTGTGGTGGCTGGTGATGCTGGTCGGGCCGCTGCAGAGCCTGGTGACGCTGCTCGGCCTGCTGGTCTTCCGCCGCATCCGCTTCGAGGAGGCCGACGTGGCGGCGGTGCAGGCGGCACTGGCGGCGCGGCGCGCGGCGGCGGAAACGATTTCCGAATTGCCGGCAGGCGAAAATTAGGCGAAGATCCCTCCCGTGCCCCTCACCGCACGGGAACGCCTCGCCGCCCTGACGCTGCCGGGGACGGTGCGCTTCGGCGCGCCGTCGATCGAACCGGTGCGCCGCCTACCGATCGGCATCGCCGCGCTCGACGCGCTGCTCGACGGCGGGCTGCCGCGCGGGCACCTGAGCGAAATCAGCGGCGCGCCGTCGAGCGGCCGCACCGCCGTGCTGCACGCGCTGCTCGCCGCGACGACGCGCGCCGGCGCGGTGGCGGCGCTGGTCGATCTGCCCGACGCGCTCGATCCGCCCAGCCTGGCGCGCGCCGGGGCGGTGCTCGAGCGCATCCTCTGGGTGCGTCCGCCGGGGCCGCGCCCGGCGTTGCAGTGCGCCGAGCTGATCCTCGCCGCCGGCGGCTTCGCGCTGGTGGCGCTCGATCTCGATCGCGCCGCCGCCACCACCCGCCCGGTGCCGCGTGCCGCCTGGTTGCGCCTGGCGCAGGCGGCGCGCCGCGCCGACGCCGCTGCCCTCGTCCTCGCCGGCCGCCGCCACACCGGCGCCGCCGCCGCCGTCGCCCTGCGCCTGCGCGCCCGCCGCGTCCACTGGCACGATCGGCTGTTCGACGGCCTCACCACCACCGCCACCGTGCGCCGCAGCCGCTTCGGCGGCGCGGAGCGCATCGCGACGATCAGCGTCGGCGACGAGATCGCCGGCTTCGAACGCGAGCTGGCCATCGTCAGCCGGCGCTGGTCGTCGGCGGCGCGGTGACGAACGGATCCACGGATGAACACCGACCCCACCCGCCGCGCCCCGACGCGTGCGAATCTTCCCGCCTCCCCAGGGCAATGCGTCCCGTGCTGGCCAGCGGGGTGGGGCGGCGTGGCGTGCATCGGGGAGCGGCGTGGGGCGGTGCGGTGCTCATCCGTGGATCGGGCGTGAGCGCGACAGGCTGCCGATGCGCATCGCCTGCCTGCACGTGCTCGACGTCCCGCTCGCCGCCTGGCTGCGCGCCGATCCGGAGCTGCGCGGCGGTGCGGTGGCGATCGCCGATGGCGCGACGCCGCGGGCCCGCATCGTCGCGGTGTCGGCAACGGCACGCGGACGTGGCGTCGACATCGGGATGACCGCGGCGCAGGCGCAGGCGATCGCCAGCGATCTCACGCTGCGCGCCGCGTCGGTGGAGGCGGAGCGGGCGGCGCAGGCGGCGCTCGGCGACGTCGCCTACTCGTTCTCGCCGCGGGTCGAGGACGGCGCGCCGGGCACCGTCTGGTTCGACGCCGGCGGCCTCGGCGAGCGCTTCGCCAGCGAGCGCGAGCTGGCGCAGGCGGCGCTGCGCCGCGCCGCGGCGCTCGGGCTCGAGGCGGCGATCGGCATCGCCGGCAGCAAGGTGAGCGCCGAGCTGGCGGCGCGCGGCGGCGGCGGGTGCGCCGTGGTGCCGGCGAGCGAGGAGTGGCGGGTGCTGGCGCCGCTGTCGCTCGACCTGCTGGCGCCGCCGCCGCGGCTGCGCGCGACGCTGCGGCGCTGGGGCATCCGCACCCTCGGCGATCTGGCGGCGCTGCCGGCCAGCGCGCTCGCGACCCGCCTCGGGCCGGAGGCGGCGGCGCTGGCGCGGCGGGCCCGCGGCGAGGACGCGCACCCGCTGGCGCCGCGGCCGCTGCCGCTGCAGTTCGAGGAGGTCGCCGAGCTCGAATGGGGCGTCGACGCGCTGGAGCCGTTCCTGTTCGTGGTGCGCGGCCTGCTCGACCGCCTGCTGGCGCGGCTCGCGGTGCGCGGCCTGGTGTGCGGCGATCTGCGCCTGTCACTCGGCCTCGCCGACCGCGGCCGCGACGAGCGCACCGTCACGGTGGCGGCGCCGAGCAACGCGCTGAAGGCGCTGCTGACGTTGGTGCGCGTGCACCTGGAGGCGCGGCCGCCGCGCGCCGCGGTCGAGATCGTGCGCCTGGCGGCGGTCCCCGAGCGCCTGCGCGCCGCGCAGCTCGACCTGTTCCGCCCCGCCGGGCCGCCGCCGGCGCAGCTCGCGGCGACGCTGGCGCGGCTCGGCGCGCTGTGCGGCGACGCGGCGGTGGGCGCGCCGCAGGTCGCCGACTCGCATCGCCCGGACGCGTACGGCGTCGCGCCGTTCGCCGCCCCGACGGGCGCGCCGGCCAGCACGCCGGCGCCGCTGGCGCTGCCGCTGGCGCTGCGCGCCGTCCGTCCGCCGCGGCCGCTGGAGGTGTTCTGCCAGCGCGACCAGCCGGAGTTCGTGCGCGGCGACGCCTGCCAGGGGCGGGTCGTCTCCCTCGCCGGCCCCTGGCGCCTCGCCGGCGACTGGTGGCGCCCCGGCGACCTCCTCCAGCGCGACTACTACGACGCCCACCTCACCGACGGCGGCGTCTACCGCCTCTACTTCGATTACCCCGCGAACGGATGGTTCCTCGATGGCGTGTACGACTGACCACAGGTGTTTTTCACACGGAGAACGGAGGAACGGAGATGATGGGAACAGAGGTGACGGAGGGAATCATTGGAGCTGCGATCGAAGTGCATCGCACGCTCGGGCCAGGGTTACTGGAGAGTATTTACGAGGAATGCCTGGCCGAAGAGCTCGGCCTCAGAAGGTTTTCTGTCGAACGGCAATATGCGGTGCCGCTCGTCTACAAGGGACGATGCCTTGGAGCGGATCTGAGGGTCGATCTTCTCATCGATGATCTCGTAGTCGTCGAATTGAAGGCTATCGGGAAGATTCTGCCGATTCATGCAGCGCAGGTCGTCACGTATCTCCGCCTCACCCAGAAGCCCTTTGGACTCCTCATCAACTTCAATGTTCCACTTCTGAAGGATGGGATCCGCCGGTATCTCAATCCTCTTCTTCTCCGTTCCTCTGTTCCCTCCGTGTGAAAAATCCGGAGGCACGGTTGGCTGAGTACGTGGAGCTGCGTTCCTGTAGCGCCTTTTCGTTTCTCGCCGGCGCCTCGCTGCCCGAGGATCTGGTGGCGCGGGCGGCGGCGCTGGATCACGGCGTCATCGGCATGGGCGACCGCGACGGGGTCTACGGCGCGCCGCGGTTCCATCAGGCGGCGGTGAAGGCCGGGATCCGCGCCATCGTCGGCTGCACGCTGACCATGGAGAGCGGCGGCACGCTCTACGTGCTGGTCGGCGAGCGCGCCGGCTATCGCAACCTCTGCCGCCTGCTCACCGACGGCAAGCTGCGGGCGCCCAAGGGCCAGGCGACCGTCGCCTGGGACGACCTCGACGGCCGCAGCGACGGCCTCGTCTGCCTCGCTCGCGACGTCGCGGCGCTCGATCGCCTGCCGCCGCTCTTCCCCGGCCGCCTGTACCTCGAGCTGCAGCGCCATCTCGATCCCGCCGAGGAGCGGCACAACCGCGTCCTCGTCGCCGCGGCGGCGCGGCACGGCCTGCCGCTGGTGGCGACCAACGACGTCCGCCACGCCGCCGTCGACGGCCGGCCGCTGCTCGACGTCCTCACCTGCCTGCGTGAGAAGACCACGCTCGACGCCGCCGGCCGCCGCCTGCTCGCCAACGCCGAGCGCCACCTCAAGCCGGCGCGCGAGATGGCGGCGCTCTTCCGCGACCACCCCGAAGCGTTGCGCAACACCCGCCGCATCGCCGAGCAGTGCGCCTTCACGCTCGCCGACCTCGGCTATCGCTTTCCCGACTATCCGCTGCCGCCCGGCGAGACGCCGCTCGGCCGTCTGCGCGCCCTCGCCGAGGCCGGCGCCGTGCAGCGCTATGGCCGCCTCACCGACCCGGTCCGCCGTCAGCTCGAGCACGAGCTGGCGGTGATCGGTCGGCTCGATCTCGCCGGCTACTTCCTCATCGTCTGGGACATCGTCCGCTTCTGCCGCGAGGCCGGCATCCTCGCCCAGGGGCGCGGCTCGGCGGCCAATTCGGCGGTCTGCTACGCGCTCGGCATCACCGCCGTCGATCCCATCGGCATGAAGCTGCTCTTCGAGCGCTTCCTGTCGGTCGAGCGCGGCGAGTGGCCGGACATCGACCTCGACCTGCCGAGCGGCGACCAGCGCGAGCGCGTGATCCAGTACGTCTACCAGCGCTACGGGGCGCGCGGCGCGGCGATGACCGCCAACGTCATCACCTACCGGACGCGCAGCGCCGTGCGCGAGGTGGGCAAGGTGCTGGGCTTCGCCGAGTCGCAGGTCGACCGGCTCTCGAAGCTGCTGCGCCGCTTCGAGTTTCGCGACGACCTCGACGAGCTGCCGGAGCAGCTTCGCGCCGGCGGCGTCGATCCGCGGGCGCCGCGGGTGCGCCTGCTGGTCGATCTGGTGGCCCGCATCCAGAACCTGCCGCGCCATCTCGGCCAGCACTCGGGCGGCATGGTGATCGCGGCCGGGCGGCTCGACGAGGTGGTGCCGCTCGAGCCGGCGGCAATGCCGGGCCGGGTCGTGGTGCAGTGGGACAAGGACGACTGCGCCGACCTCGGCATCATCAAGGTCGACCTGCTCGGCCTCGGCATGATGGCCGTGCTGGAGGACGCGATCCCGCTCATCCGCGAGCACGAGGGGATCGAGGTCGACCTGGCGCGCCTGCCGCCCGACGATCCCGCGACCTACGACATGCTGCGCCGCGCCGACACCATCGGCGTCTTCCAGGTCGAGAGCCGGGCGCAGATGGCGACCCTGCCGCGCCTGAAGCCGGAGCGCTTCTACGACCTGGTGGTCGAGGTGGCGATCATCCGCCCCGGCCCGATCGTCGGCCAGATGGTGCACCCGTACCTGAACCGCCGCCAGGGGCGCGAACCGGTGACCTACGCGCATCCCGACCTCGAGCCGATCCTCGAGCGCACGCTCGGCGTGCCACTCTTCCAGGAGCAACTGCTGCGCATGGCGATGGCGGTCGCCGGCTTCAGCGGCGGCGAGGCCGAGGAGCTGCGGCGCGCCATGGGCTTCAAGCGCTCGCTGGCGCGCATGCGCGAGATCGAGGCGCGCCTGCGCGCCGGCATGGCCGCCCGCGGCATCACCGGCGCGGCGCAGGAGTCGATCGTGAAGAGCATCACCTCCTTCGCGCTCTACGGCTTCCCCGAATCGCACGCCGCCAGCTTCGCGCTGCTCGCCTACGCCTCGGCCTACCTGCGCCGCCACCACCTCGCCGCCTTTACCTGCGCCCTGCTCAACAACTGGCCGATGGGCTTCTACCACCCGGCCACCCTGGTGAAGGACGCCCAGCGCCACGGCCTGCGCGTGCGCCCGGTGGACGTGACGCGGTCGGAGTGGACGTGCACGCTGGAGAGCGAGGTTGTTAGGTTGTTAGGTTGTTACGTTGGTAGGTCAGAAGGAGGTGAACGGGGTACGGCCGACGAACCGCCGATGGACAGGGCCGCGCCGAACCCCGCCCTCAGGTTGGGGCTGCGTTACGTGTCGGGGTTGCGGGAGGAGGCCGGCCACCGCATCGTGGCTGCCCGTCAGTGTGCGCCGTTCGAATCGGTGGCCGACGTCGCCATTCGCGCGGATCTGCGCGACGACGAGCTTCAAGTACTGGCACATGCCGGTGCGTTGGCGCCGTTCGGCCTCACCCGCCGTCAGGCCATGTGGCAAGCTGCTGCCATCCCCAAGGGTGCATTGCTTCGATTCCGCGAGACGAGTCGAGCAGCCTACGCAGTGCCGGAGACAGAAGGTACTGAAGCTGTCCATGGCGCGCGATCTCAGATCGTACCGCGGACTTCTCGTGTGGCAGCAGGGGATGCGGTTGACACAGGCGTGTTATCACCTGACGCGCGGTCTGCCGAAAGAAGAGCGATACGGGCTCGCGAGCCAGATGTGGCGAGCGGCCATATCGGTGCCGGCGAATATCGCGGAGGGGAGCGGAAGGGGGACGCGGAAGGATTTCGTGAACTTCCTTCGCATCGCTCAGGGCAGCCTGAGGGAGCTGGAGACATATCTGCTCCTGCTTCCGACCGTCCACCTCGCCTCGAGCGCGCAAGTGCTGCCGCTTCTTCGCCAGGTGGACTCGATCGCGCGACTCCTGAACCGGCTCATCCAGTCTCTGCAACGCCCTCGAGCCTAACAACTAACAACCTAACAACTAACAACGTGCCTGAAATGTCGCCGCTCGACCGCACCCTCGCCGACTACACCACCCTCGGCCTCACCGCTGGCCCGCATCTGATGCAATACCTCCGCTCCGACCTCGCTGCACGGGGCGTCCTCTCCGCCCGCGACCTGGGGCGCGCCCGACACGGCACGGTGGTGAGGATCGCGGGCCTGGTCATCGTCCGCCAGCGCCCCGGGAGCGCCAAGGGCGTCTGCTTCCTCACCCTCGAGGACGAGACCGGGATCGGCAACGCCGTCGTCACGCCTGACGTCTTCGAGCGTCATCGCAGCCTCGTCCACACCGCCTCGCTGCTGCTCGTCGAGGGTCCGGTGCAGCGCGTCGACGACGTCGTCCACGTCCGCGCCCGCCGCTTCGCCCCGCTGCAACTGCCCGAGCAGCGCATCGATCAGACCGGCCGCGGCTACCGCATGCGCCTCACCCCCGAGGACGAGCCGCCGCCGCTGCCGAAGTCGCACGACTTCCGGTGATGGGGGAGGGAGGAGACCGTGTCGACGCTCCGCACCGACCCGGCGCCGCCCGAACGGCCGCGGCGCCTCCTCGACCAGGTGCGCGACGCGGTGCGGGTGCGCCACTACAGCTATCGCACCGAGCAGGCCTACGTCGCCTGGATCAGGCGGTTCATCCTCTTCCATGGCACGCGTCACCCGGCGGAGATGGGGGAGGGCGAGATCCGCCGCTTCCTGACCGCGTTGGCGGTGGAACGGCAGGTGAGCGCTTCGACCCAGAACCAGGCCCTGGCGGCGTTGCTGTTCCTGTACCGCGAGGTGCTTGGCCGCGATCCCGGCTGGATCGACGAGGTCGTGCGGGCGAAGCGGCCGCAGCGCCTGCCGGTCGTCCTCACGCGGGCTGAGGTTGCCCGACTGCTCGCCGCGCTCGACGGGACGATGTGGATCGCCGCCATGATTCTCTACGGCGGAGGCCTGCGGGTCATCGAGGCCCTCCGATTGCGTGTGCACGACCTCGACTTCGAGCGTGGCGAGATCCTCGTTCGCCACGGCAAGGGTGGCCGCGATCGCGTCACGGTACTGCCGGCCGCTCTGGCGGGACCCATGGCGACGCACCTCGATGCCGTGCGCCGCCGCCACGCCGCCGATCTTGCCGCTGGCTATGGCGAGGCCAGGTTGCCGAATGCCCTGGGGCGCAAGTACCCGGGTGCGGGCCGCGAATGGGGCTGGCAATGGGTCTTCCCGGCCGCCCGCATCTGTACCGACCCGCGCTTTGGCCCGCCGACCCGCCATCACTTGCACGAGACCGCGATCCAGAAGGCCATCCACGCCGCCGCGCGCCGTGCGGGCCTGGCGCAAGCCGTCGGGCCGCACACGCTCCGGCACTGCTTCGCCACCCATCTGCTGGAGGACGGCTACGACATCCGCACCGTGCAGGAGCTGCTCGGCCACCGCGATGTGAAGACCACGATGATCTACACGCACGTTCTCAACCGCGGCGGTCGCGGCGTCTCGAGCCCGGCCGATCGACTCTGCGCTTCGCCCGTTATGCCGCCTGGCCAGGCGGCTATGCCATCTCCAGCGCCACCTGCACCAGCGCCACGGAAGTTGTTGGACCAGCGTCGAATTCGGCGCTATTCTCCCACACGGTCCGATCCCGTTATCCCGCCCCGCACAGGCGGGGGTCATGAAAACCGTTAGTCTGGATAAATGTAGTTAGACGCCATGCGCACGTTTCTCTCGCTGGCTGCGATCGTCGTAGCCACTGCCGCGGCTGCGAAGCACGCCTCGCCCGCGGTGATCGAGCCGGTAGTTTACCAAGGCGCCCGCATAGTGGTTCCCAATGATGACGGCACTCGCGGCTACATCGAAGCGTACGGTGAAGCCACGGGCCGCAAGCTCTGGGATCTCACGATCTATCGGGTGTGGATCTGGCCGTTCTCATTCATGGAGACCGACATTCAGTGGATCTTCATCCGCTCGATGGTGCTCGAGGGCAACAGCCTCGCTATCACCGACGAGCATGGCCGCGTATTTTGCGTGGATCTTGAGACCAGAACCGTGGAGCGGGTTGAGATTGCGGCCGAGGCAGCGTCTAACAAACCGGTGCAGCCGACGCGGGCCTGCGGCCCGCGCGGCTGACCGCTGGCGTTAGACGCCATGCGCACTGTCATCTCGCTCGCTGCGATCGTCGTCGCCACTGCCGCCGTTGCGAAGCACGCCCCGCCCCCGGTGATCGAGCCGGCGATCTATCAAGGCGCTCACATAGTGGTTCCCAATGATGACGGCACTCGCGGGTATATCGAAGCGTACGGCGAAGCCACCGGCCGCAAGCTCTGGGATCTCACCATCTATCGCGTATGGACCTGGCCGTTCACCGAGGAGGATGTTCAGTGGATCTTCATCCGTTCGATGGTGCTCGAGGGCAACAGCCTCGTGATCACCGACGAGCACAGCCGAATGTTTTGCGTGGATCTTGAGACCCGAACCGTGAAGCGGGTCGAGATTGCGGCCGAGGAAGCGTCTAACAACGCAGTGCAGCCGACGCGGGCCTGCGGCCCGCGCGGCTGACCGCTGGCGTTAGCCCTTCTCCAGATGCTGCCATGACACTGTTCTTCCGTAGTTCAGTTGCGTTGAACTTGCTTGGGGCCGCCCGCCCGCTGAGCGCCATGCTCCTTGCCTCTGCAATTGTCGCCGCCGCGCCGCCTCTGTGGGCAAGCGAGACCTGTCACGGCGATTGCGACAGCGACGGCGTGGTTGAAATCGCCGAGTTGCTCTTGGCTGTGAATATTGCGTTGGAGCGCGAGCCAGTTGCGGCCTGCCCCGAGTATGCCTGTTCTCTGCCAGAGTGCGTGCCGGTGGTGCTCATCTTGCGCTCCGTCGGGAACGCACTGCGCGGATGCCCCGCGACGCCGACACTGACCGAGCCGGCTCCCTCGCCCAGCTTTACGAGAACACCTACGGTGACCCGTACCCCGGACCCGGACCCGGTAGTGGCGGCGCTCGACCGAGTCGTCGATGCGAAGTGCACGTGGGACAGTCCCGGTCCATTCTTGCGGGGCGCGTACGCCAGGGAGAACGGGTACAGGATCTACTGCGACGCCGCGACAGGACACGACTCGGACGCCGACCTGCTCCTCTATCCGTCGAGCAGTGCAGCCGCGGAGGCCTTCGCTGATAAGAGCCAACCAGGTGCCCTGGTAGCGTTCCACGATCTTCCTGCCGCCTATTGGCAGATCCCTTTCAACGGAGATGGCGCGAATCGATACCTTGTCTGGCAACTGGGGTGTTGGCTGGTGAACGCGCATAATTTCGACGACACGCACTTCGCGATTTCGTCGCATCCGATTCCGTTTTCTGAGGCGATCTTAGCTGAGGCTGGTGAGTTGCTCTTGGCCAATTGCGAGAGAGGGACGTAGGCAAGATGATTGACGACAGGCTAACAACGCGGTGCAGCCGACGCGGGCCTGCGGCCCGCGCGGCTGACCGCTGGCGTTAGGCGGCCGAAACGATGAGCGCTAGCCACGGTACTCACGAAACGTTTCTCCGCGAGGCTCTTGCACTCGCCGAGCAGGCGCATGCCCAGGGCGACGAGCCCTTTGGTGCCGTGCTCGTCGTCAGCGGCGCGATCGTCCTGTCGGCCAGTAACACCGTGACTCGGGAGCACGACCCAACTCGCCACGCGGAACTCAACCTCGTCAGTCAAGCGGCACGATCGCTGCCTCGAGAAACGTTGCGCGTCGCGACGTTGTATGCCAGCACCGAACCTTGCGCCATGTGTGCCGGCGCCATCTGCCGTACGCGCGTGTCGAAGGTCGTTTACGCGTGCTCCGGTCAGGGTCTTCGCGACTTGATCGGTGGCGGCATGGCAGTCCCCTGTCGGCAGATCCTCCAGCGACCCCATCATCTGGTTGAGGTTCTCGGGCCTCTCCTCGAGGAAGATGGGTTGGCACTTCACCGCAGGCTCAACTGGTGGGGCGCCGCC